>DAOUAB010000013.1:0-47458 GCA_034434015.1 Anaerolineales bacterium
GGGCGCGGCGGCGACGGCGACAGCCGTGATCGGCGGCACGCAGGGCGCCATCGCTGCCGCCACCGCCACCGAGACCTGGCTGGCCGGCGACGACGACCGCGACGGGCTGACCAATCGCCGCGAGCTGGAGCTGAACACTCTGCCGCTCAAGCTGGACACGGACGAGGACAGCCTGAGCGACGGCGACGAGGCGGCGCGCGGTCTCAACCCGCTGGCCGCCGACACCGACGGCGACGGGCTGACTGACGGCGTCGAGGTGGGGCAGGGTCTCAACCCGCTGGCCGCTGACACGGACAACGACGGCGTGATCGACTCGCAGGACCCGGACGCCCTCAACGCGCCTACCCTCACGCCCGACGTCGCCGCCACGGCCCAGGTGATTGCCGCGCAGGGCACCGCCGCCGCCCTGGCCACCGGCGCCGCCGCCCCAACCGGCACGCCGACGGGCACGCCGACCCCGCCGCCCGCGACCGTCCCCGTGATTGTGCCGGTCACGCCGCCGACGGTCGTGAACGTGGCGGCCACGACCACGGCCCAGGCCGCGCAGACCGCGACGGCGGCCGCGGCCACGGCAGCCGCCTCTTTGACGGCCGCGGCCGGGACTCAGACCGCCGTGGCGGCCGCCACTCAGACCCAGGCCGCGAAACCCAACGTGGCCTACGTCTACAGCTCGGATACTGCGACCGCCGGAGACTATCGAACCTTGCTGGAGGCCTATGGCTTCCGCGTCGATCTGGTGGCCCAGAGCGCGTTGCCCTCCACCAGCCTGTCCGGCTATGACTTCATCGTGGTCGGGCCGGAGACCGGCAACTCCGGCACGTACACGACCAACCCGTGGGGCGATGCGGGCGGCGCGCAAGCCGGCGCCATCGTCGGCTCCGGCAAGCCGGTGGTCGGGCTGGGCTACGGCGGCACCCTGTACTTCCAGGCGGCCGGCCTGTACATCAACTGGGGCCAGAGCTGGATCAGTTCGCTTGGCGATACCAGTGTATATGTCGTGGATCCGGCGGATGCCGCGTGGAACTCGCCCTACGCCGTCACGGTCCCGCCCAGCCGGCTGGTGCCGTTGTATTCGAGCAACAGCAGCTATGTGGCGGTCTATATGCCGTCGCCGGTGAGCGGCGTCGTGGCCGTTGGCCGCCAGTCGGACGATACGACCCACTATCCCATCATCAAGCAGAATGACACGAACCTGCTGTGGGGATTCAACGCCAGCCCGGCGACGATGACGGCCGCCGGCCAGAACGCGTTTGTGAACGCCCTGCGGAGCACGCGCGTGATCTCCTTCGACTTAATCCCTCTTCGGCCGCTCGTCACGCCGCCCTTCCTGATTGCGCCCTGACCTGCGAGGTCGCCATGTCCGCTTCCCTGGTCGGCACTGCCCTGGACCGTTACACGCTCACCGCCCTCCTGGGGGAGGGCGCGCTGGGCGCCGTCTATCGGGCGTACGACGCCAAGCTCGAGCGCGAGGTGGCGGTGCGCGTCCTGCCGCCGCGCTTGGTCGAGCGCCGCGATTTGCAGGAGCAGTTTTTGCAGGAGGTCCGCACGGCGGTGCGCCTGCGCCACCCGCACCTCGTCCGCGTCCTCGATTTCGGCCAGCTCAGCCCGCACGTCTACCTGGTGTCCGATTTCCTGCCCGGCGCGCCGCTGGGCCGCCTGCTCAAGACCGTCGCCGCCGGCGGGACCTGGCCGCCGCTGTCCGAGGCGCTCCGCATCGCGCGCGACCTGGGCCAGGCGCTGGGCCAGCTGCACCAGCGCGGCCTGCTACACCACGCCGTGCACGCCGGCAACGTCCTGCTGCGCGCCGAGCCGGGGGAGGCGCTGCCCTATCAGCCCGTGCTGGCTGATGTCGGCCTGGGGCGGCTGCGCGAGTCCGGCCCGGTCACCGAGGCCACGCTTTACCTCTCCCCTGAGCACGCCCAGGGCCAGCCGCTCAGCGCCCGCAGCGACCTGTTCGGGCTCGGCCTGATCCTTTACGAGCTGGCCGCCGGCCGCCCGCCGTTCGCGCTTGCCCCCGGCCTGGAGGCCGCCCGCGTAAACTTCGCCGCGCCGGTCACCTCGCCGCGCGCCTTCCGCCCGGACCTGCCCGAGCCGGTGGAGCGCCTGATCTTGCAGGCCCTGGCGCTCAACCCGGATGAGCGCTTCCCGGACGCCGCCGCGTTGGGCGCCGCCCTGGACGCGGCCCTGCCGGAGGCCCTGTCGCTCGAGACTCAGCCGGTCGGCGTCGGCTCGGAGAGCGGCCTGCTGGCTGCCCACCAGCTCAGCCTGGCCGAGCCTCCCCTGACGTCGGCGCAACCGACGTCAGGGGGGGCGCCTGAGACGCTGGCCGGGGCCGCGCCGCCCGCCGTCGAGCCGGACCGGATCCAGATCCTCGATCCCGACCATCGTTCGCGCACGGTGCTGATGAAGCCCGGCGGCCTGACCATCGGCCGCGACCCGGAGAGCGACATCGTCATCGACCACCCCAAGGTCTCGCGCCACCACGCGCGCATTGACTACGACGGCGTGGCTTACCGGGTGACGGACCTCAAAAGCACCAACGGCACGCTGCTGAACAATGTGCCCGTGCTGCCGGACGTGCCGCAGCCGTGGACGCCCGAAGCGCCGCTGCGCATCGGCGATAGCTGGCTGCGCCTGGAGTTGGCCGGGGCCGCGGCGCTGGCCGCGACGAGCCGGGCCGCCATCGTCCGCGCCGACGGCAGCGCCGTCGATCCGGCCCAGGTCCAGTTCAGCCCCGGCGCGGGCCTGGTCGGCCTGTATGTGGACACGCCGCGCCTGTCCGTGCTGCCCGGCGGCAGCGCCATCGCCACGCTCTTCCTGCTCAACCAGGGCCCGGCCGAGGACCGGTTCCTGATTACGGTGGAGGGTGTGCCGCCGACCTGGCTCGCCACCATGCCCGGCGCCATCCGCATGCCGCCTGGCGGCCAGCAGGAAGTGCGCCTGGTCTTCCAGCCGCCGCGCGCGCCGTCCAGCCGGGCCGGCCGGCACGTGGTCCGGCTGCGCGTCGTCAGCCAGTCGGCGCCGGACCAGGCGGCGGAATCGCGCCTGACGCTGGCCGTGGGCGCGTTCAGCCAGTTTGCGGCCGAGTTGCGCCCGGAGCGCCTGCGCCCGCGCGGCCAGGGCCGTGTGACGATCGAGAACCAGGGCAACGCCGCTGAGACTTACCAGCTTGCCCTGTCCGACCCGGAGGGCGCGCTGCGCTTCACGCCGCACGAGGCCAAAGTCAAAGTCGAGAGCGGCGAGGCCGCGTCGCTGGATTTCCGCGTCGCGCCGCGCCGGACGCGCCTGATCGGGCGGGAGGAGGCCTATCCGTACATGGCCCAGGTCAGCGCGCCGGACGGGCAGAAGCGGTCGCTCAACGGCCAGGCGGCCGTGGGCGCGGCGCTGCCGCCCTGGGCGCCGGTGGCCCTGGCTGGATTGCTCCTTCTCGGGCTGGCCGGCGCGGTGGCGGCGGCCATCTGGTTAACCCAGCCTGAACCCGGCGCGGAGGCCACGCGCCTGGCCGCGGCCGCGCAACAGACGGCCGGCGTGGCGCAGACCGCGTTCTTCAATCTGACCCGGACGGCGGTCTGGCTGGAGGCGGACGACGACGGCGACGGCCTCTCCAACCGGCGCGAGTTAGAGACCGGCACCTCGCCCACCACGTTCGACAGCGACGGCGACGGCTGGAGCGATGGCGAGGAAAGGAACGTGCGGGGCACGGACCCCCTCGACCCGGACACGGACGATGACGGGGTTCAGGACAGCCTGGATCCCGACCCCGGCACGGCGCCGACGGCGACGATTACGCCGACATCCACCGCGACGGCTACGACAACGCCTCTGCCCAGCTCTACGCCTGATCTGACCGGGACAGCTCTGGTGCCTCTTCAGACCAGCACGGCCGCCGCGGTTCAGACCGTCTTGGCGCAGCTCCCGGCGCAGACCGCCACGGCGGTCGCCATCCAGACCGCCAACGCCAATCAGACGGCGAATGCGGTCGCCAGCCGGACCGCCGCTGCGCTGCTGGTTCCGTCGGTCAGCCTGAGTTTCTCGCCGGCGGCTATCACCGCCGGGACGACCGGGCAGATCAATATTGTTCTGACCAATAGCAATGTCACCGCCCTGGTCGGGGTAGGCTTTAATTTGGATTTGCCGTCGGGCCTGCAGGTCCCCTCGCCCCCGGCCAGTTCCCAGTGCAACGGGGCCGTGTCGGTCACGGCGGCGCGGGTGACGCTCAGCGGCGGCTCACTGCCGGGCGGCGGAAATTGCACGGTGACTGTGTCGGTTTCTTCGTCCACTGCAGGCGCTTACCCCGTGTCCATGCCCATCGGTGCAGTGACGACGACGAATGGGGGCTCCAACACGACCGCCGCCAATGCCACCTTGAATGTGACCGCCCGGCCGACGGTCGGCTTGGCGAGCGCCTCGGCCAGCGCCAACGAAGGCGACGGTTCAGTCACGCTGGCCGTGACGCTCAGCGGCACATCCAGCGCCCCGGTCACGGTGGACTATACAATCAGCGGCGGCGCCACCAACCCGGCCAGCGGCGTCACGGGCGCATGTCCGGGCAGTCCAACAGGCTCCCAGGACTTTGTGCAGGAAACCGGCCAGTTGACTTTTGCGGTTGGGAGCACTGTGCCGCAAAACCTGCTGCGAGTGACGATCTGTAATGACAACCTGGGCGAGGCCGATGAAACCGTCAGAGTGACCTTGAGCAACCCGAGCGCGAATGCGACGCTGGGGACAAGCGCGGCGACGCTGACCATCTTGGCCAACGATACGCCGACCGTTGGCTTCTCGAGCGCGACGTACAGCGCGAATGAGGGGGACGGCACGGCGACGATCAACGTCACCCTGAGCAACCCGGCCAGCACGGACGTGACGGTGAACTACGCCGCGGCGAACGGGACCGCCACAGGCGTGAGCGGGTCATGTCCGGGCAGCCCGACGGCGGCGCAGGACTTCTCCCAGGCCAGCGGCACGCTGACCTTTGCGGCCGGGAATACCACACCGCAGACGGCGCTGACGGTGGCGATCTGCAACGACAATGTGGGCGAGCCGGACGAGACGATGAGCCTGACCTTGAGCAACCCGAGCGCGAATGCGACGCTGGGGACAAGCGCGGCGACGCTGACCATCTTGGCCAACGATACGCCGACCGTTGGCTTCTCGAGCGCAACGTACAGCGCGAATGAGGGGGACGGCACGGCGACGATCAACGTCACCTTGAGCAACCCGGCCAGCGCCAACGTGACGGTGAACTTCGCTGCAACAGATGGGACCGCCACAGGCGTGAGCGGGTCATGTCCGGGCAGTCCGACCGCCGTCCAGGACTATGTGACCGCCAGCGGTACTCTGAGCTTCTCGCCCGGTGACACGAGCGAGGCGTTTACGATCAACATCTGCAACGACACCGGTGATGAGCCGAATGAGACGGTGAACCTGACTTTGAGCAGTCCGAGCGCGAATGCGACGTTGGGGACGAGCCTGGCGACGCTGAGCATTGCCGACAATGACCCGCCAGCCATTTCCTTCCAGAGCTCGGTGTTCAGCGTGAACGAAGGCGACGGCACGGCCGTTATCACGGTTATACTCAGCAGCTCGTCCAGCGGGTCGGTTACGGTCGACTTTGCTGCGGCGAACGGGGCAACCGTGCCCGCTATAGGCGTCACGCCGCCGCCGCCGACCTGTCCGGCCAGCCCGACCGATACCCAGGACTACGTGATCGTCAGCGGCACTCTGACCTTTTTGCCCGGCGATACGAGCGAGACGTTTTCCATCAACATCTGCGACGACGGCAACGATGAAATGAATGAGACGGTGAGTCTGACTTTGAGCAATCCGAACGCGAACGCGACATTGGGGGCGAGCGCGGCGACGCTCACCCTTGTGGACGATGATCCCTGAAGCCGTGGAACGCTGGGGAGAAGCCGATGTTCCTTTGGTTTTCGTTCGCCCTGAGTGGTTCGGCGAAGCCGAGCCTGCCGAAGGGTCGAGGCGTCGGAAGTTGACCACCAACGGCGGAGGCACCCGCCGCAGCGCAGTTGCCTGGGCGCACCGTTAGGTTAGAATAGCGTTGCAGCGTCAGGCGCGTCGCGCCCGGCGCGCGACTGCCATGCTGGAAGAACTCCTCGGCCAGTCCCTCGACCGCTATCAGGTCGTCGCCCTGCTGGGCGAGGGCGGCATGGGCGCGGTCTTCAAGGGCTTCGACGTCACCCTCCAGCGCGACGTGGCCATCAAGGTCATGCAGGCCCAGTTCGCGCAGAAGTCGGACTTCCGCGAACGCTTCCTCACCGAGGCCCGCACCGCCGCCCGCCTCGACCACCCCGGCATCGTCCAGGTCTTCGATTTCGGCCAGGCTCGCGGCCTGCTCTACATCGTCATGGAGTTCATCCCCGGCCGCAACCTGCGGGATACGCTCCAGGACCTGCGCGCCGCCGGCCGCTGGCCGCCTCTGGCCGAGTCGCTCCGCCTGGTCCGCCAGATCGCCCAGGCGCTCGACTTCGCCCACAAGCGCGGCGTCCTCCACCGCGACATCAAGCCCGACAACGTCATCCTCAAGCCCGACCCGTCCGACGGCCTGCCGTATCGCCCGGTGCTCACCGACCTCGGCCTGGCGCGCCTGACCGAGGGCCTGGGCCAGACGCGCGACTCGGTCTCGATGGGCACGCCGCCCTACATGTCGCCGGAACAGGCGCTCGGCCAGCCCACCGACGCGCGCAGCGACGTCTATTCGCTCGGCGTCCTGCTGTACGAGCTGACCGTCGGCCAGGTGCCGTTCGCGGCCAAGAGCATCAGCGAGGCGCGCCGTTTCCACATCCGCGAGACGCTGCCTCAGCCGCGCGCCCTGCGCCCCGATTTCCCCGCCGCCCTGGAGCCCGTCGTCGTCACCGCGCTCGCCAAGCGTCCGGAGGACCGCTTCCAGGACGCCGGCGCGCTGGCTTCGGCGTTGGAGAAGGTGCTGCCGCAGGTTGACGGCCTACCCGCCGCCCCCGTTGTCGGGCCCGCATCCGACGCGCCAGCTACCGAAGGCCCGGCGACGGAGGCCGAACCGGGCCTGGCGCCGCCGTCAGACACCCAGGCGGATGGGTCGGCTCCTATTGTCCCGGCTGTGGACGTCGCCCGGCCGAACCCCGGCGCGCCGGCCGCCGGCGCTGAGATTCTGGCGGCGACCCAGCCCAACCTCCCCGCGCCGCCGGTCGCCGGAAACAGCGCGCTGGGCGCGGCGCCTCAGTCTCTGTCCAATTACCCCAGCGCGGACTGGCGCCAATCGCGGGCCGCCGGGCCGGGCTCGGCTGCCGGCTGGGGCGGCCCGGCCGGGCGCACCGGAACGCAGGTGGAGGCCGGACCCGGCGGCGGGTCGGTCCTGGGGGCGGGCGGGGGCAGTGTGGGCGTCTTCATCGAGTCCGGTCAGCTCTCGGTGGAGCCCGGCAACGTCGCCACCTTGCCGCTGATCATCCTCAACCAGGCCGAGGTCGTGGACCATTTTAAGATATCGGTGCACGGCATCCCGGCGGCCTGGGTGGGCGGCGCGCCGGAGCGCCTGCAGCTCCTGCCCGGCAACCAGGAACGCGTCCAGCTCAATATCCGGCCGCCGCGCACGCCGCAGAGCAAGGCTGGACGGCACCCGCTCACGGTCCGCGTCACCAGCCAGGACTCCGGCCAGTTCGGCGAAGCCCGCACCACGCTCACCGTCACGGCCTTCGAGGGCTTCCGCGCCGAGCTCAAGCCGCAGAAGGTGCGCACCGGCCGCGCCCAGGTCCTGATCCAGAATGCCGGCAACACGCCAGCCCCCTTTCACGTCGACTGGCAGGACCCGGGCGACGAGCTGGATTTCCGGCCGCCGGAGACGCAGTTGAATGTGGACCCGGGGGAGACTTCGACGGCCGTGGCCCGCATCCGCGCGCGCCGCCGCCGCCTGATCGGCGACGAAGAGTCGTACAGCTTCACGGCCCAGGTGAAGCCCGGCCCCGGCGGCCAGCCGCAGCGCCTCAACGGCGAGTACGTGGACCGGGCGCTGCTGACGGTCTGGGGCGCGCTCCTGCTGGCGATGCTGTGCCTGTTGCTGAGCGGCGCGGCGGGCGGCGCCGGTTACTTCTTCGTCTATCTGCCCACGGCCACGGCGCGCACGGCGACGCTGGTGGCCCAGGCCACCACCGACGCCTATCAATCGCCCACGCCGACGGCGACGCCCACGCCCACCGCCACCGCCACGCCGACGCGCACGGCGACGCCGACCGAGACCGCGACCCCGACCGAGACGTCCACCGTCACGCCCACGCCCACGGTCACGCGCACCGGCACGCCCACCATCACGCTCACACCCTCGCCCGCGGCCATCGTCCGCATCGACCTGGAGCGCTTCCTGGCGACGTTCCGCTACCCCAATGGCGCGATCGCGTTTTACCGCCTGGAAGGCGACCCGTCGGCCGGCCGCTTCATGGGCTGGGCGGAGCTGGACGAGTGGCGTTACGCCCAGCCGGGACAGGTGATCGAGGATTTCCGCGACGCCGTCGGGCATCGCCTGGTGTTCACGCGCCTCACCGACGCCGAGGTGGCGGCCCTCGGCCTGCAACCGGCCGTGATCCCGGGCGGCGCCTGGTACCGGACGCAGTTGTACGCGCCCGCCGGCTTCCTGATGACCGAGCGCTTCCTGGCCCTGAAGCCCTGAGCGGGCGGCGCGAGTATAATCGCGCCAGGCTGTGGAGGACATCACCCGGTGCCTGAGCCTGAGGCGGCCGAGATCCGCCAGCGACTCGAACAATTCGTGCCCGCCGACCGGCGCGCGCGCCTGGCCGCGCTGGGCGAGCTGGCCGCGTTGCGCGGCTGGCCCGTGTACGTGGTCGGCGGTTTCGTGCGTGACCTGCTCCTCGGCCTGGCGCCCGACGACTGCGACCTGGTGGTGGAAGGCGACGCCCCGGCCCTGGCCCGCGCCGCGGCCCGGCAGTGGGGCGGCGCCGTGCGCGTCCACGCCCCGTTCGGCACGGCCACCTGGACCACGCCCGACGGCGACGACCTGGACTTCGCCACCGCCCGCACCGAGACCTATCCCCGCCCGGCGGCGCTGCCCGTGGTCCAGGTTCCGGCCACGCTGCGCGCTGACCTGGACCGCCGCGATTTCGCCCTCAACGCGCTGGCGCTGCGCCTCGACGGCCAGCACTTCGGCGAACTGATCGACCCGCACGGCGGCCGGCTCGACCTGGAGGCGCGCCGCGTGCGCGTGCTGCACGCGCGCAGTTTTCAAGACGACCCGACCCGCCTGTTCCGCGCCGTGCGCTATGAACAACGCCTGGGCTTTAGCCTCGCGCCGGACACGCTGGCCCTGATCCCGGGCGCGTGGGAGGCGCTCGGCGCGCTCTCCCCGGACCGCGCGCGGCGCGAATTCGAGTTGATCTTCCGCGAAACGCGCGCCGCCGCCATGCTGGCCCGCCTGGAGGCGCTCGGCGTGCTGGCTCATGTCCACCCGGCCCTGGCCTGGGGCGAGGCCGAGACGGCCGACGCCGCGCAGATTGCGTCGGCCCCCTGGCGCGAGTGGCAGACGGAGTGCGACCCGGACAGCGTCTATCTGGCGCTGCTGCTTCGGCGGGCGGAGGCGGAACGCGCCGGTGACGCGCTGGCGCGGCTCAACGCGTCGCGCGCCGTCGATCAGGCGGTGCGGGAGGCGCTCGGGCTGCGCCGGACATGGTCGCGGCCGAGCGAGGCGGTGTCAGTCCTGGATATGCTGAGCGTGCCGGGCGTGGCGGCCGCATACATCGCCCGGCCTGATCTGCGCGCCGACCTGGATGCGTATCTGCGCCGCTGGCGCTTCGTGCGCGCGGCGACAACGGGCAACGACCTGATCGCGCGCGGCCTGACGCCCGGCCCGCATTTCAAAGAACTGCTCTGGTCCCTGCGTGCCGCGCGCCTGGACGGCGAGATCGCCGACGCCGCCGGCGAGGCGGACTGGATCGCGCGCTGGCTGGCGCGGGTATAAATCCCCATGACCTCTTCTCCAGCCGCGACCACGACCGGCATCCTCATCCGCCCGCTTGAAGAGCGCGATCTGCCCGCGCTGGAGTGGGACGGCGAGTATCGGCACTATCGGACCGTCTTCCGCGCGAACTTCGAGGACATGCAGCGCGGCCAGCGCCTGATGCTGGTGGCGGTGAGCGGCGCCGAGATGGTCGGCCAGATTTTCATGCAGTTGAACAGCGGGGAGCGGCAGTACGCCGACGGCCGGCACCGCGGCTACCTGTACGCCTTGCGCGTGCGGCCGGCCTGGCGCCGCCGCGGAATCGGCGGGAAGCTGGTGGCGGCGGCCGAGGCGCACCTGCGCCAGCGCGGCTACCGGACCGCCGTGATTGCCGTGGCCAAGACGAACGCCGGCGCGCAACGCCTGTACACGCGGCTGGGCTACCGGGTCTTCGCTGATGATCCCGGCGTGTGGACCTTCACCGACGCGGACGGCCGCGAGCAGCGCGTGGAGGAACCGGCCTGGTTGATGGAAAAAGCGCTGGCCTGAGCGCGTCAGGGTAGGGCGCCGACGGCCTCGCTCAGGTCCGGGTTCTGGCGCATATCGGCCAGGATCTGCGCCCACAGCGCCTGGGCCTCGGCGGCCTCAGCCGTCAGCCGCTGGAACTCGGCCCGCGCCGTATCTGGCTGGCCGGCCAGGTGGTGCAGGATCGTCATCTCCCACAACCCGCAGACGTCCAGTGGGTCTGACCCCGAGGCGGGTGTCCGCGCTATAGCTTCAGACGTGTAGAACTCCGCGAAGCGGGCGCCGGCGGCCACGTATCCGCGACCCGGTTGATACTCGAACACCAGACGGACGGTGGGCTGCGAGCAGGGCGCGCGGATCGGCGCGCGCGTCAGGAATTCGTAGCGCCCGTCGCCGTCCAGGTCCTCGAAAGCGCCCGTGCCCCCAAAGCTGTATGCCTGGTCGGCGCGCAGTAATACCCGGTCGGCGGTCGCCCCCAGATTGTAGACATGCGTGCTGTGGCAGCAATGGTTGGACCCGACCGGGTTCGCCAGTATGGCGACATCCGGCTCGCCTTCGCCTGTCACGTCCAGCGCTGGCAGATCGAGCCAGGCCAGCGCGCCCTCGACGAAGATTGAAGCCTGGCCGGGCGCCGCGATCTCGGCCAGGCCGAGCATGTTCAGGCCGGCCGAGTTGGCGTCGCGCCACAGCCGCAGCGTGTACGCGCCGACCTGGCGCTCGGCGTGCAGGACGTGCACGATCCCGGGCCACGGCTCGTACTGGAAGGTCACGGCCGCCGGGGTCGGCGTGGGGCTGGCCGGCGCCGGGTCGAACGGGACGGATGGGGTGGGGGATGGGACGAGTCCGCCGGCCGGCGTGGCGCTCTCCACTGGAAACGGAAGCGGAAGCGGGACCTCATCGGCGCCGGGGTAGGCGGGCGTGCCCTGAGGCATCGGCGGAGCGCCGCTCGTCGGAGAAGCCGGCGGCTCGAAAGTTGAAGTCGGCGTCGCGGTCGAGGCGGGCGTCGGCCCAGCGCAGGCCGCCAGCCACAAGGCGGCAGCCGTCACCACGAACACCCGTAGGGGCGCACCGCCGTGCGCCCCCGCATCGCGGTGCGGGCAAGCACGGAGAAATCGAAATTTTGACATGGCCGCGTCAATCCGCGATGCGCGTCATCGTCCCGGCAGCCGTGTCCAGGACGTACACGCCGGCGGCGTCGGCGGCCTCCGGCGCGCAGGTCAGGCCGAAGCGCGCGAAGGCCAGCGTCTTGGTCGCCCAGCGGAGGGCGGAGGCCGGATAGAACGACTCGCCCGTCCGGGTCGCCGCCGGACGTTGGAAGTCGGCGGATGTCCGCAGTTGCGCCGAGCCGAGGTCGGCGGCGAGATGCAGAAAAGCGGCCTGCGCGTCCACGTGGCAGGCATCGCCGTAGCCGGAGCCCTGCACGGCGGCGATGGTCCGGCCATCCGGCGCGGCGCGCAGGTCGTGGACGCCGTCGGCCAGCTTCACGGCCGGGCCGCCGGAGGTCGGCTTGAGCCACGCGCTGTAGATAATGCCCAGCGTCGAGGTCCCGATCCGGGCGCTGTGATCCGCCAGAGTGTAGGCCACGTGCGTTCCGCCCGGCAGCCAGTCGAAGTCTTCGACGCGGGTCTGCGCGGGCAAGTCGCCGGCCGGGACCAGGGCCCGGGTCTGGCCCGCGCCATCCAGCCAGGCCAGGCCGCCGGCCGGCGTTAGGTACGCCAGGCCGTCCCCGGCCGGGTGGTAGCGCGGCGCCTGGCCGCGGGCGATCTCGCGCCGCTGGCCGGTCGTCACCTCGACCTCCACGATGGTCCCGTCGGCGCCCTCGGCGAAGGCCACGCGCCGGCTGTCCGGCGACCATGCCGGCGCACCGCGGGCGACTTCGCCGTCGGTGAGCTTCCAGGCCTGGGCGCCATCGGACGAGATGACCCAGATATTGAAAAGGCCTTCGCCCAGCCGCGTCAGCGCGTCCGGCTGGCCGGCGATGGAGGCCGGGATCGAGCGAAAGGCGATACGTTCACCGTCCGGCGACGCGACCGGGTCCTGGTTGTAGCCGTAGGTGGTCAGCCGCCGGAAGCCGCCCCCGTCGGGGGCCGCCGCCGCGATATCGCCGAATGATTGCGTGGGGTCGCCGACGATAAAGGCCAGTTGCGCGGCCGGGGCGGGCCCGGAAACCGGGACCACGGCCGTGGGCGCTGGGTCGGCCGGCTGCCGGGTGACGCCCGGCGCGGGCGGGTCGGACTGGGCCGGCGTCGGCGCGGCCGGAGACCCGACCAGGGCGCCGCAGGCGACGGAGGCGACGAACAGCATCAGCAACGCGGCCAGGAGCGGGGCGCCCTGCATGAGCGCGTACGGGGAGACGGGTTGGGCACGCATAGTGGTAGAGAGACGCCCAGGTGTTCCTGCAAGTTCCGGGCCGTGTCAGCCGGCGGCGCTTCGGATGACTTGAGCGTAAGGGGGATCCGTCACCTGGCGATGGCGGGTGTGTGACCGGTTGGTAACGCCGGCTG
Source organism: Anaerolineales bacterium (assembly GCA_034434015.1). Classification (GTDB taxonomy): domain Bacteria; phylum Chloroflexota; class Anaerolineae; order Anaerolineales; family UBA6663; genus SpSt-583. Next base: position 12,964 of record DAOUAB010000013.1, read on the forward strand.
GCGGGTCTGCCACAATGCGGGGATGAACCTCTCAGCGCGGCGCCGCCGGGGCCTTGAGGGGCAGGCGGACGGTGAAGACGGTGCCCTGTCCGGCCCGGCTGCGGAGCGAGACCTGACCGTCGTGCCGCTCGACGATGGCCCGGACCAGGGCCAGGCCCAGGCCGCTGCCGGGCACACCGCGCGCGCTCTGGCCGCGGTACAGCTCCTCCCAGACGTGGGCCAGGTCGGCCTCCGGGATGCCGGGGCCGGTGTCGGCGACCTCGATCACCACCTGCGCGCCGTCCTCGAAAGCGCGCACCTCGATCGTGTCGCCGGGCCGCGTGAACTTGAGCGCGTTGTCCACCAGGTTGTGGACGACCAGCAACAGCAGGTCCCGGTCGCCGGGGACGGGCGGCAGCGGCCACGGGGCGCGCGGCAGGGTGAGCGTGAGCCGGCGGTCCTCGGCCTCCGCCCGGTCCTGGGCAAAATCCGCCACCTGCTCCAGCACGCTGGCCAGATCGACCGGCGCGCGCTCGATGGGGCGCGTCTCCAGTTCGGCCAGCTTGCGCAGATCGGCGGTGAGGCGGCTGATGCGCTTCACCTGCGCGTCCACGCTGCTCAAGGCGTCGCCGGCGCCTTCGGGATTGGCGCCGGGCGTCAGGTTGGCCAGGCCGGCGCGGATGGCCGTGATCGGGTTCTTGAGTTCGTGGTCGAGCCGTTGCAAGAAACGGCGCCGGTCGCGGATGGCGCGGTCCTGGGCGGCGGACAGCGCCCGCTGGTGCTGGTCCCAGGCCGCCAGGCCGGCGAGCACGAGGGCGGACGTCAGCAGGCCGGTCAGCCCGAGGAGCGTGCCCAGGTCGGCGCGCAGAAACAGGATGGGGTTGGGGGACAGGCCGCCGGCCAGCAGGAGCAGGCCGCCCAGGCCGAGCAGCGCCGGCGTGAGCGCCAGCAGGACATGGCGCGTGCGCCGGTCCGGGGCGGGCGGCGGGGTCGGGCGCTTGAGCGCGGAGCTGCGTGGCGGCTCACGGCTCACGGCGCGGCCTCGACCCGGCCCACAAAGCGATAGCCCTGGCCGGGCACCGTCTCGATATACGTCGGCTGGGCGGCGTCATCGCCCAGCGCGCGGCGCAACTCGGCGACGCGCGTGTCGACCGTGCGCGTCCCGGCCGGGTACTCCCAGCCCCAGACGGCGTCGAGCAGCCGATCGCGGCTGATCAGTTCGTCCGGGTGGGTCATGAGATATTCCAGCAGGGCCGCCGCCTTAGGCGTCAGCGCCACCTCTTTGCCCTCCACCCAGGCGCGGCGCGAGGCGCGCTCGAAGACGAGCTGGCTGCTGGCCAGGCGGGCGGCGGCGGCCAGGGGCGGCTGGCCGGGGCGGGCGCGGCGCAGCACGGCCCGGATGCGCGCGATGAGTTCGTGCGGGTCGAAGGGCTTGTTGAGGTAGTCGTCCGCGCCCTCTTCCAAGGCCATGGCGCGCTCGCTGGCCTCGCCGACCTGGGTGAGCAGGATGACGGGCGTCCAGTTGCCGGCCTTGCGCAGGCGGCGCAGGGCCTCGCGCCCGTCCATGCGCGGCATCATCACGTCCATGATCACCAGGTCCGGCGTGAAGGTGGTGATGGCGCCGAGGGCGGCCTCCCCGTCGGCGGCCACGCTCACCAGGAAGCCGGACCGTTGCAGGAACGGGGCGAGGTTGTCGGTGATGGCGGCTTCGTCGTCGACCAGAAGGAGGCGCGGGTTGGGCATGCGGCGATTATAGCCGCGCCGGGAGCGGGCGCCAAAGCGGCGGGCGCGGACGGCTCAAAAAAGCTGGAAGAACCACCCGTAGAGCGCGCGGGCGCTGGCCGGCCAGACGCTGAAGACCAGGAAACTGATCAGCGCCAGAGGCAGGTTGACCAGCCGGTAGATTGCCCCCTGATAGACGGACGACACCACATAGTAGGCCGCGAGGCAGGCGAGCGCCCCCACCACCGCCAGGATGGCGGCCGTCCAGAAAGACGCGCCGGCGCCCTGGTCCGAGACGGTCAGCGCGGCAAACGCCGACCAGCCCATTTGCAGGCCGCCGCCCGTCGCCAGGCCCGCGACGACATACGCGGTGGCGCGGTCGTACATATTCACCCGGAACGCGCGTTGCAGGATGTTGGCCAGCGCGGCCGTCGCCCAGACGGCGATCCACAGAACGCCGAAGCCCTTCGCCAGGGCGATGGCCAGCGGCAACCGGCCGAGGGGCCACAGCACAAGCGCCGCCAGCGCGAGGAACAGCAGGTTCAGGGAGAGCGCGACCAGGAACTCGAACAGGTCCTTCTGGTCATCATGCAGCAGCCAGTCGATAAATACTCCCATATGGTATATTCGTGGCCTGCACAAAGAGAGGCAACGATGACCGACGCCAACGCTGACCTGACCCAGGCAGGCGCGCCGGAGGACGACGACCGCAGCGGCGGCATTGTGGGCGGCCTGATGCTGTGGGTGGCCGCCCGCTGTACGCTGCAGTACGTCGTGCTGCCGTTCATCCTGCCGCTGGCAGGCGTGAGCGGCTCGCTGTCCGTGTGGCTCAGCGCCGCCATCAGCCTGTTTGCGCTCGGCCTGATTATATTCAACCTGCGGCGGCTGTGGCGGACGAACTGGCGCTGGCGCTATCTGGCGTTGAGCCTGGTCTCCGGCGGCGCCATCGCGCTGTTCCTGGTCCTCGACATTCAGGCGTTGCTGGGCGGCTGACGGCCGCGCCGCCCGGCGCTCACCGGCGGCCGTTAGCCAGCGGGAGGCTGACGTGCAACTGTGTGCCCTGGCCGGGGGCGGACTGAATCGACAGCTCGCCTCGGCCCGCCCAGACCCGCTCTTGAATGCCCATCAAGCCGAGGCTGTCCCAGTCGACGAAATCAGACAGTGAGGCCGGTACCGTGAAGCCCCGGCCGTTGTCCGTGACCGACAGGTGGACGGCCCAGGGCTCAAACTGCAGCCGCACCCGCAGGTCATCGGCCTGGGCATGCCGGCGCACGTTCATCAGCGCCTCCTGCACGATGCGGTAGAGCGTCAATTCCTGCTCGGGGCTTAACGGGCTCGGCGCCCCGGCCACTTCCAGGGCCGTCTGCGCCACGCCTCCCGGGCCCTGGCGCGTGGACTGCACCAGGGCGTCCAGCGCCGGCAACAGGCCCAGATCGTCGAGCATGGGTGGGCGCAGGTCGTGGCTGATGCGCCGCACGCCCTCCAGCGCCTCGGTCAACTGCGAACGCACGTCATTCAGTTGCGCGCGATGCGCCGGATCGCTGGCGGCGGCCTGATAGACCTCCAGCCGGCGGGCGATCCCGGATAGAGTCTGGACCGTCTCGTCGTGCAGCTCGCGCGCAATGCGCCGCCGCTCCTCTTCTTGAGAGCGCGTCAGCGCCTCCACATAGCGGCGCAGACGGGCCCGGTAGGCCTGGATCCGCGCCGCCATCGCGTCGAACGCCTCCCCCAGCCGGTCGATTTCGACAATCCCGCTGGCCGCCGTGGGCGCGGCGTCGCGGCCCGCCGCCAACTGAACGCTCTGCTCGGATAGCCAGCCGATAGGCCGGGCGAGCCGGCCGACCGCCCGCCACAGGAGCCCGGTGGCGATGACGGCGACGACTGCGCCGATGACCAGCAACACGCCGCCATAGGTCTGGGCAGGCGCGGCGGCCACATCCCACAACTCCTTGACGACGACGCCCCAGCCGGTCTCGCCCACGGGCGAGTAGTCCGCGATCCAGCGCTGGCCGTCCGGCGCATCCCACACCACCCCGCCGGTCCCGCCCTGGCCGACGCTGTGCACAAACGGCCGGTTGGTGAAGTCCGCGCCGATCAGGCTGGCGTCGGGGTGGTAGATGACGCGCCCGCGCCGGTCCACCAGGTAGGCAAAACCGCTGGCGCCCGGGTTGAGGTCGCCCACCAGTTCGGCCAGCTCCGAACCATCCGTGAGAAAGCTGCCCAGCAGCGCGCCGGCGTAAGCGCCATCGGTTCTCTGGATCGGCACGCCCAGCACCATCTGGCCGGTGCCGGTCTGCGGGTCCACATGAATGTCCCCCAGCCAGACATCCGGTTTTGCCAGACTGGCCCGCGCGCCGCCCTGAAGCCGCTCCGCCATGGCTAGGTAAGGCGCCCTGCCGCCGTCGGGGACGCTGGCGACCAGCGCGCCGCGCTCGTCGAGGACCGCCATGCCGTCGTAATACGACTGCTCCTGGTTGTCCATCGCCTGTCGCAAGGCGGCCAGGCGTGTCTCGCCGGAGGCCGCGATCAGGTCCGGGTTGTCGGCCACGGCCTGGAGCGCCCGGGCGTATTCGCGGATCTCGTATTCCACATCCAGCGCCGCCAGCGTCGCCAGCTCGCTGTCGCGGTCGAGCAGCAGGGTCAGGATGGTCTGTTGGTAGACGAGGTAGCCGGCGAGGAGCAGGCCGAGCATTGCCAGCGAGAGCGGCGCGACGAGGCGCAGGGCGAGGTAGGCCAGCAGTGAATGTGAGCGAGGCCGGGGCATGCCGCAGTCCCCTCCCGAGGCGGGCTTATTCGTCTGGGCCCGCCATTCCTGACAAACGACGGTCAGCGCCGGGCCAGCCTCCAGAGCCTCTTGTCCTGCGCCCGGCCGGCGCCCCGCCTGGGAGCGGCCTGGTGAGGCGGCGCTATTGTGAGCCGGTTAGCTTGTCGTTGGATGGGGCGACGCTGTACTAGACAACGCACAAGGCCCCGAAAGGTCTCGGCGAGTTCGTCATCCATTTTAGCCCGGTTTTGTGAAGATGCCGAGCGAGGCGGGGATAGGGCTGGAAGACGGGGGACGAGGCAGGCGACAGCTACTGCCCCAGGCGTAGCCACCCCCAGCGCATAGCCGTCAGCACGGCATCCAGCCGGGAGTTGACGTGCATCTTGCCGAACAGCTGAGCCAGGTGGGCCTGGACAGTGCGATGGCTGATGGACAATTCCTGAGCGATCTCCCGGTTGCTTAATCCTTGCGCCAGCAGCTCCAGCACACGGGTCTCGCGGTCTGTCAGGTTCTCCCGGGGCGTCTGGTACTCCAGCACGTGGTGGTTGTGCCTCGACGGGTTTACAGGCGCGCCGGACACGTGCATCACCAGCTTGCGCGTGATCTTGGGGTCGAAGGGCAGTTCGCCCGCGCAGACCTGGTAGATGGCCCGGATCAGGTCGCTGATGGGTGCCGTCTTGAGCAGGTAACCGCTGGCGCCGGCCTGGAGCAGCGAGAAGACGTACTGCTCGTCGTCGTAGGCGGTCAGGACCAGGATGTGGACCTCGGGCAGGAACTCGTGGATGCGGCGGGTGGCGTCAACGCCGGACATCTGCGGCATGTGGATGTCCATGATGACGACGTCCGGCTGGAGCGTGCGGGCCAGCTCCACCGCCTGCTGGCCGTCCCGGGCCTCGGCCACCACCACCAGATCCGGCGCCTTCTTAAGCAGCTCCGCCGTCCCCTCGCGGAACATGGCGTGGTCATCGGCCAGCAAGATTTTGATCGGACCCGGCATGAACCGCATTATAACTTAGGCCATTGCGGACAATACATAGGCCAAAACGCCTATTCAAGTATCGCCAGGTGACGGTTGTTTTTCTTAGACCATAACCGCTACATTACACAACGGAGCCTTTCAGAGTCGACAAAAGTATAAAAGCCGTTGGTCGGCTGCGCGCGCCATGCGCTGAGGTGGCTGAAATAACTGTCGCGCGGACCAGGGGCCGCCTCTTCCGCCTGCCTTAAGGAGGTGACTATGGGGACCCGCTAGCGCGCCATGCCCCGGGCCGTTAACCTTGCTCGCCCATTCGTTAGGAATACAGGGAGAATGCGCTATGAGTATGCGATTACGGCAGGTCCGGCGCCTCTGGCAGCTCGGCCGCCCACGACTCCTGTCTGTCTGCCTCATCCTGTCCCTGCTGGCCGGGCCGCTCGCGTCTGCGCCAGCCCCCGCAGTTGCCCAGGCGGCGGCGGTCACGATCGTGACGCCGGACGACGGCGCGATCCTGTACGGCAACGTGACGCTCCGGGCCAACGTGAGCAATACGACGGCCTCCAGCGTGGAGTTCTTCTACAATCCCCACGAGGACGATGCTCCGGAGATCTCACTCGGCCCGGCGGCCTTTAACTCGACCAGCGGGTTGTGGGAGCTGGCCTGGGACACCACCACCGTCCTGGACACGTACAACGACATTGACACGAACGGCGACGACGTCGAGGACACCACGGTCAACCTGACCAAGCCGCCGACCAGCGACCGCCTGCGGGTCGCCGCCGCGACCGGCGCCGGGGCGCTCGGCGACGAGATCGACGTGCGCATCCAGAACATGCTGACCGCCAGGATCTTCCTGCCGGACAACACGGACGACGTGCGCGGCTTCCAGGACCTCGAGGCGCTCGTCACCAGCGAGTTCGCCATCACGAGCGTCCGCTTCGATGTTTATCCGACTTCCGCCATTGATCCGCGGATTCTCACTCCGTTTGGCGAGTTCCAATCGCTCGGTGAGCCGATCGAGAATCCCCAGTACGGCCGGCCCCTCGGCAACCCGGCGTACCCGACCGGCAGCCCCGCCTACGCCATCGGCGCGGCCACCCTGGAGGGTTCGCAGCGCTGGGTCTACCGCGGCTGGGACACGACGACCGTCCCGGATGGCACCTGGTCGGTCGTGGCGACCGCCGAGGACGCCGGCGGGCGCCGGGCGACCTACATGATCGTGTCCTTCATCGTCAACGACCTGCGGGTGGCGATCACGGCCCCCGACGATGGCGACGCCGTCAGCCGCTTCGTCGCCCTTGAAGCGCGCACCAGCTCGCTCACCGGCGCCGACAACGCCGCGCCCGGCAGCCTGTGGCCGGCGACCGCGGTCGAGTTCGACATCAACGGCACGATCATCCCGGCGACCGAGAACCCGGCCGGCAGCGGCCGCTGGCGGGCCGTCTGGAACGGCGACTCGTTCGCCCCCGGCCCCTATACCATCACAGCCACGGCCACCAACAATAACCCCAACGGCGCCGAGACCGCGACCGACTCGATCAACGTGACCCTGGTCGCGCCGGGCGCCGCGCTGGACGCCTTCTTCCCGTTCGACTGGAGCAACTGTACGCTGTTCGAGTGCGCCTTCCTGGACGGCTCCGGCGGCGGGCCCAACTGGTGGCTGTGGGACTTCGGCGACGGCAACACTTCCACCGCCCAGAACCCGATCCACACCTACGCCGCCTACGGCGTGTACACCGTCAGCCTGACCGTGAGCAATGACGGCGGCGTGACCACCGACACTTACACGCGCGTCATCCCGGTGGGCAACACCGGCGTGGTCAGCTTCAACCGGAACGCCATTAATGACGACGAGACCCGGTTCGTCGACTGGACCTCGGCCTTCAAGAACTTCACCTACAATGTCGGCGACACCCTCGCCATCCCGGTGATGTGGGAGACCACCTCGGGGCCGACCGCGTTCGTCGCGCTGCCGGAAGTAGTGTGCGATGCGGATGAGGACACGCCCAACCAGGAATGCGTCATCTTCACGCCGGAGGAGGCGGATGGCACCCCGCCGACGCTGGTCGGCGCGGCGCAGGACGGCGTGCTCTTCACCATGGCGTTCACCGAGGTCCAGTACCGCGGCGTCACCAGCATTTTCAAGGGCAAGGCCAATCTGCGCATCCAGGCGCAGGTTGACAGCGACGGCGACGGCTCGCTCGACGCCACGGTGCAGCTTGGCACCAACGTGGACGTCACCAACTCCGGCTCGAGCACCGACGAGAGCACGGTCGTCGCGATCACGTCCCCCGCCGAGGGCCAGTTTGTCGGCGGCAGCAGCGTCCCGGTCCAGGCCGCCGTCGTCAGTTCGGTGACCGCCGACCAGGTGGAGTTCTTCGTCAACGGGACCACCAGCCTCGGCGTGGACGCCAACGGCGCGGATGGCTGGACGACGTCGTGGAACACCCTGTCGTTCGCCGACGGCCCCTATCAGCTCACGGCTGTGGCGACCTTTGGCGCGCTCAGCGCGACCTCGGACGTGCGCAACGTGACCGTAAACAACGCCCTGCCGCCCGAGCCTGACCCGCCGGCCGGCACCTTCCAGATCGGGCGGGTGAGCGACACCACCGGCCAGTTCATTACCTTCGCCACGGAGGTCGAGGAGGAAGAGGAAGAAGGCGGCGGTGGCGGCGGGCGGCCGGCTCAGGAGCCGAGCTTCAACGCCTCGATGACGGCCGTGATCGTCCCGGGCAGCATCACCGTCTATCCGGGGGGGACGCCCAACGCCGGCCTGATCGGCGGCGACGCGGTCGAGTTCGACGTCATCCTGACCAACACGTCGACGGACCCGAGCGCGGTGCTCACCGCCTACGCCTTCCAGAGCAAGTTCAGCGAGTCCCCGGCCCTGGCCAGCCGTATCGGCGACAAAGCCTACTTCGGCGTGCTGGTGCCGGGCGTCCATCCCGACGGCCCGATGACCTCGGTCAAGAAGAACGGCACCGCCAACGGCCTGTTCAGCGGCCGCTGGAAGGGCATCTGCATCAACAGCAGCACGGACTTCATCCCCGAGTTCAACGCCGGTCTGAACGATGAGTCGCTGGAGTGCGCGGGCAACCGCGCCGATACAGATTTTGACGGCCTGCCGGAGCTGCAAATCCCGCCGGTCGGCCTCTACCCCGGCCAGAGCCAGACGGTGCGCGTGCGCATCGAGGCCGGCACCACCGACGGCGCCCTGCACGTGGTGGAGCCCGGCACACTCCGCGGCCGAACGGTTGGCACTCCGTTCACGGGCCCGAACGGCATCGAATACTTCGTGCCGGAGATCGACAACACCGGGATCACCGACCCGAACGTACTCTCCATCCCGGACTTTGCCGACAACAAGGTGCTGCGCAACGCCGACGGCACGTACAACCCGACCTTCGCGCCCCAGGCCGGCCCGGACGGCCTCATCGGCACGGCGGACGACTACACCTTCGCCGGCCAGCAGTACCTGACGTTCCCGCGGCGCAACTTCGCCTTCACCGACATCCTGGGCCGCAACCACACCTGCGAGACGTACGGGCTGCACCTGATCAACGGGATCCCCTGCTTTGGCAACCCCGGCCTCAGCCCGGTGTTCGGTCTCCTGGGAGTCGGCGATCTGCTGCCCGGCGTCCCGAACCTGGCCGCCCTCCTGCACGGCTTCGGCGAGTACGCCATTGACGCGGACGGTAATCCCGTCCTCGACGGCGATGGCAACTACACGGCGCCGATGTTCCCGTACGGCACGCTGTGCGTGAACCCGGCGACGCCGGACGGCCTGCGCTGCGGCGCCCGGCCCTTCACGCCGATCGCCGAATTCTACCGGCTCAACGGCGACGGCACGCTGACCCAGCAGATGGTGGCCGGCCGCTACGGCGCGCTGGGCGGCGCGGATCAGTACACCGCCACGTTCAATACCGCGACGGCCGAGGACTGGAAAGAGGAGATCATCCCCGAGCCCGACCCGGGCGCGCCGCCCACCGGCCCGCAGTTGAGCACCTCGGCGACCGGCCACTTCTACGATCTGGACGTGTCCATCGGCACCGGGATCAACGGCGGCGACGTGGTCGAGTTCACCATCGATATCCACAACACGTCGTTGAACCCCAACGCCTACCTGACCGCCTTCAACTACCAGACCAAACAGCGCAACCTGGCCGACATCGGCGGGCTGGACGGCTTCACCCAGGACCGGCGCGACATCCGCGTGGACCCGACTCTGCCGCTGTGCACCAGCCTGGACGACGGCCAGTGCTACAACGCCAGCCTGGGCATCGGCCACTTCCCCAACGTTATCGGCAACGGCCTGCTCTTCGGCCAGATGGTCTGGCAGAGCGGGCGCATCGACCGCGCCGGCGAAGAGATCATCCCCGACTTCGTCGCCGTCGACCCGGTCAACGGGATCGATCCGGAGCCGTTCGGGCTGGAGTCGGTGAAGAAGAACGGGCCCTTCTCGCCCATCCTGAAGGGCAACACCAACTTCATCTGTGTCAAGAGCGGTCTGTTCTTCCCCGACCAGGACGCCGACGCGGCCTGCGCCGGCGATCCGGCCATCCTGATCGACCCGGAGGGTGAGCTGGTGCCGGGCAACATCAGCCAGCGCCTGGGCCTGGCGCCCGGCGAGAGCCAGTCGGTGCGCATCCGCATGGAGTTCGGCGACTTCCGCGGCGCCCTCTTGCAGATCGTGGCCGGCACGCTGACCCTGGACAACGTCGAGCCTGCGTACGCCGCGACCGACGGCCTGGCGCGCTTCTTCGACTGCGAGGATCAGCGCGAGCTGGAGTTCTGCCACCCATTCCTGGTGGGCCAGAACATCAACTACCTGCCCAACACCGACGCCACCTGGCTGGAGCCGGAGACGCTGGAAGAGATCGAGTGGGTGATCATCAACCAGCCCGGCGACGCGCCCCGGCTCATGAACTTCCAGGACAACTTCGGCTACATCCTGGCCATGGCCGGCTTCATCCCCAGCGCCGAGTTCTACGCGCCGGATCCCAATCCTGACCTGGTGGGGACGCCTGACGAGGGCATCCTCATCCGCCAGCAGGTGCTGGGCGAGTACGCGATGACGACGGTGCCGGCGCTGGCGGTGAGCATCACCTCGACGCCCGTCACCAGCGGCAGCATCGCGACGGCCTACACGTACGACGTCGCCGCCGCGGCCTTCCCCGGCCCGATCACCTACAGCCTGGACGCGGCGCCGAGCGGCATGACCATCGACAGCGGCACCGGCCTGATCACCTGGACCCCGGGCGCCTCCGGCGTCTACAACGTGGCGGTGCGCGCGTCCAACGCGAGTTCGTCTGCGGTGCAGACGTTCCAGGTGGCGGTCGCCGCCACCCTGCTGGACAACTTCAACCGCGCGAACGGCAAGCTGGGCGCCAACTGGAAAGGCGCGACCAGCGGCTACGCCATTGCCCAGCAGCGGGTGGACGTTAACAGCGGCGGCGCCCTGTACTGGAAGACGGCCTTCGGGGCCAGCCAGGAGGCGGCCGTCACGCTGACCACCCTCCACGCCGCCAGCGGCGCCACGCACTCGCTGCTCCTCAAGGCGCAGAAGGCCAACTGGAACAACGGCGCCATCCTGGTCTGCTATGACCCGGTCAACCGCGTGATCCTGATCGAGTCCAAGGAAGGCTCCAAGGCCTGGAAGCGCCTGGCGACCATCCCGATCACGCTGGTCAACGGCGACCGGCTTGGCGGTCAGGCGCTGGCCGACGGCTCGGTGCGCGTGCTGGTCAACGGCGCACTGGTCGGCACGGCGAACGCCGGCACGTTCTTCCGCAACAAGGGCGGGAACATCGGCGTGTGGTACGTCAAATCCAGCAACGCCTGGTTCGACGACTTCGGCGGAGGCACGATCAGCCCCTAACTCATCATCGTCAGGGCGCGGCGCGCGGCAACGCCGCGCCCTGACCCAAACCAACCTGCCACGGCGCCGGCGCGGCGGCCGCAGGTGGCGCGACCACCGGACTGCCGCGCCGCGCCCCGACCGCCTGGGGAGGCGCACTCTATGTCTGCTCAACCGGCCGATCAAGCCGCGGCGCCACGGGCTGGCCTGCCCCGCGTCACCGGCGCGTTTCTCAGCACGCTGAGCCTGTCCGTCCTGCTGGCCGCCTTCCTCCTGGGCAGCCTGATTTACGTGGCCAACTCCTGGAACATCCTGGCCAACACGCGCCTGCTGCGGCTGCTGATCGATTCAGGCATCGTCAAATATCATGACCGGGACGCCGGCTTTGTGGAGGGCGTGGCCGATCACGTCTACTACCTCAAGTCTCAGGAACCGGTGGAATGGGTGGTGGTCGGGCTGGCCTTCGTCGTCCTGGCCGCCTTCTGGGCGCTGGAAGCGTTTCGCTTTCACAGCCTCGCGCGTTATCACGGCATCCCCGGCACGTTTGGTCAGCATGCCCGCGCCTATCTGGGCGGGCTGACGTATGCGAAGTTCCTGCCTCTGCACCTGGGCCACGCCGCCTCGGTGGCGGCCCTGCAGGCCGCCGGCGCAACCCCCCGGCAGGCGCATTCGACCCTGTTCCTGTCGCGGATGCTGCTTCTGTTTTCGATCGGCGCCTACGCGTTTTTTGGCCTGCTCTCCCTCGGTTGGGCGGATTGGCTGGTCCAGATCGCGTGGGCCGGCGTTATCGTGGGAGTGTTTTACTGGTGGACCCGGCCGGCCGCTCCGGCGGCCGGCCAGGCCACTGTCCTGAGCGCCGCCCGCGGGCACCTGCAAGCGCTCCTGCACCGGCCGGCGCTCATGGCCCAACTCGTCGTCCTGGCGCTGATCGCCTTCGGTATGGAGGACGTCGTCACCTATCTGCTGACGATGGCCTTCTCCACCCAGCAGGTGCTGCTGCACGTCACGTTCGATATCCTGCTGGTGGCGTTTGCGGTCGGCTACCTCGCCCGGCTGTTCCCGCTCACGCCTGGCGGGATCGGGCAGTTCGAGTGGGCATTCACCGGGATCCTCTACCTGGGCGGTCTGGGCCTGCCGGAGGCGGCCTCCGTCGCCATCCTGTTCAGCCTGTTCTACTATCTCTCCTTCGGCCTCGTGTACCTGGTCACCCTGGCCTGGCGCGGGACGGGGGTGCCTTTCCGCACGATCCTGGAGGTGGCCTATCAGCCGCCGGTGGTGGAGGCGGACGAGAAGCCCGGCGTCCCCGCCGTCGAGGCGGAAGACGATGTGCTGGCGCGCCCGCCGGCCATCCCCGTCCTGCGTATGCCGTCCAGCGCGCAGCTGTGGCGCCGGGGCCTGGTAGCGGGCTGGGCGGCCCTGGCCTTGTTCTTTTTTGACCAGTTGACGTTGCTGCTGTCCGACCTCTGGCTGCTGGAGAGCCTGGGCCTGAGCACGGTTTTCTGGACAAACTTTCAGATGAGCGCCACGCTGTTTGTGGCCGGCGCGCTGGCGTTTGCGGCGGCCGTCGCCATCCCGGCTCTGGCCCATCCACTCTCTCAGCCGGCCCGCCGCTTCGTCCTGGGCGTGGCGGGCGTGGTCGGCCTGCTGGTCGGTTTCTGGCTGACGCCGTATTACCAGGAATTTCTGCTGCTGTCCGGCCCGCCCTTCGGCGAACGTGACCCCGTCTTCGGGGCGGACGTCGGCTTCTATATCTTCACGCTGCCGGCGTGGTGGGTGACCTGGGGGGGCGCACTCTGGCTGTCGGTCGTGGCGCTGGCGTCGTCGGTCCTGGGCGCCCACTTCTCCTCGCGCCCGACCAACGCAGCTCCGCCTGATCTGCGCCTGATCGCCTGGCTGGGCGTCGTCGCGACCGCGCCCACACGCGCCGCCCTGGCCGGCTTGGGCGTGGTCGCGGCGGCCGGCGTATGGTTGAGCCGCTTCAACTTGCTGGTGCAGGAAGGCTATGCCACCAGCGTGTTCACCGGCGCCAGCTTCATTGATGTCACCGGCTTCTTCTCCACGCTCAACCAGATTCAGCTGACGGCCGTGGTCGTCCTGGGCGTGACGGTCGCCGTCGTGGTCCTGCTGGGGGCGTTGCACCAGCGGGCGAACGGGCGCGGCAACGGCCGCTGGCCGCGTCAGGCGCGCCTGGCCGGGACGGCCGCCGTGCTGCTCGTCGCCGTCGACCTGGCGTTTGCCGGCGCGGTCAGCGTGCGGGACACGCTGTTCGTCATCCCCAACCAGCCCGTCATCCAGCTGCCGTACATCGAGCGCCACATCACGGCCACCCGGCGCGCCTTCGGCCTGGACAAGGTCGAAGAGATCGAATTTGTGCCGCGCAACGGCGATGAGCCGATGCCCAGCCTGGAGAGCCTCCTCGCCAGCGGCACCATGCGCAACGCGCCGCTCTGGCCCACCTACGTGAGCTACCTGGAGCAGTTGGTAGACCCCCAGCACGCCGAGCGCATCCTGCAGACCGCGGGCGACCACATGATCTACGGCCCGTCCCTGGAGATCTTCCGCCAGCAGGAGAAACTGCGCACCTATTACGACTTTCTGGATGTGGACGTCCTGCGCTACACCCTCGGCGGCGAGAAGGTCGTGCTGGCCAGCGCGGTGCGCGAACTGCCCATCCTGGAGCCGCAGCCCTGGCTGGCCTGGTGGGGGCAACGCTTCATGCTTTTCACCCACGGCCACGGCCTGGTGACGGCCCCGGTGGGGCAGGTGACGGTGGAAGGCGACCCGGTCTTCACCAGCGGCCAGATCCCGACCGCGGCCGCCTGGCCGGAGATCACGCCGGCCAACCCGCAGGTGTACTACGGCGAGGGCAACGCCAGCATGGCCGTCAGCAATGTGCGCGCCATGGCCGAGCTGGATTACCCCACCGCGCAGGGGCGCGCCGAGAACGTGCTGCCGCCGGATGTCCCGGTCGGCGTGAAAGTCGACTCGCCTCTCAAGCGGCTGGTCTTCGGCTGGCGCAGCGGCGAGTTCTGGGAGATGGTCTTCAGCACGCTGATCACGTCCGAGACGCGCCTGCACTACTTCCGCCAGCCGCTGCAGCGGCTGGAGCGCGTGGCGCCCTTCCTGTACTTTGAGTCCAACCCGTACGCCACCATCGTGAACGGCGACATCACCTGGCTGGTGAACGCCGTCACCGTCGCCGACCAATATCCCTACAGCAAGCATGAGTTCATCGGCGACAAATCGCAGAGCCGCTCCCCGACGGCCGTCGCCACCCGGCGCGTCAACTATGTGGAGGACTCGGTGAAGGCGACGATCAACGCCGCCACCGGCCAGGTGCGGCTGTACAAGATCGCGGATGCGCCGGTGATCAACGCCTGGGCGGCCGTGTACCCGTCGCTGTTCAGCGACGGCGACCAGTTGCCGGCCGAGGTCCGGCAACAGCTCACCTACCCGCTGCAGTTGTTCCACCTCCAGTTCGACGACCTGTATATCTACTACCATATGAACGACCCGATGTACTTCTTCAACATGGAGGATATGTGGGACGACGCCGACGAGGTGCTGGGGCCGGTGATGGACCGGGGCAAGGCGATCACGTTCTCGATCGAGCCGTATCACATGCTGGTGGAGACGGGCGGGCTCCTGCCGGCCTCGGCCGACAAACAACAGTTTGTGATGACCATGCCGTACACGCCGGAGGGGGCGCGCAATCTGCGGGCCATGCCGCTGGTCTATCAGGACGGCGCGGACTACGGCCGCCTCTTCGTCCTGATGGTGCCGAAGGGCCTGTTTGTCACCGGCCCGGAGCAGGCCGACGCCATCATCGACCAGGACCCCGATATCTCCGAGAAGATCTCCTGGTGGAACCGGATGGGCACCGAGGTGATCCGCGGCCACACGACGCTGTTGCTTATCGAGGACGAGCTGGTCTACGTTGAGCCGCTCTTCATCCGATCGCAGCAGAACACCGTCACACAGCTCAAGCGCGTGATTGTGGTGCTGCGCGGCCACGCGCACATGGCCGAGACCCTGGAGGGCGCGCTGCGTCTGGCGCTGCAGGAATACGGGGCGCCGGCCGAGGCGCGCACGTCAGACACCGCCGGCCAGTAAGGCGCGCGGCCCTCGGCCACGCAACCGAAAAGCAGGCTGCTGACGCCGACGCGCCCTCGACCGGTGTGATGGTCGAGGGCGCGTCTACATAAGGGTTGTTTGCATGACAGACAAATCGGACGGGACTTTTACGCCGATGCCCGCGTTATTTGAGTCACAGGCCCTGCCGCACGCTGACAGGACAGGTATGCCCGATGTCATAGACGATCAAGTTGTCCTGCTTGCTCAAGCCGGTGACCGCGATGCGATCGCGACCCTATACGAGACCTTTCAGCGCCAGATCTATCGCTATCTGTATTACCGGACCGGAGAGCACCATGCCGCCGAGGACCTCACTGCGGAGGTCTTCGTCAAGCTGATGCAGGGCTTACCGAACTACCGGAGGCGCGAGGCGCCGTTCCGGGCCTGGCTCTTTCAAATCGCGCGTAATCAGGCCATTGACTACTACCGGAGAAAGAGCGTGCGACAGCACTCCGCCATGAGCGACGATCTGGTGGATCCAGGGCCGGCGCCGGAACGGCTGGCGGAGCGCCGGTTGACCCACGACTATCTGCGCAGCGCCCTGCGCCGCCTGACGCCCGATCAGTGCGACGTGGTGGCGCTGCGGTTCCTGGCGGACATGCCGGTCGCCGAGGTGGCTCGGGTGTTGAACAAGTCGGAGAG
Source organism: Anaerolineales bacterium (assembly GCA_034434015.1). GTDB lineage: Bacteria > Chloroflexota > Anaerolineae > Anaerolineales > UBA6663 > SpSt-583. The sequence continues at coordinate 29,038 of DAOUAB010000013.1, forward strand.
CGCGATTAAGAATTTACAGTTGCGCGGCCTGGCGGCGCTGCAACAGATCCTGGCAGCGCGGAAGATCACCTATGGTTAATCGAGAAGACCTCTTTGAGCTTTGCTTGCAGGAACTGGAAGCCGGCGTGCCGCTGGAGGCGCTCCTGGCCCGCCTGCCGGACGAGGCCGCCGACTTGAAAGAGCTGTTGTCTTTGGCGGCCGCGATGCGCGCATTGCCGCAGCCCGCGCCGGCGCCGGAGAAAGCCGCCCGGCGCTGGCAGCACGTGCTCAAGGTCTTCGCCAATGGCCGCGGCCCCGGGCCCCAGCCGAACCGCCGGCCGGGCTTGGCATGGGCGGGGCGCGCGCTCGCCGGCCTGGCGGTCGTGGCGCTGATCGTCTGGGCCGTCAGCCTGGCGAGCCCGCCCGGCGCGGCGCTGGCGGCCAGGATCACCGAGGCCGCCGGGCGCGTGGAGGTGGCCGCCGGTCCGGGCGAGGACTGGCGGCTTGTGGCCGCCGGCGACAGCCTGCTGGCCGGGCAGAGTCTGCGCACCGGCGACGGCTCGGCCGCGACCCTGCGCTTTGCCGATGGCAGCCTGACCCGCCTGTACGCGAACAGCAGCCTGACGCTCACCGCCGTGGACCGGCGGCCCAACCAGGCCGTGAGCGTCCATCTCACCCAGCATGCCGGGCGCACGGCGCATGAGGTCCAGCCGCGCGGGCCGGAGGCGGCTTTCGTAGTGGCGACGCCTGCCGGCGCGGCGCGGGTGCAGGGCACGGCCTTCAATGTCTTCGTCGGCGCCGCCGGCCTCGCGCGCTTTGCGGTCGAGGCCGGGCAGGTGCGGGTCGAGGCGGCGGGCGAGGCCGTGGTGTTGTCCGCCGGCCAGGCGACTCTGACTTTGCCGGGCCGGCCGCCGGGGCTGCCGGCCGACGAATTCCGGGAGCAGGGCCCGCTCGTGGCCGTGCAAAACACCGTCTGGATGGTCGGCGGCGTGCCGGTGCGGGTGAGCGACGAGACGGTCGTCAACGGCCGGGCGGACGTCGGCGCCATCGTCGATATCGTCGGGCGCGTCCTGGCCAACGGCGTGTGGCTGGCCGACGTCGTCGAGGTCGTGTCGGCCGGCGCCGAGACCGCCAGCTTCACGGGGGTGCTGGTCGACATGGGTCTTGACAGCTGGCGGGTCGGCGGCGCGACGGTCGCCGTGTCGGACCGGACGGTCTACGACCCGGCGCTGGAGCCCGGCGCCGCGGTGCGGGTGACCTTTGAATTGCTCCCCGATGGCCGGTGGCAGGCCACCCGGATCGAGGCCCTCGAACGCGAACCGCCGCCGATCGCGCCGCCGGCGGCGAGCCCGAGCCTCGCGTTTGAGCCGGATGAACTTCTGGTCGCAGGTTGCGGACCCGAGTTCAGCGTCTCCGGCCGTCTGGTTAACGATGGCGAGCCTCCGCGCGACAACGTGTCCGGGGTCCAGTTGGATTACCGGGTGATCCGAGGAGCGGTGTTCATGGAGACGGTGCGGATCGAACCGGACAACTGGGGGTTGATCCTGGCCGGCGAGTCCGTCAGCTTCAAGTTGAATTTCAGCCTCAACCCCCAGTGGTCCCAGGCGGCCGACGGAGCAGAGGTCAAGATCCAGGTGCAGGTGGGCGAGGTCGTCGAACCGGCCGGCGAATCGCCCGCACGGCTGACGGTCACCGTCGTGCGCCAGTGCCGCCCGGCGCCGACCGCGACAGCCACGCCGGCGGAGGGCGCGGCGCCGACGGCCACCAGCGCGCCGACGCAGACGAAGCCGGCGGCCGGGCCCGCCGACAACCCGATCTGTCTCGGCGGGACCTCGCATCCCATCGCCAGCGCGCTGGCCGAACACTTCGGTGTACCGTATGCCGAGATCGCTCGCTGGTTCTGTTCCGGGTTCGGCTTCGGGGAGATCCGCCTGGCCTATGAGATCAGCGCGCAGACGGGACAGTCCGGCGCGCCTGTCCCCGTGGCCGAGATCTTTGCGCTGCGCCAGACCGGCCTGGGCTGGGGTGACCTCATGATCCAGTTCGGCATCCTGCCGGGTGTCATCCCGCCTCCGGCCCAGCCGCCGGACGGCGCGCCGCCCGCGTCTGCGCCGGGCGCCTCACCGACCCCGCAGCCGCCGGAAGAGGACGAACCGGACGGCACGCCGCCCTTCGGCCCGCCCGTCGATGTGCCGACCGCGGGGTCGCCGCCCGGCATCCCGCCCGGCGGCGGGCCCCCCGGAGGCCCGCCACCTCCGGGAGGTGACGACTGAGCCGAAGTCATCCTGTCCGTGGCGACGCCGGCCCGCTCTCTGATAGGCAGGTTCCGAAGCTGGAGGTGACCCCATGCTCAAACCCATCGCTCTTGTGCTCGCCGCCGCCCTGGTCGGCGCCGCGTCCGGCCCGGGCGTGAACCGGGCGCCCGAGATCGAGGCCGCGCGGCCCGCCGACCCGGGTCGCCTGGAGAGCCCGGCTGCCGCGGAAGTCGTCCAGGCGCTGGTGGAGGCCAGGCTATCTGCGGCCACGCCGGTGGCCGGCGCCCGGTTCGGCAGCACGGTGGCCCTGGACGGGGAGTGGGCCGTCATCGGCGCGCCCGGCGAGGCGGCCGGCGGTGTGATCACAGGGGCCGCCTACGTCTTTCGCTACAACGGGACGAGCTGGGTCCAGACGGCCCGACTGACGGCCAGCGACGCCGGCGCCGGGGACGCCTTCGGCCAGTCCGTGGCCATCGACGCGGACCTCATTGTCGTGGGCGCCTCCGGGGATGACGACAGGGGCGGCAACACCGGCGCCGCCTACCTCTTTCGCTACAACGGCGCGAGCTGGACCGAGGAGGCCAAGCTCCTGCCGAACAGCCCGAGCGATATGTGGTTCGGTTTCACGGTTGCCGTGGACGGGGACACCGTCGCGGTCGGCACGCCCTACAGTTTCGTCGGCGCCACCACCAACTCCGGCGCGGCGTACATCTTTCAACACAGCGGCGGCGTCTGGGCGCAGGTTGTCAAGCTGGCCACGCGGACCGGCGGGGCGGTGCTGAGCGATGCGTTCGGCTGGGCGGTGGCGTTGAACGGCGGCACGCTCCTGGTTGGCGCTTACCTGGCCGATGCGGTCTTCGTCTACAACTGGAACGGCTCGTCCTGGGCCCGGTCTGCCCGGCTCTCGGGCGGCGACACAGTCGCCGGCGACCGTTTCGGCTATTCCGTGGCCATAGAGGGCGACACGTTCGTGGTCGGCGCGGCAGAGGACGACGCCGCCGGCACCAACTCCGGGTCGGCGTACGTCTTCCAGTCCGGCGGAACAGGCTGGACCCAGCAGGCCAAGCTGGCGCTGGGCGGCGTCCACACGGGCAGCCGCTTCGGCTGGTCGGTCGCGATCCAGGGCGACATCGTCGTGGTCGGCGCGCGTGAGAGCAAGGGCGAGGGGGATCGGACGGAAGCGGGGGCCGCCTACGTGTACGAGCGGATCGAGGACACCTGGTCGCTCCACCAGGCCTTGTTTGCGCGCGATGCGGCCAGCCAGGATCACTTTGGCGCCTCCGTCGCGTTTGACTCGGGCGTGGCCCTGGTGGGCGCGCCGGATAAGGACCTGGGCGGCCTGGATGCGGGCGCGGCTTACGTGTATTCCGGGCTCCCCGCGGGCGGCGGCGACGATGGCGGGGGTGGGGGCGGCGGTGGTGGTGGTGGTGGTGGTGATGATGACGGCCCATCCCAGCCCTGCGAGATGATGATGACCGCGGACGAGAGCGCCGAAGCGGTTGCTGGCGGCGTCAACCTGACGTGGGCCAGCGCCTTCCGATGCGTCGACGCCCCGGACCAGGGCCGCTACAAGTTCACGGTGGCGGTGTCCAACTCGGCGGCCAGCGGCGCGTCCGCCATCGTCAGTTCGCTGAATCTGACCCATACCACCCCGCGCCCGCGCGGGCAGGCGCCGGACGCCACCTTCCAGGTCAGCGGGTTGCCTCTGACCGTGGCGCCCGGAGCAAGCGGGACCTTCACTGTTGTCGGCACATACGCGCTGGTGAGCACCGATGAGGGCAACAAGGCCAATCTTCATTTCTGCGCCAGCGGCCAGGCGCAAGACGAGGCGTTTTACCTGGGCTTGAACGCTCTGCTGCGCGGCCCGGGCGCGACCGAGGAGGATGAAGACACCGCACCGCCCGTGATCATGAACGTCTCCGTCACGCCCGCCCAGCGCGGCGCCACGGTCAGGTGGACGACCGACGAGCCGGCCTCCAGCCGGGTGATATACGGCCAGGGCCTGACGCTGAGCCTGGCGGCGTCGCGCGGCTGCGGCGCGGCGGCGTCGTCGCACCAGGTGGACCTGGGCGGCCTGCTGCCCGGCGCGCCCCACAGCTACCGGGTGGAGTCGCGTGACGGCGCCGGCAACGTGGCCGTTTCGGAGACCGCGTTCTTCACGACGCGCGCCTCCAGCCTTCTGACGCTGTACATACCGCTGCTCGTGCGCTAGCTGTCCAGGTCGTGGCGCTGCTCCGGTGTGATCGTCGCGCCGCGCATTCCGCGTCGCGTGCCTTCGGGGCCGGCGGACAGACGTTGTGCCGCCGGCCCCCGGGCACGCCGTTCCAGAGCGAGAGGCGGGCCCCGGCGCGTCGCCTTTGACGGCGTGCGGCGCCGTTCGATAGACGTCGAGCCGTCTGGAGTGAGATCGACTTACAAGAAAGGGTAATGCCAGCTCTGGAGAGCCTGCTGCTAATGGGCAAGACTATGTGCGCCATCCCCCTCTTCCCCGCCTCCCCGTCTCGCAAGTGATGGCCGCATAGTCCCGGCACCGACCCGGCCGGCGCCAGGAGTTGGCGTTGCCCTTGCTTGTAAGTCGATGCCAGGAAGGTCATATGTGGATCGGTCTGTGGGTGCTGGTTGGCCTGGCGGCCTGGGTCTTGCTTTCCGCCCTGCTCATCCTCGGGGCCGCCATGTTCTCCGCGCGCGTGAGCGAGTCGAAGAGGGACGGGCGCTGATCCGGCCGCCCGCCTGAGGCCGCCGCAGGGCGTCAGCGCGCCAGCCGGCCGAAGGCGCTTCCGGCCGCCGCGAGGGTGCGCTCGATCTCCGTCCGGCCGTGCGCGCTCGAGAGGAACCCGGCCTCGAACTGCGACGGCGCCAGATACACGCCGGCCTCCAGCATCGCCCGGAAGAACGCCGCGTAGCGGGCCTTGTCGGCGGTCTTCGCCGTCTCCCAGTTGCCCACCGGACGATCGGTGAAGAACGTCGTGAACATCGTCCCGACGCGCTGGGTCACGGCCGGGACCCCGGCGTCTTCGGCCGCGGCGCTCAGACCGGCGGTCAGCGTCTCCACCGCGGACGCGATGCCGTCCCAGACGCCCGGCTTCTGCAACTCGCGCAAGGTCGCGATCCCGGCCGTCATCGCCAGCGGGTTGCCAGACAGAGTCCCCGCCTGATACACCGGGCCGGCCGGCGCAATCATCTGCATCACCTCCCGCCGCCCCCCGTACGCGCCCACCGGCAGGCCCCCGCCAATTACTTTGCCTAAAGTCGTCAGGTCCGGCGTGACGGCGTAGAGCGCCTGTGCGCCGCCCGGGTGGACGCGGAAACCCGTCATCACCTCGTCAAAGATCAGGAGCGCGCCATGGGCGGCGGTGAGGCCGCGCAGGCCGGGCAGAAAGCCGTCGGCCGGCGGGACGACACCCATATTGCCGGCCACTGGCTCCACGATGACGGCCGCGATCTCGGCCGGGAAGCGCTCAAAGAGGCGCTCGACGGCGGCCAGGTCGTTGAACGGCGCGACGAGCGTATCCGCCGCCGTGGCGGGCGGCACGCCGGGCGAATCCGGCAGGCCGAGCGTGGCCACGCCCGAGCCGGCCTGGACGAGCAGCAGGTCTGCGTGGCCGTGGTAGCAGCCTTCAAACTTGATGATCTTGTGCCGGCCCGTGAAGGCCCGCGCCAGCCGCAGGGCGCTCATCGTGGCCTCCGTGCCGGAGTTAACGAAGCGCAGCATTTCCAGGGCCGGCATGGCCTGTTGAATGAGGCGGGCCAGCTCTATTTCCAGCGGGCTGGGCGCGCCGAAACTGGTGCCGCGTGCGGCTGCCTCCGCGATGGCCGGCACAACAGCCGGGTGGGCATGGCCCAGGATCAGCGGCCCCCACGACAGCACGTAATCCACGAAACGATTGCCATCGACATCCACGAGATAAGGGCCTTCGCCTCGATCGATGAACAACGGCTGGCCGCCCACGGCGCGGAAGGCGCGCACCGGCGAATCCACGCCGCCGGGCAGGAGCGTTTGGGCTTCGGCAAAGAGTCGGGCAGAGTGCGAAATGTTGAGCATGGCGTTTTCCTGTCATCGGGATAGGTCGGGGACATCCGCCGCGTCCACGATTAACCGGGCCGCGCCGGCGGGGTCGGGATGGGTGGTTGGGGCGGGACCTGCGTCGGTGGCGACGGCTGGGTGGGGATCCCGGTCGGCACGGGCGGCTCAGGTGACGACGGCGTCGGCGGCGACGGCGGGGTGAAGACCTGGGTCGGCGCGGGCCGCTGGGTGGGCGCCTGAGACGGCAGCGTCGGCTGGGCAGGGGCCTGGGTTGGGACGGGTGGCGTGGGCGGCGTCGGCGTGGGCGCCGGCGTCTCGGTCGCGGTCGGCTCGGGCGGCTGGATCGATTCCGGCGAGGGTGATGGCGGTGAGGGTGAGGTCGAGGTGAGCGCTGGCGCAAGAGTCTCCGCAGGCGGTTGGGCGGGCGCCGGCGTCTCGGTCGGGGACGGCGCGGGCGGCGGGGTGACCGTGGCTGGGGCGATGACTGGCGCGACGGAGCTGGCGGCCGGCGGCATCAGCGTGGGCGGCAGGGTGGCGCTGGCCGGGGCCGCGGTGGGCGACAGCCGGGGCAGGCGCGTGGCGGTGGGACGGGCGGGCAGGCCGACCAACTCCTGCGGCTGGACCGCCGCCGGCTGCAGGCGGGCATAGCCCGGAACCTCGGCCGGCTCGGGCAGACTCCGCAGCAGGCCGTATCCGATCAGGAGGAGCGCGACCAGGGCGAGCGCCCAGCGGCCGGCGCGGGCTTCGGTGATGAGGCGCCCCTGGATGTCGCCCCGGCTGGTCAGCGGCGCCGGCTGCGCCTCGCCGCGCACGCTCATCAGGCTGTAGGCCGGGGCCGCCAGGTAGAAGCCGGCCTGCCAGACCAGCAGCAGCGCCGCCACCGCCGTCGTCCAGGCCGGGTGGGTGACGATTAAGGCCAGGCCGATCCTGGCGCAGACTGCTCCGATGCCGGTCTCCCACTGCGTCACCCGCAGGGCCCGCACCCAGCTGGACCGAGATTTGGCCTTCGGCGTCCGCAGAAAAACACCGCGCGGCTGGATCAGGCCCTGCACGCTGCCCAGGGCCACCACCCAGCTCAGGCTGAAGAAGCTGCCCATCGCCCGCAGGGCCCGCCCCCAGCCGACCTGTAACGCGTGGCGCAACGCCCACCCGAAGCGCCAGAGTCCGAGCACAAGGAAGACCAGCGGCACGGCGATCAGAGCGCCTTCCAGCGGGCGCACGGTCAGGCCGACGCCCAGGATGGTGGTCAGCCCGCCGAGCGCCAGCAGGGCCGTGAAGACCAGCATCAGCAGTTCGTTGTACCACTGCACGCCGCCGGCCAGGTAGAAATACTGCTGGGCCGGGGTCAGCCGGTTCTCCGGGTCGCTCCAGCGCGCCCAGGGCATCAGCGCCTCCCAGTGCTTGCGCAGTATCTGGATGCCGCCGAAACACCAGCGAAAGCGCTGCTTCTTCAGGCCTTCGAAGTTCAGGGGCATAAGGCCGCGCCCGTAGGTCTGGTGCAGATAGATTGACCGGTAGCCGCGCTTCAGGATGCGCAGGCTGGCCTCGGCGTCCTCGGTGATGCACCACTCGTCCCAGCCGCCGATTTCGCCCAGCACGGACCTGCGGATCAGGCCCATGGTCCCGCCAAAGATGATGGCGTTATGCTCGTTGCGCACGGGCATGGAGACTTCAAAGAAGAGACTCTATTCAGAATAAGGCACTCAGCTACGGAAACGCCTTGTTTTGCAGCAGTTCTGCGGCATCGCGGGCTTATTTTGAATAGGGTCTAAGTATTTGTAAGCGTCGTAGCAGGCCTCAAGATACGCGTTGCCCTCGTGCTCGCGGTAATCCTGCGGGGTCTGCAGGAAGGCTACCCGCGGGTTGGAGAAATAGGGAACGGTGTCGCGCAGGAACTCCGGCCGCACCAGGTAGTCGGCGTCAATAATGCCGATGATCTCGGCGTCCGGGGCGGTCTGGGTCAGCGCGAAGTTGAGCGCGCCCGATTTGTAACCCGGCCAGCGGTCCAGGTGCAGGCACTTGAAGTGCGGGCCCAATTGCTGGCACAGGGCTTCCAGGGGTCGCCAGGTCGCCTCGTCGGGGGTGTTGTTATCCACCAGCAGGACTTCAAAGTTGGAGTAATCGAGTTGGGCCAGGGCGCGCAGGGTGGCGGTCAGCACCTCCGGCGGCTCGTTGTAGGACGGCACGTGGAGCGACACTTTCGGCGCAAAGGCCGGGATCGGTCTGGCCGGCGCGTACCGATGCGGCCAGCGCCAGCGGGCGCCCGCCTCCAGCGTTTCATACGTGAACGAGAGCGACAGGCCCAGCGCCAGCGCTTCCGTCAGGAACAGGGCGCACGATAAAACGAAGCCCAGCGGGTGCAGGGGCGTGAAGGCCATCACCGCGAAGCTGTAGGCCAGATAGAGCAGGGCCGCCAGCATGCTGAAACTCCACGTCGCCTGACCGAGACCGTTCCAGTGGGGCAGCCGGCGGCTCCACCCCAGCCCGTGCAGCCAGGCCACCGCACTCAGGACCGCGATTTCACCGGGCCGGCCAAACGTCAGCAGCGCCCACAGGTCGCCGGCCAGGATCACGGCCGCCAGCCAGACGGCCGAGCGCCCGGCGCTGCCGCGGCGCAGCCGGGCGCCGCGCAGCAGGGTGATCACGGCGCTGAAAATCAACCAGAGCAGGGCCAGGACGAGCGCGCGCAAGCATGGCGGCGTTATCCGAGGTGCAGGATGAGCAGCCCGGCGAGCATGGCCCCAATCAGTCCGGCGGCAACTGCCAGGCCTAGAATGACCCTGGCGCGCGCGGACCTCTGGGCGGGGATGGCGGCGGAGTCTGAGCGCGGCGACGGCGGCCACGGGCGCACACAGCACGGCCCCTACGCCGGCCGGGACCAACCCGATCAGGGCCCAGGCCAGCCAGCGCTGCGCCGGATGAGTGGGCGCCGGCTCCGCCGGCGGGAACAGCTCAGGCGCGGCCCGATCCTTGGGATGGGCAAACTGAAAACCCCGTTTGGTGCTGATACGGTAGGCGGTCTGGGTCTCCCCCTGGTATGCCAGGAAGGCATCCTGGCGGAGAAGACCCTGCATGGCTACATACAGGCCTTGCCGGGCGGTGGGGTCGGCGGGGTTCAGGTTGAGCGCCTCGCTGAACGCGGCAATAGCGGCCTCCGGCGTCTCTGCTGCGCTGGCGAGACACAGCCGGGCCTGTTTGTTGGCTGGGTCGGCGGCGGCAAGTTGGACGCACAGCGCGTAGGCCCGACGCCAATCGCCGCGCTGGGCCGCTTCTTGCGCCTGGGCCAGGGTCACGGGTGAAGACAAGGCATTATCCTGAAACGACAGGCCGAGGCGATAGCGCCTATATTCAGATTAACGTGTCAGCCCGGCATAGGTCTCGCGGCCGGGGCCAGCGCGCGCAGATATGCCCCGGCCGCCTCGGCCGCCTTTTCGCCGGAGGCGATGCAGTCCGGCAGGCCGATGCCGGAATAGGCGTTGCCGGCCACCCACAGGCCGGGCCGGCCGGCCAGACAGCGTTCGACGGTCCGCACGCGGTCCAGGTGGCCGAGCGTGTACTGCGGCATGGCCTGCGGCCAGCGGAAGACGCGGCTGAGCGTCGGCGCGGCGGTGACGCCCAGCACCTCGCGGACCTCGGCCTGGGCCAGCGCCAGCAGGTCGGTGTCGGGGCGCGCCACCACGTCGTCGGCGCCGGCGCGGCCGATGAAGGCCCGGATCAGGCCATACCCCTCCGGCGCGCGGTGCGGGAACTTGGTCGAGGTCCAGGTGCAGGCCAGGATCGCGCGGCCCTCGGCCTTGGGGATGACGTAGCCGTAGCCGTCCAGCGGGCGCGGGATAGCGCTCAGCGGATACGCCAGGCTGACCGTGGCCGTGGACGTGTACGGGATGCCGCGCAGGGCCTGGGCCATCTCCGGCTCGAACCCGGCCACCAGCTCGGCGGTGACGAACCCCGGCGTCGCCAGGATCACGGCCTCCGCCCACAGCGTCTCCCCGGAGGCCAGGCGCAGGCGGTAACCGCCCGGTTCGGGCCGCAGGCCGGCGACCGTGGCGCGCCGGCGCACTTCCACCGGCGCCAGCTGCGCTTCCAGGGCCTCGACGATCTCGGCCAGGCCGGCGCGCGGGGTGAGGAACGCCGAGCGCGCGCCCGACGGACGCGGCGCGCCGTTGGAGGCGGCTGCGGCGCTTCGTCTGGCGGCCAGCATGCTTTTCACCAGACTTCCGTTCTGCTGCTCGGCCTGGCGCAACTGGGGGAAGGTGGCGCCCAGGCTGAGCTGCGCGCCGTCGCCGGCGTAGATGCCGCTCAGCAGCGGCTCGATCAGCCGGTCATACACCTCGCGCCCCAGCCGGCGCTCCACGAACTCGGCCAGCGACTCATCCGCTTCGTCCCGGCGCGGCGGGACGAAATACTCCCAGCCCATACGCAGCTTGCCCCAGGGCGAGATCAGGTCGGTGAGCGCCATCGGCCCGAAGCGCGACGGGATCAGGCCGGTGAGGCCTTCCGGCAATGTGTGCAGCCGGCCGGCGCGCATCACGTACGTGCGCCGGATTTTCTCGTTGGTCCCGTGCAGGCGGTCGCCCAGGCCCAACTCGCGGCACAGCCCCACGCCGCGCGGCTTGTAGGCCAGGAAGGTGTCCGGTCCGCCCTCGATGACGAAGCCGTCCACGCGCTCGGTGAGAATCTTGCCGCCCAGCCGGTCGTCACTCTCCAGCAGTATGAGGGGCACGGGCTGAGGCGCGGCGTCCAGAAGTTTCTTCAGGCGATAGGCGGCGGCCAGGCCCGCGATGCCCCCGCCGACGATGACGACGCGTGGCGCGCGGCCGGCCTGGATGCCGGAGGTGTCCAGGTGCTGGTGACGAGTGTTCATGCCGATGCCTTTGCCTTCAGCCACGGCGCGGCGTGGGCGCGCACCACCTCGGCCAGGGCCGCGATCAGGCGCGGGTCGTCGTTGAGGGCCGGCGGGCGCTCCAGCCGCAGACCCAGATCGCGCGCGACCGCCTGGGCCTGGATGTCGATGTCGAAGAGGATCTCGACATGGTCGGCCAGGAACCCGACCGGCACGCTGACCACGTCGCGGACGCCGCGCGCGCGCAGCGCGCGCAGGTGTTCGGGGAGCTGCGGCCCCAGCCACGGCTCCGGGGTGCGCCCGGCCGACTGGTAGCTCCAGGACCAGCGCGTCTCCGACAGGCCGGCGCGTTCCGCCACGCGCTGCGCCGTGGCGCGCAACTGCGTGTCGTACGGGTCGCCCATCTTCAGGATGCGCTCCGGCAGGCTGTGGGCGCTGAAAACCACGTGCACGCGATCGCGCTCGTCGGCCGGCCAGCGCGCCAGGCCCTGCGCCACCCGGTCGGCCAGCGCTGTCAGATAGCCGGCTGCGGTGTGGTAGCTCTGGACGTGTACGAACTCGATGACGCCGCGGTAGAGGTCCAGGCCGGCCGCGATGCGCTCCTGATACTTGGCGATGCTGAGCCGGCTGTAATGCGGGGCCAGCACGAGGCTGACGGCGCGCGTGATCCCGTCGGCCAGCATGTCGTGCACGGTCTCCTCGATCCACGGCGCCCAATGGCGCATGCCGATGTAGAGCCGGAAAAGCGCCGGCCGGCCGGGCGGGTTCAGCCGCGCCTCCAGGGCCGCCGCCTGCCGGCGCGTGATCGCCAGCAGCGGCGAGCGCCCGCCGATCAGGCGGTAGTTCTCGGTGATCTCGGCCAGCACGGCCGGCGGCGTCGGCCGGCCGGCGCGGATGTCGGCCAGGTAGCCGGGCAGGTCCGCCAGCGAGCCCGGCCCGCCGTAGGCCATGCACAGCACGCCGATTGGGGCGCTCATGCCGGCGCTCGCACAGTCTGCTCGTGGACGAAGTCCGCCACCGCGCGCACGTTCTCGACGGGTGTCTCGGGCAGCAGGCCGTGGCCGAGGTTGAAGATGTGGCCGGGCCGGCCGCCGGCGCGGCGCAGGATATTCGCGACGCGCGGCTTAAGCTCGCGCCACGGGGCCAGCAGCGCGGCCGGCTCCAGGTTGCCCTGGATGGCGCGCTCCAGCCCGATCTTCTCCCAGGCCCGGTCCAGGGGCAGGCGCCAGTCCACGCCGACCACGTCACCGCCGCAGGCCGCGACCTCCTCCAGATAAGCGCCGGCGCCGGTGCTGAAGTTGATGACGGGCGCGCCGGCTGCGGCCAGTTTCTGGTAGAGCTGGCGGTTGTGCGGCTGGACGTAGCGGACGTAGTCCTCCACGCCGAGCGTGCCGACCCATGAATCGAAGACCTGCAGGGCGGCGGCGCCGGCCTGCGCCTGCTGCAACAGGACGTCGCCCACCACGGTGACCAGCTTGGTCATCAGCCGTGTCCAGGCCGCCGGTTCCGTGTACATCAGGGCCTTGGTGCGCGCGTAGCTTTTGGAGCCGCCGCCCTCGATGGCGTAGCTGGCCAGCGTGAAGGGCGCGCCCGCGAAGCCGATCAGGGGAATGCCGCGCGGCGTCAGCTCGGCCGCGGCCAGCCGGATGGCCGCCAGCGTGTTGGGCACGGTGACCTCGGCCGGCGGCGCGCCCAGCCGGTCAATGTCGGCCGGCGCGCGCAGCGGGTTCTCGATCTGCGGCCCTTCGCCGGCTACGAAGTCGAGCTTCAGGCCCATGCCGATCAGGGGCAGAAGGATGTCCGAGAAGATGATGGCGGCGTCGAGCGGGAAGCGCGCCAGCGGCTGCAGCGTGATCTCGGCCGCGAGGGCGGGCGTGTTGATGGCCTCCAGCATCGTGTGCCGGGCGCGGATGGCCCGGTACTCGGGCAGATAGCGGCCGGCCTGGCGCATGAACCAGACCGGCGTGGCGTCCACCGGCTCGCGCCGGCAGGCTTTCAGGAAGCGGGCATCGGTCAGCGCCATAGGGCCAGGGTCTCCTCGGCCGGGTGATAGATGGCCGTGTGCAGGGGCGTGTCGCGCAGGGTGTAGCGGCGGGCCTCGGTGGAGCGCAGCTCGCTCACCAGGTCCGAGAAGCGCCCCAGGTCGGCGGTCTCGTACACCACCACGAACTCCTGGTCCTGCACGCCGGAGGAGTACAACAGGAGCTGGGTGATGTCCTCATACTGCTTGCCGACGCGGATGTGCTCGTTCATCATCCCCTGACGCGCCTCACGGCTCATCAGATACCACTCGGTCGTCTTGACGAACGGGTACATCACCAGGTAGGGCTGGCGCCTCTCCGCAAACGGGTCGATCTCCTGCGTGGAGCGCGTCCGGGTGTACTGCGACGGGCGCGTGTAACCCCACAGCGTCGTCACAGCGCGCAGATAGGCGCGAAAGGGGTTGGTAGCGCGCGCGAAGCCCTCGAAGAAGCGCGCGGCCGCGCCGGGATCGTCGGCCGGCAGGGCGCTCCAGACCAGCACGTCCGCCCCGCTTTCGGCCGGGAAGACCTGGTAGATGTCCAGCTGGCGGGCGGCGGCGCGCAGGCCGGCCAGCCAGTCGCGGTGGAAGGCGGCGCGGGCCTCGGGCGTGAGCGGCCAGTAGGCGTCCGTGAAGCTAAAGAGCGCGAAATGATTCAGGCTGCGGGGAGTTTCTTCGGGCATGCTTCCTTCAGTTGGGCTCGTACAGGCAGGCCGGATCGGTCTCGAGATAATCGCCGGTGAGCGCGAAAGCCCGGCCGCGCTGGCCGCCGCAGACCACGCGGTACTCGCAGCGCCCGCACTTGCCTTTGAGCCGGGCGGGATCGCGCAGGGCCGTGAAGAGCGGATGATGGCGGTAAGTTTCGACCACGTCCACCTCGCGCACGTTGCCGGCCGCGATGGGCAGGAAGCCGGAGGGCATAATCTCGCCGACGTGCGAGATGAACAGGAAACCGCGCCCGTCGTTGACGCCCTTCACCGACCGGTTCAGGCCGTCGGCGTACTGGAAGCCGGCGCCCTGGAAGGCGACCTCACCCCCCACCCCCGGCCCCTCCCGCCCCTCCTGGCGCTTCTCGTCAGGAGAGGCGGGAGGGGGGGGCGTCAGGCCGGGGCAGGGGGTGAGGTCCGCGCGTTTGCGCTCGATGGCCACGCGCCGGTACATGGGCGCGGCCGTGGCCTTGATATCGAAGCTCCCCGCCTGCGAGAGGTCGTACAGCCAGTGGAAGACGCGCTCGTGCTCCTCCGGCGTGATCATATCCCTGATCTGGCCGCGCCCGGTGGGCACCAGGAAGAAGACGCTCCACTGCACGGCGCCCACCTCTTTGACGAACTGCACCATCTCCGGCAGACGGTCCAGGTTGTGGCGGGTGACGGTGGTGTTGATCTGGGCGCTCAGGCCGACCGCCTGGGCGTTGCGCAGGATCTGCATGGTGCGCGCCCAGGAGCCGGGCACCTGCCGGAAGGCGTCGTGGATTTCGGGCGCGGGCGCATCCAGGCTGAGCGCGATGCGGCGCACGCCGGCCTCCATCGCCTGCCGGAGCCGCTCGACGGTGGGCAGGGCGGTGGCTGTGGGGGTGAGCGAGGCGCGCAGGCCCAGGTCGGTGGCGTGGCGGATCAGGTCGAACAGGTCGCGGCGCATCATCGGGTCGCCGCCGGTGAAGACCACAATCGGCCCCGGATGGTCCGGGCCGCCAAACGCCTTGAAGCGGTCCAGCAGACGCAGACCCTCCCCGGTCGTCAGTTCGTTGGGGTCGCGGGTGTGCTGGGCGTCCGCCCGGCAGTGCACGCAGGCGAAGGCGCAGGCGCGTGTGACCTCCCAGGCGATGGTGAACGGCGCTAGGTCGAAGTCGGCCTCGACCATGTGCCGGTCATGCAGTTGCCGTTCAGTCGCGGCGCGGCCCGTCAGCGGCGCGTGAGCGCGCGCCTCGGCGGCGGGGGTTACTTCAGCCATCGCGCGGCCTCCTTGGCGTGATAGGTGATGATCAGGTCGGCGCCGGCGCGCTTGATGCTGGTGAGCACTTCCAGCGTCACGCGTTCCTCGTCAATCCAGCCGTTGCGGGCGGCGGCCTTGACCATGGCATACTCGCCGCTGACGTTGTAGGCCGCCAGGGGCAGTTCCGGGAAGCGGTCGCGCGTCTGGCGGAGGATGTCCAGGTACGGCAGCGCCGGTTTGACCATGAGCATGTCCGCGCCCTCGGCCACGTCCAGCGCGGCCTCGCGCAGGGCTTCGCGCGCGTTGGCCGGGTCCATTTGATGGGATTTGCGATCGCCGAACTTCGGCGCGCCCTCGGCCGCCTCGCGGAACGGGCCGTACAGGCCCGAGGCGTACTTGACCGCGTAGGACAGGATCGGCAGGTGCGCGAAGCCGGCCGCGTCCAGCACGGCGCGGATGGCGGCCACCATGCCGTCGATCATGCCCGACGGCGCGACGATGTCGGCGCCGGCCTCGGCCTGCGCCACCGCCGTCTGCGCCAGGATCGGCAGGGTCTCGTCGTTGAGGACGTAGCCCTCCGGGAGATGCGGCTGAGGCCGCTCTGCGCCACCGATATTGAGCAGGCCGCAGTGCCCGTGGTCCGTGTACTCGCACAGGCAGACGTCGGTGACGACCACCAGGTCCGGCGCCGCGTCCTTGATGACGCGCACCGCCTGCTGGATGACGCCGTCCGGGGCGAAGTTCTCGCGCCCGAGCGAGTCTTTGTGCTGCGGGATGCCGAACAGGATCACGGCCGGGATCCCGAGTTGCGCGATGGCTTCGGCCTCGCGCGCCAGCTGATCCGGCGACCACTGGAAGACGCCCGGCATCGAGCTGATCTCACGCTGGACTTTCCGGCCGTGGGTGACGAAGAGCGGATAGATGAAGTCGTCGGCCGCCAGCTGTGTCTCGCGCACCATGGCGCGCAGCGCGGGGTTGAGGCGCAGCCGGCGCGGCCGCTGGGCCAGTGGGGCGGGGCGGGGCGTTTGGGCGCCGGCCAGCACGGCCGGCGCGCTCAGCGTGTGAGTGATCATCAATGCTCCTCCGGCGCGCCGGGCGTGCTGAAATGCTCGACCAGGGCCGCGACTAACCCCTCGGACGTGTATGGATGGGCGACGATGTGCACGGGCAGGCCCAGCTCGCGGGCGGTCCGCGCCGTGATCGGGCCGATGCAGGCGACGCGCGCGCCGCCGGTCGCGCGCCCGGCCAGCGCCACAAAATTGCGGACAGTCGACGAACTGGTGAAGGTGAGCGCGTCCACGCCGCGGCGGAGCGCGGCCAGCCCGGCCGGGTCGGGGGCGGCCGGCAGGGTGCGGTAGACGGCGATCTCGTGCACGTTGGCGCCGCGCCGGCCCAATTCGTCGGCCAGCACTTCGCGGGCCAGGTCGGCGCGCGGGAGCAGGATCCAGCGGCCCTCCACCGGCCCGATCTGAGCCAGGATCGCCTCGGCCACGTACTCGTCCGGGATGAGGGCCGGCCGCACCCCATGGCGTTCCAGGGCCGCGGCCGTGGCCGGGCCGATGGCGGCGACCTGAAGTTCTTCGGGCAGCGGCCGGTCGGCTGGGCCGGCGCGTCCCCAGCGGTCCCAAAACGCGGCCACGCCGTTGACGCTGGTGAAGATCAACCAGTGATAGCGTTCCAGGCGGCTGAGGGCGGCGTCCAGCGCGCTGTAATCGTCCACCGGCCCAATCTCGATCGTCGGAAACAGGATCGGCTCGGCGCCGAGCGCCGCCAGCCGGTCGCTCAGGCCCGCGGCCTGCGCGCGCGGGCGCGTCACCAGGATGCGCTTCCCGGCCAGAACGCTCATGTCAGCAGCGCCTCCGCGCCCTGCGCCCGGGCCTCGGCCGCCAGCCACGCCCCGAGCGCCGCCGGGTCCGCGCCCGCGCCGGACATGCGGATCACGCGCCGGCCGTCCGGCGCGGCGACCAGACCGTCCAGATGGAGCTGGCTGTCGGCGCTGGGCCGGGCATACGCGGCCACCGGCGCGGAACAGCCGCCGCCCAGCGCCTGCAGGAAG
Organism: Anaerolineales bacterium; assembly: GCA_034434015.1. GTDB lineage: Bacteria > Chloroflexota > Anaerolineae > Anaerolineales > UBA6663 > SpSt-583. The sequence goes on from DAOUAB010000013.1 coordinate 46,147, forward strand.
GCCCGCTCGGCCGTCACCGCCGCCCGCGTCGCGGCGTCGTCCAGGGGGCGCAACAGATCGCGCACGCGCGCATCAGCCGCGCGACACTGCACCGCCAGCGCCGCCTGGCCGGGCGCCGGCAGCATCACGTCCAGCGGCAGATATTCCGTGACGTGGCTGGCTAAATCCAGCCGTTCTACACCGGCCGCAGCCAGCACGATGGCGTCGTAATCGCCGGACAGGGCCTTGCGCACGCGCGTGTCCACATTGCCGCGCAGCGGCAGCAGGGTCAGGTCCGGGCGGCGCGCCAGCAGCTGGGCCGCGCGTCGCAGGCTGGAGGTGCCCACCCGTGCGCCGGCCGGCAAGGCCTCCAGGGTCAGGCCCGCGCGCGCGATCAGCGCATCGCGGGCGTCGGCGCGGGCCGGGATCGCGCCCAGGGCCAGGCCGGCGGCCTCGGCGATGGGCAGGTCCTTGAGTGAGTGCACGGCCAGGTCGATAAGGCCGGCGCGCAGGGCGTTTTCCAGTTCCTCGGTGAACAGGCCCTTGCCCCCGATTTCGGGCAGCGGCTTATCCAGGACGCGGTCGCCGACGGTGGTGAACAACTGCGTGCGGATTTCCAGGCCGGGCCAGGCGCGGCGCAGGCATTCGGCCACCCACTCCGTCTGCCAGCGGGCCAGCGCCGAGCCGCGTGTACCGAGGGTAATAACGCCCGGGCGGATGGCGGCCGGGGCTTCAGGTGTTGCGGTCATGGCGGAGATCATTCCTGCAGGGCAAACAACTGCCGGACGACGGCGGCGTATTCGGCCGCCTGGCCGTGCGCGGCTTCAGCCCGCAGGCGCAGGGTGGGGGCGTGCAGCAGTTTGTTGACGAGCGCTTCGCTTAAGTGCTCGATGCGGCAGCGTTCCGCCTCGTCCAGGTCCGGCCAGCGGCGCAGGGTCTTGGCCACTTCGGCGCGCCGGATGTGCTCGGCCTTGGCGCGCAGTTCGGCCAGCAACGGCGTGATCGCCTGGCCGCGCCGCCAGACCTCGAACGCGGCGGCCTCCTCGGCCACAATCGTCTCCGCGCGGCGCGCTGCCTGCGCGCGCTTCGCCAGCGCGCCGTTGAGCCGGCCGTGCAGGGCGTCGATGTCGAAGTAGTGCAGGCCGGGGAGCCTGGCCACGGCGGGGTCCACGTTGCGGGGCACGGCGATATCAATGACGACCAGCGGCCGCTCGGCCCGAGGCGGCAGGGCCGCGAGCAGGGACGGCGTGACCAGGACCTGTGGGGCGGCGGTGGAGGCAATGAGGACGTCGGCCTCCGTCAGCGCCTCCGCCAGTTGCTCCATCGGCCGGGG
>DAOUAB010000014.1:0-8746 GCA_034434015.1 Anaerolineales bacterium
CGATGGCGGCGTGTGGGCCGATGGCGGTGTGTGGGCCGATGGCGGCGTGTGGGCCGATGGCGGTGTGTGGGCCGATGGCGGCGTGTGGGCCGACAACTCAGTGAGTACTGACACTTCCGTCAATCTGAGCTGGATCCAGGACGAATAAAACGAGCTTAGCATTCGTGGCACTACCAGAGGCCGCCGCAGTGTCTGCGGCGGCCTCTTTATGCTAAATTAGTTTCCTTTCGGCATGCGCAGCGTGAGAGCAATCGGGGGGTCGTATCAGGCGGAACGCTCCAGCTCTCCCAGTCTCCTATTGGTTGCCGCCAGGTCCAGCTTGGCGCCCATGCCCTGAAAAATCGAGCGGGCCTCCTGGAAGAAGCTGTGAGCTCTGCTCGAGTCGGCCTGGGCTTGCGCCAGGCAGCCAAGCTGAAACACGGCCCGGCCCTCTCCCAGCCGGTTACGCAGGCTGCGGAACATTTCCAGGCTCTCCTGCAAATAACTGTCGGCAGCGCGCCACTCCTTCCGCTCAATGGCCACGGCCCCCAGCAGGCGCAACAGGGTGCCGCGCTCCTCCGTCGGCCCGAGGACGTGCGTGCCTTTCATCTGTCGCATGGCCTTAGCGGCCCATTCCCGCGCCGCCTCCACATTGCCGGCACCCAGCCAGGCCTCCCCCAGCAGGCGATACACATCCGCCAGCTGATCCTGCGCCCCGCTCTCACCGGCCCGCTGCACGCACTCCTCCAATGTCTGCAGAGCTTCGTCCCAGCGCTGCGAGGCAACAAGGAACGCCCCCAACAAGCGCTGGCTTTGCACAATCAGATACGAGATGCCCAGTTGCTGTGCCGTCCGTTCTGCTTCGTGCAGAATCTCAGACGCCGCCTCCAATTCGCCGCGGTTGATATACAGATAACCCAGGTTACACTGCACCACCCCCATGCCCTGCACATCCCCCAGCTGAGCTTTAAGTTCCAGGCTGCGCCGCAGGTGCTCCAGGGCGTTGTCCAGGTCTCCGAGCGCAATGTCCAGCAATCCCAGGTTGGCGAGCGAACTGGCGACGCCGGCCCGGTCGCCGATGCGCTCCCGGATGTCGACGCTCTGGCGGACGCAGTCGGCGGCCACGGCCCAATCGCCGCGCGTGTACGCCACCGCGCCCAGGCGGTTGTACAGCGACGAGATGACGTCCAGCGCCGCCGTGTTTTCGACCAACGCCAGCCCTTCTTTCACAGCCGCCTGGGCAGCGTCCAGGTCGCCGCGTTCAAAATGGGTCCGGCCAACGTCGCTCAAAATGCGCGCCAGCGCCACCGGGTTGCCGGCCGGAGCCTGCGCCAGCGCCTCACGCGCGGCCTGAAAGGCCTGGAGAGCTTCATCATAGTTGCTCTGCCGGAGATGCGCGACGCCCAGCCGGCGGAACAAGTCGCTGCGCACCGGCGCATACGCCGCCGCTTGCGTGAGCGGGATGGTGTCCAGCGCCGCCTGATACTGCACCCGTGCGGTGGCGTATTCGCCGGCGAACACCAGGACGTCGCCCAACCCCATGTTCACCTGGAGCGCCTGTTCGACCGTGTGCTCAACCTGCGGCAGCAGCGCCAGCGCCTGCTCGTAGTCTTGGCGGGCCTGCTCGTTGAGGTAAGCCTGGGCCGCCTTCTGGCCCGCCAGGATCAGGTAATGCAGGGCCCGGTCCAGCCGCGGACTGAAGGCATAGTGGCGGGCCAGGAGTTCGATATTCTGATCGATCTGTCCGGGCTGAAGCGTCTCCAGCGCCTCCCCTACCCGGCCGTGCAGCTCGCTTTGATTGCGGCGCAGCAGCGTGCTGTAGATCGCGTCGGAGACGAGGACATGCTTAAAGCTGTACTCGTCCCGGCCCGGGTGCGGCACGATGAACTCGCGCTCCACCAGCCGGTCCAGGGCGCGGCGCAGCTCCGCCTCCGGCTCCGGCGCCAGCACGGCGGCCATGAGCGGCAGGCTGAACTGGCGGCCGATGACTGAGGCGGCCTGGAGCACGCGCCGCTCCAGCTGGTCCAGACGGTCAAACCGCGCCAGGATCAGCGCCTGCAACGTTTCCGGCACGGCCAGCGCCTGTGGATCAAAACCGGGCGCCAGCTGCCAGCGATCCGCTTCGCGCCGCACCACCCCCTGGTCGATCAGCATCCTGAGAATCTCCTCCAGATAATAGGGGATGCCGGCGGCGCGCTGCAGGATGGCGTCCAGCCAGGCCTCGGGGAAATCCGCCAGCGGCAGAAGCTGGAAGATCAGGCGCTCGCTCTGGTCCGGGGAGAGGCTGTCCAGTTTGATTTCGACATAGCGGTCGCTCAGCAGCTCACGGGCCCGCGCCGTCAGCCGCCCCAGCGCGTGTCCGGCCAGGGAGCGGGTGATCGCATAAATCAGGAGCGGGCTATGGGGGACCGACTCCAGCAAAAAACGCAGCAGGTCCAGCGAGGCGTCGTCGGCCCAGTGCAGGTCTTCCAGGATCAGCCAGACCGGGCGTCGGCGGGCCTCGGCGGTGAGCAGGTCGCGCACCGCCAGAAAAGTCTGTTGGCGCAGGCGGTCGGCGTCCAGGAAGCGCAGGCGTTCGGCCGCCACCGGATCGGACGGGCGCAGCGACAACCATAGCTCCAGGAACGGCAGCGCGTCCTGCCCGGCCGGGCCGAGCACCTCCTCGACGCGCCGGGCCAGCACGGCCTGCAGCGAGGCGTCCGGCGTCTCGGCCGTCCCGCCCAGATAATGCCGAAAGGCATCCAGCATGGTCCAGTACGAGACCGTCCGGCGGTAGGTCAGGCTCTGCCCCTCCACCACGCGGACGGCGGCGGCGGGCATCAGGGTTTTGAGTTCCTGCGTCAGCCGGCTCTTGCCGATGCCGCCTTCGCCCGTAACGACGATGAACTGTCCCAACTGCTGCGTGACCAGCGCCGTGACGGCCTTCTTCAGCCGGTTGAACTCCGCGTCGCGCCCGATCAACGGCGCCTGCAACCCTTCCAGGCCGCGCGTCGCGCCCGGCGCCTCGCGGAGACCCAGGACGCGGTAGCCGGTGACCGGCTGGAGGTAGCCCTTAAGCGCCAGGGGCGGGGTCGGCGCGTAGTCGATCAGGGCCCGGGTCTGCTGGTAGACGGCCTCGCTGACCACGATCGTGCCGCGGGCCGCGGCCTCCTCCAGGCGGCGCGCCAGATTCACGGTGTCGCCGACGGCGGTGTAGTTCATCAGCATGTCCGAGCCGACGCCGCCGACGACGACCGGCCCGGCGTGCAGGCCGACGTGCAACTGCAGCTCGATGCCGAAACGGCGACGGACGTCGCCGTTCAGGCGCGCCACCTCTGCCTGCATGTCCAGCGCCGCGCGCACCGCCAGCTCCGGGTGGTTCTCATGCGCGATCGGCGCCCCGAACAACGCCATCAGGCCATCGCCCGTGAACTTGTCCACCACGCCGTCGTATTTGTAGACGGCGCGCGCCAGGGCGCCGAGCGTCTCCTGGATCAGGGTGTACAGATCTTCGTCTTCGAGTTGGCCGGAGAGGGCGGTGTAGCCGCTGATGTCGACGAACAGCACCGTCACGCTCCGGCGCTGGCCGGCGGCCTCCAGGCCGGCGCGCCGAAAGCGTTCCAGCAGGTCGCTGCCCATCATCACGCCGAACCGTTGCGGCGAGAATTCGGCCGCCGACGGCGCGCCCGGCGCCGCTTCGCCCAGGCGGGCGCCGCACTGGCCGCAGAAGCGCATCGCGGGCGGGTTGTCGAAACCGCAGTTGACGCAGTGAGTCATACCGGCTCAGGCCTCAGAACTCCGAGGCAATTCTACAGCAGACCGGGGCCATTCTGAGCCAGGGCTGGTTGGCGCGCCGTTCAGTCCGGCGCGCCGTTCAGTCCGGCGCTCGCACCCAGTCGCCGAGCAGATGCACACCCCAATCCGGCGGCAGGACGGCTTCCAGGGCTGTGCTCAGGCGGAAAAGCGCCTCGTTGAAAGCCAGGTAGGACGGATCGGCGATGACATCCAACCGGTCCACCTGGAACCCGCACGCCCCCGCCAGCTGCCGCAGCCGGGCCGGGGTGTTGGCCTGGTAGTGGACCCGGAAAGTATCGGCCTCCGCGCGGCCATACAGGGCCGGCACCAGCCGCCGCTGCAGCGCGGGCAGCCACTGGCCAAGCCGGTTGGCCCACAGCAATGGGTGCCGCGCGTTCGGCGTCAGGAACAGAAACCGCCCGCCGGGGCGGAGGACGCGGCGAATTTCGAGCAGGGCTTCAGAGGGGCGCTCCAGATGCTCGAGCAGCCACAGCCCCAACACCAGGTCGAAGCTGGCGCCGGCGAACGGCAAGGCCCCGGCCAGGCCGCAGGCGACGGGCATCCCCGTGCGCTGCTCGCGCAAAGAGGCCGGATCCGCATCCACGCCGGTCGCCAGGGCCACCGTCTGCCAGAACAATTCCATCACGCCGCCGCGCCCGCACCCGACGTCCAGCACGCGGCTGTCCGGGCGCAGCCAGCGCCGCAGCCGGGCCTCAAACTCGTCGCCGCTGGCCCGCCAGCCGGGCCGTTGCGCGGCATACCGGGCGCGATACGCGTTTTGTCGCTCCAGGGGCAGCATGGCGTCGCCGGGCTAGGCGGCCGGCGGCCGGACCACGGCGGCCGGCCGGGGAAGGAGGCGGTAAGACAAACGGGGCATGGGCGGAGGGAACGCTTCCTGATAATCTACGGGCAGGTCCCGCCAGCGCCTGGGCGACAGCCAGTCGGCGGGTAACCGTCAGATTTGCGAGCGTTATTTGAGCCGGCGTTTAGCGGTCTTTAATCAAGCTGGGCTAATGTAAACAGTTGAAGGAGAATCAACGATGGAATTTGGGTTTTGTCCCTATTGTGAAATGCAGGGCCTGCTCCTGAGCGTGAAGCCGGCCCCCGGCGGCCTGGAAATCAGCGGCCGCTGTGTGACCTGCGGCTATGCTTACGACAGCGACTATGCCTCAGCGGAGATGGCCGATGATCTGCGCTGCGAATACGAGTCCGATCCGCGTGACGAGCGCCGCGCCCAGGATTGACCGACGGCCCGGCGCTGTCTCGTCCCCTGGCCCGCCTCCCGGCGGGCCTTTTATTTGTGGGCGACCACAAACACGCGCCCCTCGCGCTCCGGATCGTCCAGCGGGAGCGCCAGGTCCGCCAGCCGCGCAAAGTACACCGACGCCCAGCCCGCTTCCAGCACGGCCTGCTTGACTTCCATCAGGTCGAAGACGGTGTTAAAGGCGGTCTCCTCAAAGCGCTGATAGACATCGCGGCCCACCCGCACAAAACCGGAGATCCTGGTCCAGGCGCGCTCGCTCCGGCCATCGTAGAGGCCGCGGGTGATGATCAGCGCCTCGTCGCTTTCGTCGACGTTGATGTTGTTCCAGCGCGCCAGGCCGACGCGCGTATTGAGATCGAAAATGAACTTGCCCTCGTCCAGCAGCAACGGGAAGACCGAGCGCAGGCACTGGCGCAGGGCGTCGAAGCTCTCAAGATGGTTGACGGCGTCAAAAGTCGAGACGATCAGGCCGAAGCGGTCGGCCATCGAGAAGCGGGTCATGTCGCCGCGTTCGAAGCGCGCGTTCCCGGCGCCCAGGAATTCCGCGCAGTTGTCGCGGGCGTACTCCAGCATGTCGGCCGAGAGGTCCAGGCCGGTGACCCGGAAACCGCGCTCGAGGAAATAGCGCGCCAACTGGCCGGTGCCGCATCCCAGGTCCAGCAGTGAGCGCTCGGTCTGACCGAGCGGGGTCCGCGTGTAGAAATCGAAGAGGGCCGGCGCGACCTGCCGCGCGAACCCGGCCCAGCGTTGATTGTAGACCCGGGCGAAACCCGGCCCGTAGGCTTGCATCCCGGTCCCTCCCTTTCAGCGCTCCGGCCCGGCCGCCGGCGCGGTCTCCGCCTGCACCATCGCCAGAATCTCTTCGGCGCTCTCGCGCGTCTTCTCGCCCGCCCCGCCCAGCATCTGCGCCAGCTCGGCCACCCGCGCCGCGCCGGTCACCGCCCGGACCAGCGTCACGGTGCGCGGGCCGCCCTCGGCGGCCCCGTCCACGATCCGTTTCTCCACCTTGAAGTGTTGGTCGCCGAAGCCGGCCAGCTGCGGCAGGTGGGTGATGCACAACACCTGGTGGTTGCGGGCCAGCCCCCACAGCTTGCGGCCCACCACCGCGCCCACCCGCCCGCCGATGCCCTGGTCGATCTCGTCGAAGATCAGGGTCGGCGTCCGGTCGGCGCGCGCCAACACGCCCTTCAGCGCCAGCATCAGGCGGGCCGTCTCGCCGCCGGACGCGATCTTGACCAGCGGCTTGAGGCCCTCGCCCACATTGGGCGCCACCAGGAACTCCACCTGGTCCAGGCCGGTGACGTCGAAGGCCACGCGCCGGCCGTTCACCGGCGCGCCGGCCGGATCATCCTGCCAGTGCGCGTCCACGCCGAAGCGCGCGCGCTCCATGCGCAGGTCGTTCAGCTCGGCTTCGATCCCGCGGCTCAGGCGCTCGCTGGCCGCGCGCCGCGCCTCGGACAGCCGGACGCCCAGCTGGCCCACGCGCTGCAACAGCTCCAGCTCGCGCGCCTCCAACGCGCTGATGCGCTCGCTGGCATGCGTCAGCGCCTCGCGCTCGGTCTGCGCCTTGCCGGCGAAGGCCAGCACGGCCTCCAGGGTGTCGCCGTATTTGCGCTGCAGGCGCCTGATCAGCTCCAGGCGCTCCTCGACCGCGTCCAGGCGCTTGGGGTTAAACTCGATCGCGTCGCGGTAGCGCTGCACCTCGCGCGCCAGGTCCTTGAACTGCTCGGCCAGGGCCTGGGCGGCCCCCCGCTGGGCCTCCAGGGCCGGATCGACTTTGGCCAAACCGGCCAGCGCCTTGGCCGCCCGGCCCACCAGGTCCGCCGCGGACGGGGCCTCGTCGTCGCCGCCCAGCAGGGCCTGCAAGGCGTCGTCGGCCAGCGCGGCGAGTTTCTCGGCGTTGGCCAGCCGGGTGCGCTCCTGCAAGAGGGCCTGGTCCTCGCCCGGCTTGAGGCGCGCCGACGTGATCTCGTTGATCTGGAAGTCGAGCATGTCCAGCCGGCGCTCGCGCTCGCGCTCGTCGCGCCGCAGTTGAGCCAGCTCCTGCCGGAGCGCATTCAGCTCGCGCACCACGGCGGCCACGGCCTCGCGGTCGGCGTCCAGCCCCGCAAAGCGGTCCAGCAGGAAGACGTGCTCGCGGACGCGCAGGAGCGAGAGGTGCTCGCTCTGGCCGTGGACGTCCACCAGCCACTGGCCGACCTCGCGCAGGATCGCCAGGCTGACCAGCTGGCCGTTGATGCGGCCGGTGGTGCGGCCCTCCCGGCGCAGATCGCGGGTCAGGGTGATCTCGCCGGCGTCGGCCGCCTCCAGCGCCTCGCGCGCCAGGATGGCGGCCACGGCGGCGCGGACCTCGCCCTCCAGCCGGAAGACGCCTTCGATGCGGGCGACGTCTGCGCCGGCCCGCACCATGGTCCCGTCGGCCTTGCCGCCGAGCAGGGCGCTGACGGCGTCGATGATGATGGACTTGCCCGCGCCGGTCTCGCCGGTGAAGACCACGAAGCCGGGCGCCAGCTCCAGTTCCAGGTGATCGATGATGGCGAAGTCGGTGATGGCCAGGGCGGCGAGCATACGCGCCTCCGCGCTAAACCGAAATCCCGCGCAGGCGGGCGTAGACCGTGCCGGCGCCCATGGCGCAGTAGACGGCCGGCCACAGCAGGCCGAAGAGGGCGCCGCTGAGCAGCGGGAACAGGAAGAGCGGCAGGCAGCCGAGGACGAAGGCGGCGGCCGCGGTCAGGCTCAGGTAGCGGCTCCGGCGACGGCGCACGGCCCAACGCACGATCTCGGCGATCACGCCGCCGGCCAGCGGCCCCAGGAACAGGATCAGGAAGCCCACGTACAGGCTCAGGAGGCCGGCCACCCCCGCCAGCGGCGCGGCGATGACGCCCGCGATCACGTAGTCGTACCAGACGGCGGTGTCGAACACCTGCTGCTGCTGGCGCATGCACTCGCGGCAGCGGTAACCGACCGGGGTGCGCACGATACAGCGGGTGCAGATGGGCTTGTTGCACTTGTTGCAGCGCAGCTGGGTGGGCGTCTGCGGGTGGTTGGCGCAGAACAGGGTTTCAGAGAGGGCGTCGCTCATTTCGGTTTGTGGGCGGAGGGGTTGTTGGTCATGCGCGCCATCAGGCTGGCGTAGAAATAGGTCGGCGGCCGGACGCGCACCAGCCCGGCGACGCTTTCGCTCATCTGCACGCGGACGGTGTCGCCGTCCAGCAGCGCCTCGCGCACCTGGCCGTCCACGTTGAGCAGCGCAGCGTGGTCGGCGTCGGTGAACGGGATCACCTCCACCGTCGCCCCCTGGGACAGGACGATGGCGCGCTCCATGGACAGGTGAGGGGCGATGGGGATGAGCAGGATGTTCTTGAGCTCCGGCGGCAGGATGGGGCCGCCGGCCGCCAGGGCGTACGCCGTTGAGCCGGTGGGCGTGGCGATGATCAAGCCGTCGGCGACGTAAGTGGTCAGCGTGTAGCCGTCGATCAGCGTCGTCAGGCGGGCCGGCGGCGCCAGGGCGCCCCGCCCCACGACCGCCTCGTTGAGGCCGACATGGGCGCTGAGCAACTGGCCCTCGCGCCAGTGCTCCACGCGCAGCAGCATGCGCTGCTCGATCCAGAAATCGCCGGCCAGGACCCGGTCCAACACCTCCCGCCATTCGCCCGGCTGGACCTCGGCCAGGAAGCCGAGCCGCCCCAGGTTGACGCCCAGCACGGGCACCTGGTGCGGGGCCGCCAG
>DAOUAB010000015.1:0-14750 GCA_034434015.1 Anaerolineales bacterium
CAGCCTGGGCCATCTGGTGCTGAGCGTGTTCATCTGCCAGGGCCAGATGGAATGGCACAAGCACCTGGATGAGGACGAGCTCTTCCTGGTCCACGAGGGCGTCATCGGCCTGGACACCGATCGGGGCAACCTCAGCCTGCACGCGGAGGAGCTGGTGGTGGTGCCGCGGGGCGTGAGGCATCGCTCCAAGTCGATGCTGCGCTCGGTCGTCGTGCTGCTCCGCCCGGCGGCCCTCAGCGAGCGCACCAACGGCCATCGCCGCTTCTACGCGACCGACGACGAGCCGCCGCTGGAGAAGGTGCGTCTGTCCCCCCTCCTGGCCGTGGCGGGCGAACCGTTTCGGCCCGTGACGGTGGGGCAGGTGGATGACTACGAAGTCCTGGCGTTGACCGGCCGCGGGATTGGGCCGCAGTGGACGGCGGCGCCGCCGGGGGCGTTCTGGCTGGTGGTGCGCGGGAGCCTGCGCGTCGAGACCGGCGCCGGCGAGGTGGCCCACTTGTCGGCCGGCGAGCTGACCCTGGTGCCGCCCGGGGCCGATTACCGCCTCATCTGTCCGGAGCCGTCGCTGTTGCTGACGGCGGCGCGGATGTAGCCGTCACTCGCGGTCCACGGCCCACACCGCGCGCTGTCGGCGCTTCCAGTCGGAGAGCGCGCGGACAGCGACGACCAGGCCCAGCGCCGCCGCCACGGCGATGGCGACCGGCGGGCCGCCCAGCAGCCAGGTGAGCGGGGCCAGGAGCAGGGCCGTGGCGAAAGCCGTGCGCGCTGAGTGGCGCAGCCCGAACGCGACGGCGATGAGCAGGCCCAGTCCGGCGACGAAGCCGAGGGGGAACATCATCAGAAGGGCGCCGCCGGCTGTTGCCAGGCCCATCCCGCCGCGGAAACCGGCGAAGACCGGCCAGCAGTGCCCGGCGGCGACGGCCCCGGCCGCCAGCGCCGGCGTGATCGGCGCCTCCCCAAACCGGAAGGCCAGCCCGACGGCCAGCGCGCCCTTGGCGATGTCCAGGACCGCCACCAGCGCGCCCGCCGCCCAGCCCGCCTGGCGGATGACGTTCGTGGCGCCGGAATGCCCGGAGCCCGCGGCGCGGATGTCGCGCCGGGTGAGGGCGTAGCCCACCAGCACCCCGACCGGCACGGAGCCGATCAGGTACGCCGCCAGCGTCAGGCCCAGAATCGTCCACACCCTGGGTAAGCCTTAGACCGTGTTCCTTGACGACAGAAAACCGTTCGGCCTGAGCGGCCCGCCTGGCTCCGGCCCGGGCGCGTTCACGGCAGCGGCGCTAAAAACGCCTGGAGCGGGTCGCGCTGCCATTGGGCGTAGAGCCGGTCCAGGAAATCTTTGGTGCTCAACAGCGAGGCGTTGAGCGGCGTGTCGGCCATCTTGATCTCGACCGGGATGTCCACCGCCAGCCGGGCGGTGGTCTCCACCGGCACGTCCTCGCTCAGGAGGACGGCGCCGTTGGCGAGCGGCAACTCCGTGCCCGCCGGCAGGACGGCCTGCACCGGCACCTCACGATCGATGCGCAGCGTGTAGACGATGGCGCCGGCCTGCACATCGCTCACCGCCTGCGCGCCCAGCCGCACGGCCTCGCCGGCCTGCGCGCGCGCGTCGAGCAGGAGGCGCAGCAGGAAGGCGTTGGCCGTGAAGGACAGCAGCACCAGGACCCACAGCAGCACGGTCGACAGGCCTTTCAGGAACTTCATCGTCGCCTCCGGTTAGCGAGGGGTGGCGGTCGGCGCCGGCGTCGACGTCGGCCGCGCCGGCCAGTGGGACCGCAGCTCTTCGGACAGACTTTCGAGATAGGCCTGCGGGCCGGCCAGGGCAGTGTCCAGCGGCGTGTTGGCCACCGCGATCTGGACCGGCACGTCGAACTGCACCGGCATCGTCGTCGTGATCGGCACGTCCAGGTTCACCGGGACCTCCAGGTCCATCTGGATGGGGACGGTGGTCTGCACCGGGACGTTGACCGTCCGGGTGCCCAGGAAGGGCAGCTCGATCGGAACCTGCAACTGTGTGCTGAAGGGCACGGTCGTGTCCACCGGCACGCGCAGCGTGTCGCGGATCGGCACGTTCAGGTTGATCGGGATGCTCTGGTCGATCCTGACGACGTACGTGAAGCGGGCCGCGCGCAGTTCGCCCAGCCCCTGGGCGACCACGCCGAGCGCTTCAGCCACCTGGCGGCGGGCGCCGAGCAGGGTGTTGATCAGGAAAACGTTCAGCGCCAGGGAGGACAGCGCGACGACCCACAGCAGCCAGTAATCCAGCGGACGGGCGGAGAGGTCCACAAATACTCCTTTGGGCGGCTTCGGTTTTTCTTCGGTCGGCGTGGGAGGAGCAGGCATCGGGTTCATCGCCCAAAGTATAGGCCAGGACGAGTTTGAAGGGCAAGGCGAGCGATGTTAGACTCGGGCCAAGCCCCTTTTTGTCTCAGGGAGATCAAGATGACCTTGTTGACCCAGGCCGATTTCGCCGTTCACACCGGCGCGCTGGTCGATCTGCTGAAGCGGCTGATAGCCGTGGAGTCGCCGTCCACCGACAAGGCGGCCGTGGATCGCCTGGGCGCGCTGGTCGCCGACGAACTGCGCGCGTTGGGCGCGGACGTCCAGGTGGACGCGCAGACCGCCGTCGGCGACCACATCGTCGGCCGGTGGGGCGCCGGCCGCGACGGCGTATTGCTGCTGGGCCACATGGATACCGTGTATGACCTGGGCGCCCTGGCCCGGCAGCCCATCCGCGAGGCGGACGGCAAGCTGTATGGGCCGGGCGCCATTGACATGAAGGCCAGCCTGGCCATGGCGCTGACCGCCCTGCGCCAGCTGCAGGCGCACGGGGCCTGGCCGGCGCGTCCGGTGACGGCGCTGTTCACCTCGGACGAGGAGATCGGCAGCCAGCACTCGCGCGCGCTCATCGAGCAATTGGCGCGCGAATCGGCCGTGGTGCTGTGTCTGGAGCCCTGTCTGCCGGACGGCTCGCTCAAGACCGAGCGCAAGGGCATCGGCGAGATGACCATCCAGGTGCGCGGCCGGGCCACCCACGCCGGCGCCGATCACGAGAACGGCCGCAACGCCATCGAGGAGCTGGCTCACCACATCCTGGCGGCCCAGCGGTTGACCGATTACCGGCTCGGCACCACCGTCAATGTCGGCGTCGTGCGCGGCGGCACACGCACCAACGTCGTGCCGGACGAGGCCTGGGCCGAAGTGGATTTCCGCGTCGCGCGGCCGGAGGAGGCCGAGCGGCTCGCGGCCTGGATGCAGGCCCGCGCGCCTGTGACGCGCGGGACGACGGTGACGGTGACCGGCGGCCTCAACCGCCCGCCCATGCCGCGCGACGAGACGATGGCGCGCACCTTCCGGCGCGCCCAGCAACTGGCGGCCGCGATCGGCCTGACGATCGGCGAGGGCGGCACCGGCGGCGGCTCGGACGCCAACTTTGTCGCCCCGCTGGGCGTGCCGGTGCTGGACGGGCTGGGCGCGCTGGGCAACGGCGCGCACTCCGAACGCGAGCATGTCGTCATCGCCAGCCTGCCGGAGCGCACCGCGCTCCTGGCCGCGCTGATCTCCGGATGGTGATGGCGCTTATGGGTTCGGCAGCCCCAGGCGGGCGCGGAGCTGGCCGATGCTCGTGTACCAGCTTATCTGGTTCAGGAAATCGGCCAGGCTGGCGCTGCGGCGGCGGAGCAGACGCACCGCCGGACCGATGGGGTCCGCGCCGGAGGCGCCGCCGCCCGGCGCGGCGTTGTACGCGCCGTGGAAGGCGAAGTACGCCTGATTGAGCTTGCGCAGCCGGTAGCCGTTGTCCCAGAAAAACTGGCGCCGCGCTTCCATGTAGGCCTCGGCCGCCTCGATCTGGCCCTGCGCCAGCAACTCGTCTGTCCGCACGCGCGTGAGGCGCATCTCGGCCCGGAAATCGAAGGCCGGGATGGCCGGCTCCGCCGCCGGGGGGCGCGCCCGGTCGATGAAGTTGCCGAAGGCGGCGGGCGGCGCCGCCAGTTCGGGGTAATAACGCTCGATCAGCCGCGCGCCCAGCTCGTTGCCCGCCAGCTCCGCCACGGTCTCGTTCATCGTCCGCAGCTCCGGCGATGCGTCGTAGAGCAGCCCCAGCGGGCGCAACGTGAGGAAGTTGTGCACCCACTCGTGGGCGACGACCGACGCGATCCAGTACAGGTTCGCGCTTTCCGCCACCATCGTCGGGTACGTGCCGATCCCGCCGACCGGCGTCACCAGGGTCGAGACGTCCAGGCCGGCGGCGGCGCGCGCCTCCAGCGCCTCGATCTGGTCCATCGTCAGCCCCCCCTCGATCATCTGGATGGCGGCCTGCTCGATCCGGTCGCGCGGCGAGACGACCAGGGCCAGGGGCAGAGGTGTGAAGTGGAAGGCGACCGGCGGGAGGGGTTGACCGCCCAGCGTCAGGCCCTGCCCGGCCAGGATGACGGCCAGTTGTTCCTGGAAGATGGCCTCGACCAGGGGCTGCTGCTCGGCCAGGCGGGCGCGCAGTTCGGCCTGCTCGGCGCGCCAGGCGGCCGTGGCCGCCGCCGGATCGGCGACGGCCGGGTCGGCGTAGGCCGTCACGATGTCGGCCTCCAGCTGGTTCAACCGCGTCCTCAGCTCAAAGAACGACCGGACCATGCGGCTGCGTTCGGCCTCGGTCAAGAAGCGCTGCGGAGCCACGCTGGCCTGCCGGACCTTGACGACGGCGGCCTCCCAGGTCCAGTCGACGAAGTCGAACTCGATCCCGCGCGTGTAGGCGCGTACGCGCTCAGGCATGGAGACGGCGTGGTAGGTGTCGCCGGCCAGGGCCAGGGCGCACCCGGCGCCGAGGCCGAGCCGGACGATCAGCGCCGCCAGGGCGCGCGCCCGACGCAGGAGCCGGAGAAGCATGCCGGGGATCATAGCATAGCGAGATGCTATAATTTTTATCTCATGAACTTCTTAGTTACCGGCGCGGCGGGCTTTCTCGGCTCGGCGCTGGCCAACCGGCTGGCGCAGGGCGGCCACGCCGTGCGCGGCCTGGACGATCTATCCTCCGGCGACCCGGCCCGGCTGCTGCCTCAGGTGCTGTTCACGCGCGGCGATGTCAACGACCGCCCAAAGTTGTGGACGCTGCTCCAGGGGGTGGAGTGCGTCTATCACCTGGCGGCGCGCGTCGCCGTCCCCGAGTCGGTGCTGTATCCGCGCGAGTACAACGCCGTCAATGTCGGCGGCACCGTCAGCCTGATGGAGGCTATGCGCGATGTGGGCGTCAAGCGCGTCGTCCTGGTCTCGTCCGGGGCCGTGTACGGCGAGCAGGCCGTCCAGCCGCTGCACGAGCGCATGGCGCCGGACCCGCGCAGCCCGTACGCCGTCAGCAAGCTGGCGGCCGAGTATTACGTGCGCACCATCGGCGCGCTGTGGGGCATCGAGACGGTGGCGCTGCGCGTGTTCAACGCCTACGGCCCGCACCAGCCGCTGCCCGCCGCCCACGCGCCCGTCATCCCGCGCTTCCTGCGCCAGGCCCTCACCGGCGGCTCGCTGGTGGTCCACGGCGACGGCAGGCACACGCGCGATTACGTGTATATTGACGACGTGGTGGACGCGCTGGCGGCCGCCGCCACAGCCCACACCGTCGACCGGCACGTCATCAACGTCGGCAGCGGCCAGGAGGTGAGCACGCGCGCCCTGGTGGACGGCATCCGCCAGGTGACCGGCGCCCGGGTGGATGTGCTCTACACCGCCGAGGACGCCGGCGTCTCGCGCATGTGCGCCGACCTGACGCTGGCGGCCGAGAAACTCGGCTTCCGCCCCAAGATCGGCCTGCTCGACGGGCTGCGCCTGACGCTGGAACGCGACCCGCGCTTCGCGGCCATCTTGCTGCAAAAATCATGATGGCTCCAACCCGCCTCTGTTTCGTCTGTCTGGGCAATATCTGCCGCAGCCCCATGGCCGAGGGGGTGTTCAAGCACTTGGCGGCCGAGGCCGGCCTGGCCGCGGCCTTCCAGGTGGAGTCGGCCGGCCTGGGCCACTGGCACGTGGGCCAGCCGCCGGATGGCCGCGCGACGCATGTGGCGGCCCTCCACGGCGTGTCGCTTGCTGGCCGGGCCCGGCAGTTTCGGCCGCGCGATTTTGACCGCTTCGATCTCGTCCTGGCGCTGGACAGCGAGGTGCATGACGAACTGCACAGCCTGGCGCCGGCGGCCGAGGCCCGGCGCAAGATCCATTACCTGCGCGCCTTTGATCCACAGGCGGGCCGCAGCCGGGACGTGCCCGATCCGTATTACGGCGACCTGGACGATTTCGAGCGCGCCTATGCCATGATCGAGCGCGCCTGCCGGGGCCTGCTGGAGCGCCTGTCGGCCGATGGCGCAGCGCCGGGCGCTCCGGCCGACCCGTAGCCGGGCGTGAATTTGCCGGAAGCCGTCCAGGCGTATCTCGAGGCCCAGGGGTGGGGGAGGGTGGCCCGCGCCGAACCGGTGGGCGGCGGGTGCATCAACGACGGGCGCGTGCTGCACACCGCGCGCGGCCTCCAGTTTTTTCTGAAATCGAACGCCGACGCGCCCGCCGATATGTTCGTCCGGGAAGCGGAGGGCCTGGCAGCGCTCTCCCAGGCCGATGGGCCGCGGGTGCCTCAGCCGCTGGCGGCGGGCGAGGGCTGGCTCCTGCTTGAGTACCTGGCGCCGGCGCCGCGCGCGGCGGGGGCCTGGGAAATCTTTGGCCGGCGCCTGGCCGCCCTGCACGCGCACACCGCCCCGCGCTTCGGCTTCCCGCACGATAACTACCTCGGCCGTACCCCGCAACCTAACACACCGGCCGCCGATGGTTTTGAGTTCTTCGCCGAACGGCGGCTGCTGTTCCAGGCGCGGCTGGCCTTCGAGCGGGGCCGTCTGCCCGCCGCCGGCCTGCGGGCGGTCGAGCGGCTGGCCGGACGCCTGCGCGACCTGATCCCCGAACAGCCCGCCAGCCTGATCCACGGCGATCTGTGGGGCGGCAACGTCATCCCGGGCCCGGACGGGGAACTGTGCCTGATCGACCCGGCCGCGCACTACGGCTGGGCCGAAGCGGAACTGGCGATGACGGCGCTGTTCGGCGGCTTCCCGGCGGCCTTCTACGACGCCTACGCCGAGGCGGCTCTAAGCGCGGGACGGCCGCTGGCGCCCGGCTTCCGCCAGCGGTTCGACCTGTACAACCTCTATCATCTCCTGAACCACCTCAACCTGTTTGGGGGTGGGTACCGGGCCGAGGTCGACGCCATCCTGCGGGCCTGGGCCTGAACCCAGCGGCATGATCGGTTTCAGCTAAATCCGATGACGTTTATCACTATTGAGGCGACGGTCGCCCTGACATGATATGGACGCAGGCCGGACGACGCAGTGGATGGCGCATAAAGCAGACACGGAGGCGGCATGAAGTGGTGGCTGGACGATTTGATGGGGCACCCGGTCCGGACTGCGTACTGGTCGGTGCGGATCGCTCAGCGTCTGGGTTGGTCGTGGCTCTCCGGGTTGTGCCTGTTTCTGGGGGCTCTCTTGCATGATATTGGCAAGCTCAGGCTGCCGGCCCGTCTGTTGCACAAGCCCGGGCATCTCGAATCTCACGAACGCGAGGTCATGCGCCGGCATACCCAGTGCGCCTATGCCTGGCTGTCCTTCACCCCGGGCACGGTCAGGCGCGTCATTCGTTGCCATCACGAGAGCTGGGATGGTTCGGGCTATCCCCATGCCTTGAAAGATTCCCAGATCCCGCTCTGCGCCCGTATCGTGGCGGTGGCCGACGTGTACGACGCATTGACCAGCCCGCGCCCCTACAAGGCGGCCTGGCGCCCGGAGCAGGCCGTCGCCCATATCCTGGCCGCCCGTGGCCGCCAGTTCGACCCCAGGATAGTGACCGTGTTCGTGGCTCTGGTCCGGGAACGCCTTGCCCGGGCCGGGCGCCTGCCCGTTGGCGAGTTGAGTTGTTAACGGTGAGGGGATTCAGCGGCTGAGGGCCGCGCTGACCCGATCCAATTCTTCGACTTCGGCGCGCGTCAGACGCCATCCCAGCGCGCCCGCGTTCTGTTCGACCTGGCGCGCGTTTTTTGCGCCCGGGATCGGCAGCGTCCCCTTGGCCATGCACCAGTTGAGCGCCACCTGGGCCGGCGTCCGCGGCCCGTGCGGGCCGGGGTGCGCCTCGCCGATGGCGCGCAGCGCCCGGAGCAGCGGCTCCACCTGACGCAGGACGCGCGCGTAGCGGCGCCCGCGCACGCCCGGCGGCGGGTTTTCGGGCGAGTACTTCCCGCTCAATATCCCCTGCGCGAGCGGGCTGTAGGCGATGACGCGGATGTCCAGTTCCTGGCACAGCGCCAGCAGCCCGTTTTGCTCGATGCGGCGGTCCAGCAGGCTGTAAGGCACCTGGTTGGAGGCCAGGGCCAGGCCGCGCCGTTTCAGGGCGGCGTAGGCGCGCCGGGTCTGCTCGGGGCCGTAGTTGGAGACGCCCACGGCGCGCGCGAGCCCGGCCTCCACGGCGTCGGCCAGCGCCTCCATCCAGGTCTCGATCGCCGCCGGCGGAAAGGGCCAGTGAATCTGATACAGGTCCACGGCCTCCCGCCCCAGGCGCTGCAGGCTGCCGCGCAGCGCCTTGAGCAGCGCGCCCTTCGTCAGCCGCCAGGGGAAGGGGAAGAACTTGGTGGCGACCAGGATCGGAGCGCCCGACGCGCGCGCGAACCGGCCCAGGTAGGCCTCCGAGCGGCCCAGGCCGTAGACCTCGGCCGTGTCGAACAGCCTCAGCCCGGCCGCCAGGCCGGCGTCGAACGCGGCGCGCACGTCGGCCTCGGCGTAGCCCTGGCCGAAATTCCAGAAGAACCGGTCGCCCCATTGCCAGGTGCCGAGGCCCAATTCAATCTGGCGCAGCGAATTGGCGTCCTGTGCTTTGAGTCTCATCTTATTTGGGTTGGATCAGCACCTGGACCACGGTCTGGGCCTGCGCGGCGTCGCGGCTGATCGTGACCAGCGCGATCTTGTCCGCCTTCTCATAGGTCAACAGGGCCGTGTCCCCGCTCTCGATGGTCTGGTCCGGCACGAGCGTCCAGTCGTTGGCCGGCATTTCTGTCTTGTAGAAGTCCAGCACGTCGGCGAAGCCGGCCTGGATGAAGTACGAGACCACTTCGTCGGAGCCGAAGAAGAATTCCTTCTCGCCGTCCATGACCGGGATGTCGGCGGGAGCTTCGCCCTGGTCAAACGGACCCGGCGTGGCCGGCGGGGGCAGGGTGGGCAGGTCGCCCGGCGCCGCCTGCGTGGCCAGCGCTTCCACCGTCGCCTCCAGACCGCCGGCTTCGAACTCGGTCGCCAGCGCCTCCGCCGTGGCTTCCAGACCGGCCGGGTCGATTTCGGTGGCCAGGGCCTGGGCGGTGGCGGCCAGCGCATTCCCCTCGGTGGCGAAGGCTTCGACCGTGGACTGGGCGCTGCGGCCCCGGTTGATCAGGTCGGTGACGGTGCTGCAGGCCAGCGTCGCCGCCAGCAGGGCGACGAGCGCGGCGCGGTAGGCGAACGAACGGGACATAGGCGCCTCCTGGAGATGGTTCAGAGGGGCCATTGTAGCGGCATTCGTCCCCGGCGCCGCCTCTCCCGGCGCGGCGGCCGCCGCTGCGTGTCCCGGTGTCCCCGTGGCCGCATCCCCGTCAAACCAGGCCGGAGACCAGCGCCAGGAGGACGCCGCCGGCAATCACGCTGCCGAGCTGCCCGGCGGTGTTAGCGCCCATGGCGTGCATCAGGATGAAGTTCTCGAAGTCCTCGTCCTGGGCCATGCGCGCCGCCAGCCGCCCGGCCATGGGGAAGGCGCTGATGCCGGCCGCGCCGATGAGGGGGTTGACCCGCCCGCCCGAGACGAAGGACATCAGCTTGCCGAACAGCAGGCCGGCCACGGTGTCCAGCCCGAACGCCAGCAGGCCCAGCAGCATGATCTGGAGCGTCGCCAGGTTGAGGAAGCTGTCCGCGCTCATCGTCGAGCCGATGGTCAGCCCCAGGAAGAGCGTGGCGATGTTGATGATCTCGTTCTGGGCGGCCTTGTTCAGGCGCTCCACCACGCCGCTCTCGCGCAGCAGGTTGCCCAGCATCAGCATGCTGATAAGCGGCGTCGCGTCCGGCACCAGCAGGCCCACCACCAGCGTCACCACGATCGGGAAGATCACGCGCGCCCGCTGCGAGACCGGCCGGGGCGCGTACTCCATGCGGATGCGGCGCTCGGCCCGGGTCGTCAACAACCGCATCAGGGGCGGCTGGATGATGGGGATCAGGCTCATGTAGGAATACGCGGCCACGGCGATGGGGGCCAGGATCTCGGGCGCCAGCTTGGTGGCGACGAAGATCGAGGTCGGCCCGTCGATGGCGCCGATGACGCCGATGGAGGCCGCCTGGTTGAGCGGGAAGCCGAGCAGCGTCGCCAGGATCAGGGTGCCGAAGATGCCGAACTGGCCGGCGGCCCCCAGCAGCACCATGCGGGGCTGGGCGAGCAGGGGGCTGAAGTCGATCATGGCGCCCACGCCGATGAAGATCAGCAGCGGGAACAGCTCGGTGCGGATGCCGGCGTCGTACAACACCCGCAGGACCCCGCCGGCCTCGGTCATGCCGGTGAGGGGGATATTGGCCAGCAGGCAGCCGACGCCGATGGGCAGCAGCAGGACCGGCTCATATTCCTTGGCCACCGCCAGCCACACCAGCGCCGCGCCGACGGCGATCATCAGCGCGTTGCCGGCGTTGAAGCTGGCCAGGCCTTTGGTGAGTTCGTCGAGGAGCAGGGCGAAATCCATAGGTTGGGAAGGGCTAACGCGGCGCGGCCGGCCCGCTCAGGTCGAACGGGAAGGCCGTCGCCACGGCCGGGTCGTCTCGCAGCCAGACGTAGAGCGTGTAGCCGGTGTCCGGGTTGAGTTCGGGCGGTCCGCCGCGCTCGCCGAGCGTCACGCTCAGGCTCCAGGCGCCATTGGCCGTCCGGAGGCAGTCAACGGGCCAGTCCGGGACGAGATGGTCGCCCGCCAGGAGCTGGCTCACCAGACAGGCGCCATCCGGCAGGCGGGCGGCGCCGCTGGCCGTCAGCCGCCCGGCCGCATGTTCCACCTGGTCCACGCTGATCTGATCCGATCGGGGCGCGGCCGGCGCGCAGGCGGCCAGGCTGAGCGCCAGGGCCAGGCCCAGGGACAGGCGCAGTTCAATCCGCATATTCCACCAGCACATCTTTGTGTTTCACCTGCTGCCCGGCGGCGACCCGCACGGCCGCGATCACGCCGGCGCGCGGCGCCCGGATCGGGCTCTTCATCTTCATCGCCTCCAGCACGCACAGCTCCTGGCCGGTCTCCACCTGGTCGCCGGCCTGGACGGCGAGGGCGATGATGACGCCCGGGATGGGGGCCAGGACGGCGTGAGCGGCCGGCGCCGGGGGAGCGGCGCCCGGCAGGGCTTCGGCGCGGGCGGGGACCGGCGTCGCGCCCGGCTGGGCCGCCTCCGTTTTCACCCGTTTATCCGTTTCGCGCTCCGCCGCCTGCTCCGGCCATACTTCCAGCGGCTCGCCGTCTACCAGGACGTGGATCGGGCGGTCGTCCAGGTCGCCGATCTCGACGGTGAAGGTGCGCTCGCCGATCTTGACGGTGTACTTCATCGGACGGGTCCTCGTTGGTTGAGCTGGTTGGCGCGCATGGCCACCTGCCAGGCGCTGAGCAGGGCCGTCGGCGGCAGCGGCGGGACGTGGGGTCTCTCGCCGGCTCCGCGCGCCTGGAGTTCCGCCAGGGCGGCGGCGACCGCCGCGACCGCCGCGCGCCGCCGGAGGTCGCGCTCGTCGTGGGTCCGGCGTTCGACAGGGTCTGCGGCCGCGCGCACCAGGAGCGACATCAGGCCCCAGAACAGCACGATGGCGCCGAAGACCAGGCTCATGCCAATCAGGGTGATTTGCAGGGCGAGTTGAAGGTTGGGGGGCATAGGCGCTTGGCGAAGGACGGAGGACGGAAGGCGCTAGCCCCGTGCCTGCGGCCTTCGCCCGTGGTCTTTGGTCACACCGGGATATTTCCGTGCTTGCGGCGTGGGGCCGGCGCGTACTTGTCGCGCAGGGCGCCCAGGGCGGCGATGATCTTGGGCCGGGTCTCGCGCGGCTCGATGACGTCGTCCACATAGCCGGCGCTGGCGGCGTGGTACGGGTTGTTGAATTTGCGCCGGTACTCGGCGGCCAGGCTGGCGCGCTCGGCGGCCGGGTCCGCGGCGGACGCGATCCGGTCGCGGTAGAGGATGTTCACCGCGCCTTCCGCCCCGATCACGGCGATCTCGGCGCTGGGCCAGGCGTAGTTGACGTCGGTCCCGAGGTATTTGCTGCTCATCACCACGTAAGCGCCGCCGTAGGCCTTGCGCGTGATGACGCTGATCTTGGGCACGGTGGCCTCCGAGTAGGCGTACAGCACCTTGGCGCCGTGGCGGATGATGCCGCCGTGCTCCTGGGCCACGCCGGGCAGGAAGCCGGGTGAGTCGACGAACGTGATCACGGGCAGGTTGAAACAGTCGCACATGCGCACGAAACGCGTGATCTTGTCCGAAGCGTCAATGTCGATGACGCCGGCCATCACGTTCGGCTCCTGGGCCACGAGGCCGACGCTGTGGCCGCCGATGCGCGCCCAGCCGACGATGGCGTTGCGCGCCCAGGTCGGCTGCAGCTCCAGGAAGGTGCCCTGGTCAACCACGCTGGCGATGATGGCGTGCATCTGGTAGGGCGCGCTCGGGTCCAGGGGGACCGCGTGATTGAGGGACTCGTCCATGCGCAACGGGTCGTCGCCGTTCGGCTTGTAGGGCGGGTTCTCGATGTTGTTGGACGGCAGGTAGCTCAGCGCGCGCCGGCACAGAGCCAGGGCGTCGTGCTCCGAAGCGGCGGCCAGGTGGGCGTTGCCGCTGATGCTCAGGTGGACGTCGGCGCCGCCCAGGCGCTCGGAGTCGATCACCTCGCCGGTGACGGCCTTGATCACCTCCGGGCCGGTCAGGAACATGTAGGACTTCTTTTCGACCATGATGATCAGGTCGGTCAGGGCCGGGGAATAGGCGGCGCCGCCCGCGCACGGGCCGAGCATGACGCTGATCTGCGGGATGACGCCCGAGTACTGGGCGTTGCGCCGGAAGATCTCGGCGTAACCGCCCAGGGCGCGCACGCCCTCCTGGATGCGCGCGCCGCCCGAGTCGATCAGGCCGATGATGGGCGCGCCGTTGCGCAGCGCCAGGTCCATCACGCGGCAGATCTTGTGCGCGTGCATCTCGCCCAGCGCGCCGCCGTAGATGGTGAAGTCTTGGGCGTAGACATAGACGGTCCGGCCGTCGATCTGGCCGTAACCGGTGATGACGCCGTCGCCGTCATAGTGCTCGTCCTGGCCGAGCTCATGGCTGCGGTGGGTGATGAACGGCTCCAGTTCGTTGAACGAGCCGGGATCGAGCAGCAGGTCCAGGCGCTCGCGGGCCGTGAGCTTGCCCCTGGCGTGCTGCCTGGCGATGCGTTCGGCGCCGCCGCCCTGGCGGGCGCGTTCGCGCCGGGCGCGCAGTTCGAGGAGGCGTGGGTCGTTATTGGACATGAGGCTGTGCACTTCCTGGGTCGGTGATGGCGGAGGCCGGGGCGGTCAGCGGGCTAAGGCGCCGGGGCCGGCAGGTCGTCGGGCTGAGACAGACGGCAGGCCAGACCCTGGGCGTTGCACGTCTCGTCCAGGCTGCAGCGCCAGGCGCGGACGGTGTAGGGCGCCTGGGGGCCGGGGGTCACGCCGTCGGCGTATTCACGCGCCTCCAGGAGGTCCGCCTCCTGCCGGGCGCGGTAGCACCACAATCGGCCCGCCCTGGCCAGGATGATGGTCGGCATGTACAGGGGTCCTGGGGCGGCCGACCGGTTACCGGTCGGTGAAGGGGTCGAAGCTGGGGTTGAGGTACGACCAGCGGCACTGGTAGCCGAACAGGTTGCACTCCGTGCCGAGCGAGCACTTGCGCGCCCGCACCTTGAACGGGCGGCCGATGTCCGGCAGCGGGTCGCCCAGGTAGACGCGCTCTTCGAGCAGTTGGGCCGGCTCGCCGGTGCGCTCGCACTGGATCGTATCGATCACTTCCCAAACGATGGCGGACATGCGGGCCTCCAGGACGGAAAGGACGGCGGCGCGTTTCAGGCCGGTTGCGCGGCGGCCAGCGCCGCGCCGCGTCGCAGGGCCTGGCCGTTGGCGGGCAGCAGGTGCCGGTGGCGCTCCGGCAGGTGCGCGCCCAGCGCGCGCTCCACGGCCTCCACCGAGAGGACGCCGGTGGCCGCCAGCAGCGCGCCGGTCAGCACGATGTTGGCCAGGCGCATGTTGCCCAGCTCCTCGGCGATGGTGTTGGCCGGGATCTCGATCACGCGGATGTCGCCGCGCTGCGGGCGCCGGGTGGTCATGGACGAGTTGACGATCAGGACGCCCCCGGGCGCCACGAGCGGCTCGTACTTGTCCAGCGACGGCTGGTTGAAGACGACGGCGGCCGCCGGGTGGCGCACCAGCGGCGAGCCGATCTCGTCGTCGCTGATGATCACCGTGCAATGGGCCGTGCCGCCGCGCATCTCCGGGCCGTACGAGGGAATCCAGGTGACGTGTAGATTCTCGTCCATGGCCGCGTAGGCCAGGACCTGGCCGGCGAAGAGCACGCCCTGCCCGCCGAAGCCGGAGATGATGATCTCGGTCTGCATCAGAGTTTCTCCACGCCTTCGGCGACCTTGTAGTCGCCCAGCGGATAGTACGGCAGCATGTGCGCCTCGATCCATTTGAGCGCCTCGAGCGG
>DAOUAB010000016.1:0-4071 GCA_034434015.1 Anaerolineales bacterium
GGGCAACCCGGACCAGCTCGAGCCCGCCGAACTGCGCCGGCGCGCCTGGGAGATCGTCCAGCCGCACTACCAGCGCGAGCAGTCGGCCGCCCTGGAGCGCTTCCAGGCCCTGAGAAACACCGGGCGCGCCGCTACGGCGCTGCGCCTGATCCTGGCCGCCGCCCATGCGGGCCGGGTGGAGACGCTGTTCGTGGCCCAGGGCCAGGTGCAGTGGGGGACGTTCGATCCGGAGACCGGCGCCGTCCATGAGCACACGGCTCAAGCGCCGGCCGACGAAGACCTGCTGGACCTGGCCGCGACCGAGGTGATCCGGACGGGCGGGACCGTGTACTCGCTGCCGCCGGAGGCCATGCCGGTGTCCGGGCCGGCGGCGGCGCTGTTGCGCTACTGAGCGGGGCGCCCGGCTGGCCCCGGCGGCGCGCGAGGCAACTGCTGCCGGCGAGCGCCGCTGAAAGGCGCCATGCTCGCGGTCATCGAAAGCGCTCTGCAAGGGGCTGGGGCGGCGGCGGTGGCCGTGTACCTGGCCAGCGCGTGCCGGCCTGGTCCCCGCGCTTCTGGCCGCCGGCCGGCGCGCATGGCCGACCGCCGGGAGGCGTCTCAGCATGATCGCTCGCCTCCGCCGATGGGGTCAGACCCATCCCGGCCCGGCCGTCCTGGCCGAGGCCGCGCTGCTGTTCGCGCCGGCCCTGCCGGCCTATCTCTGGCTCTGGCCGAACGTGAACGGCCCGCTGCAAGACGCCGCGCAGGCGGCCGCCTATCTTTATCTGTTGCTGGGCGTGATCTTTATCGGGCGGCGCTGGAGCTGGGACCAGCTCGGCGTGAACGGCCGCGGGCTGGCGCTGAGCTTGATATGTGGCGGCCTGCTGATCCTGGGCCGAACGCTGGTGATCCTGGCCGTTGACTGGCCGCTGTGGACTCAGCCCGTGACGGCTCTCGGCCTGCTCGGCGATGCCGCGTTCTACTTCGGCGCCGTCGGCCTGACGGAGGAACTGCTGTTCCGCGGCCTGATCTACCGCGCGCTCGACGAGTGGCGCGGCGTCCGCTGGGCGATCTGGGGCTCGACGCTGGCGTTCGGCCTCTATCACCTGCCAGCGCAGGGGCCGCTGGGCGTCCTGGGGACCGGAGTCATCGGCCTGGTCTTCGCCGTCATCCGCTGGCGCGCCGGCGGCCTCGTCGGGCTGATTTTCGTCCACGGCCTGGCGGACCTATTGGGCAAGCTCATGCTGCCGTCGTTGAGCCTGGAGGCGCTGGGCCAGCCGCAGATCACGTCACGGGCGCTGCTGCTGCTGGGATACGGGCTGATCGCGGGCGTGCCGCTCTATCTCTGGAAACTCTATCCGCGTGTCGCCTCCCGCGCCAATCTCGCCCGTTGAGGCGGCGCGCCTCCTGGAGCGCAGAGAAGGTCTCTGTGCGCTCGGTGAACGCTGGGGTGCAACCGGTGCGCCAAAGCGCCCAGACCGTCACGTCGCAAGGAGCCGCCATGTCCAACACCCTCTCGCCGCTCCCGGCCGAAGCGCTGCGCCGGACCTGCGATCCGGAGGCCTTCACCTTTACGACCACGGCCGAACTGGCCGGCCTGACCGAGGTGCTGGGCCAGCCGCGCGCCGTGGCCGCCCTGGAGTTCGGCGTCGGCGCCGCCAGCCACGGCTTCAACCTGTTCGCGCTCGGCCAGCCCGGCTCCGGCAAGACCACGCTCATCCGCGAGTACCTGGAGCGTCGGGCGCGGAGCCAGCCGGCGCCGCCCGACCTGTGCTACGTCCACAATTTCGACGACGGCCGCCGCCCGCTGCTGCTGCAGCTGCCGGCCGGCAAAGCCGTTCAGTTCAAGCAGGACATGGCCGCGCTCGTGCGCGAATTGCGCGAGGCCATCCCGCGCGCCTTCGAGAGCAAGGCCTACACCGAGCAGCGCGACCGATTGCTCCAGGATGTGGAGGAGAAGCGCCGCGAGGAGTTGAGCCGGCTGGAGGCCCACGTGAGCAAGTTCGGCTTCCAGCTCATCCGCGCGCCCGGCGGCCTGCTGCTGGCGCCGATGATCAACGGCCAGCTCATCACCGAGGCCGACGCCGAGAAGCTGTCGGACGAGCAGCGCGAGAAGCTGGCCCAGATCCGCGAGCGGCTGGAGAAGGACGTGGAGGCCGTCATCCGCCGCGTGCGCGAACTGGAGAAGGGGACGCGCGCGGCCATGCGCGCCCTGGACACCGCCACGGCGGCCGGCGCCACGCGCCACCTGGTGGACGAACTGCGCGCCCGCTACCATGACGTGGCGGCGGTGCTCCGCTACCTGGACGCCGTGCAGACCGACATCGTCGAGAACGCCGACGAGACCGCGGACGCCTTCCGGCGCGACCGCGAGAAAGAAGCGCCGGCGGCCGCGCCGCCGGCGCTCCCCGGCCTGGCCCTGCCCGAGGAGAACCCGTTCATCCGCTACGAAGTCAACGTCCTGGTGGACAACGGCGGCCTGTCCGGCGCGCCGGTGGTGCTGGAGAGCAACCCCACTTATCACAACCTGGTCGGCCGCATCGAGCACCGTTCGGTGTGGGGCGGCGTGGCCACTAACTTCACGCTGATCAAGCCCGGCGCGCTCCACCGCGCCAACGGCGGCTACCTGATCCTCCCGGCGCGCGAGTGCCTGCTCAACCCGTACGCCTGGGAGGGCCTCAAGCGCGCGCTCAAGGACCGCGCGGTGTACATCGAGGAGCTCGGCGTGCAGCTCAGCCTGCTCAGCACCGTCACCCTGGAGCCCGAACCGGCGCCCCTGAACATCAAGGTCGTCCTGATCGGCAGCCCCCTGATCTACTATCTGCTCTACGCCTACGACGAGGACTTCCAGAAACTCTTCAAGGTCAAGGCCGATTTCACCACCGAGATGGACCGGACGCCGGAGGCCGAGCAGGCCTACGCGCTGTTCGTCAGCACCATCGCCGGACAGGAGGCGGCGCCGCCCTTCGACCGGGGCGCGGTGGCGCGGGTGGTGGAATACGGGGCGCGCTTCGCCGGCGACCAGACCAAGCTGACCACGCGCTTCGGCGAGATCGCCGACCTGGTGCGCGAGGCCGCCCATCGGGCCAGCCAGGCGAGCCGCGCCACCGTCACCGCCGAGGACGTTCGCGCGGCGGAGGCCGCCCGGCGCTATCGCAACAATCTGGTGGAGGAGCGCCTGCAGGAGGCGCTGGCGCGCGGGACGCTGCTGATCGAGACCCGCGGCGCGGCCGTCGGGCGCGTCAACGGCCTGTCGGTGCTCAGCCTGGGGGATTACGCCTTCGGGCACCCGGCGCGCATCACGGCCACGGCCGGCCCCGGCCAGCGCGGCGTGGTGAGCATCGAGCGCGAGGTGGAACTGAGCGGCCCGATCCACGGCAAAGGCGTGCTGATCCTGAGCGGCTATCTGCTGCAGAAGTACGGCGCGGCGGCCCCGCTCGGCCTCTCGGCCAGCCTGGTCTTCGAGCAATCCTACGGGGAGGTGGAAGGGGACAGCGCCTCGCTGGCCGAGCTGTACGCCCTGCTCTCGGCGCTGGCCGGCCTGCCGCTGCGCCAGGACCTAGCGGTGACCGGCTCGGTGAACCAGCACGGTCAGGTACAGCCGGTGGGCGGCGTCACCGAGAAGGTCGAGGGCTTCTTCGACGCCTGCCTGAAGAAGGGGCTGACCGGCGCCCAGGGCGTGATCCTGCCGGCGGCCAACCGCGACCATCTGATGCTGCGCGACGACGTGGTGGCGGCGGTGCGCGCCGGCCAGTTTCAGGTCTGGGCGGTGGAGACGGTGGACGAGGGGCTGGAGCTGCTCACCGGGCGCCCGGCCGGCGCGCCGGACCAACGCGGCGCCTACCCCAAAGGCAGTGTGCACCGCGCCGTGGCCGAACGGCTGGCGCAGTTCGCGCGCGCGCTCAAGGAACAGCCCGCGCGACGGCGGGCGGGCCGGCCCGCCGGCAAAAAAGCCGGGCGGCGCAAGGCGTGAGGCTCAGGCGCCCACGGTCAGCAGGCGGGCCGGCCGACGGCCCGGCGGCCCGCGCCGCACCCGCTCCGCCTGGCGCGCGCAGGCCGGGCACAGCCGCCATTCCGCCGCCGGCCGCGCCC
>DAOUAB010000017.1:0-3057 GCA_034434015.1 Anaerolineales bacterium
GACGGACTGACCAACGGCCAGGAGGTGATCCTGGGCACCGAGCCGGACAACCCGGACACGGACGGCGGCGGTCTGACCGACGGCGACGAGGTGACGCGCGGCCTGGACCCGCTGGCGTCCGCCGATGACGGCTCGGTCCCGGTCACCGGCGCGTCGGAGACGCCGTCGCTGGCGGCCTCGCCCGAAGCGGGCGCCCCGGCCCCGACCGAGGCCCCGGCGGTAACGTCGCCTGATTCGCCCGCCGTCGTCGCCAGCCCGGCGCCTGCCGTCACCACGCCGCCGGCCGCCGCGCCGGAGCTGGCGGCCACGACGGCTGCGCCTGCAGTCGTCACGACCGCGGCCCCCGTTATCACCACGCCGCCCCCGCCGGCCACGGAAACACCCACGGCCACGCCGACGTCCACCCCAACGCCGACCACCACACCGCCGCCGGCGGCGACGGTCACCGTCCTGTTTGACAACGTCAAGACCGACGTCTATCTGCGCGGCTCGGAATACGCGGACCGCGGTATCCAGATTTCGGCCAAACCGCAGAAGACCTGCCTGGGCGGCATCCAGCCGCGCCTCCAGACGCTCGATCCTAAGGCGACGAAGCTGCAGAGCGTGCTGACGACGGCGGCTGCCTTCGACGCGAGCGAGTGCAACGACGGCGTCCTGTCTTTCCAGTTCGATAAGCCGGCCCAGGCCGTCACGCTGCGTTTCGCCTCGATGGGCGGCGACTACGAGCTGCGGGCCTACGATGCGGCCGGGGCCCTGCTCGACCGGGTGCCAAGCCGCATCAGAACTTCATCCGCGCCGATTGTGTACGATCTGGTTTCCAGGGTAGCCAAGATTGGGCGGATCGAATTCGGCCCGACCAGCACGACCCTGCTTAGTTGCTCGCTCACGGCCTGTTTCGACGCAGTGACAGCAGTCGTCGAACTGACGTATTCACCCTGAGAGGCCCATGTCGTCTAACCCACCCCTCGTCGGTCAATCGCTGGATCGGTACAAGGTGCTCGCGCTCCTGGGGGAGGGCGGGATGGGCGCCGTCTACAAAGCGCACGACGGCATGCTGCTGCGCGACGTGGCCGTAAAAGTGATGCACGGCCAGTTCGGGCGGCAACAGCGCTTCCGCGAGCGGTTCTTGCAGGAGGCGCGGGCGGCGGCGCGGCTGGACCATCCGGGGATCGTCAAGGTCTACGATTTCGGCCAGCAGAGCGATCTGCTGTACATCGTGATGGAGTTCATCCCCGGCGCCAACCTGCGCAAGATGCTGCGCGACCTGGCGGCGGCCGGCAAGGGCGTGGTGCTGACGGAGGCCATCGGCCTGCTGCGCCAGGTGGCGCTGGCGCTGGACTACGCCCACAAGCAGGGCATCTTCCACCGGGACATCAAGCCGGACAACATCATGCTCAAACCGGAGCCGGCCGAGGCGCTGCCGTACCGGCCGGTGATCACCGACCTGGGCCTGGCGAAGCTGACGCAGGGCGGCGTGGCGACGCAGACCGGGACGTCGATGGGCACGCCGGCCTACATGGCCCCGGAACAGGTGATGGGGCAGGAGGCGGACGCGCGCAGCGACGTGTACTCGCTCGGCGTCCTGCTGTTCGAGCTGGCGGTGGGGCAGTTGCCGTTCCCGGTGAGGACCATCACCGACGCGGTGCGCTACCACCTGCAGGAGCCGCCGCCGCGGCCTCGCTCGCTGAAGCCGGACCTGCCGGAGACGCTGGAGGCCGTGATCCTCAAGGCGCTGGAGAAAGACCCGGCGGCGCGCTACGCGGACGCGGGCGCGCTGGCCGAGGCCCTGGCGGGGGAGGGCCCGCGCGCGGCGGCGGTGGCCGCCCCGACCGCCGGCCTGGGGGCGGCGGTGAGCCTGGTGACGCCCTATCAGCAGAGCCTGGTGGAGCTGCGCGGGGCGTCGGTGTTCCAGGAGTTCCCGGCGACGCCCAGCGGGCTGACGGCCGACCGGCTGCAGATCCTGGGCCGCGACGGCAGCGTGCGCGCGGCGGCCCTCAAGCCGGGCGGCGTCACCATCGGCCGCGCGCCGGACAGCGACGTGGTGCTGGCCAGCCCGAAGGTCTCCAGCCGGCACGCGCGGGTCGAGTTCGACGGCGCGCAATACCGGGTGACGGACCTGAATAGCACCAACGGCACTTACCTGGGCAGCGTCAAGCTCCTGCCGGGGGTGCCGGAGGCCTGGCCGCCGGACAAGCCGCTCAAGATCGGCGATTTCTTCCTGCGCGTCGAACGTTCCGACGCCACCGCGCCGGCGCCCACGACGAACACCGCTGTTGATGCCAGCCGCATCCATACCAGCACCGGCGGGCGGGTGGGCGTCTTCGTCGAGACGGCGCGCTACTCGGCCGAGCCGGGCCGTTCGGTCACGGCCAGTATCATCGTCCTCAACCAGGGTTCGGTCGTCGATCATTTCAAGACGACGGTGGACGGCGTGCCGCCGGAGTGGGTGACGGCGCCGGGGCCGGTGCAATTGATGCCCGGCGCGCAGGCCGAGCTCACGCTGACTTTGCAGCCGACGCGCTCACCGGTGACGCGCGCCGGCCGGCACATCGTGCGCGTGCGCGTCTCCAGCCAGGATGAGCCGGAGCAGGTGGCCGAAGTCCGCCTGACGCTCACCGTGGGCGCGTTCATGCACTTCGTCACCGAGGCGCGGCCGCAGAAGGCGCTGGCCGGGCGCCCGGTGCGCGTGACAGTGAACAATCAGGGCAACACGCCGGAGACGTTCAAGATCACGCCGCAGGACCCCGGCGACGAGCTGCGCTTCCAGCCGGAGCAGGCCGAGGTGCGCGTCGATCCCGGACAGACCGGCGTCGCGGACCTTCGCCTCACCACCCGGCGCGTGCGCTGGTTCGGGCCGCCGCAATTGCACCCCTACAGTTTGCGGGTGGGCCCGACCGAGGGCGAGCCGCAGACCCTCAACGGCCAGTTGGTGAGCCAGGGCCTGATCCCGGCCTGGGCGCTGGCGCTGGCCCTGGTGCTGTGCCTGGGCGCGGCGCTGGCCGGCTTGCTCACGTATAACCAGCTGGTCGCTGCCCCGGCCACGGCCACGGCCCTCGC
>DAOUAB010000018.1:0-28509 GCA_034434015.1 Anaerolineales bacterium
CTTCGGCATCGCGCGGGTGCCGGCGGTGGTGGCGACCCTGATCTACGCCGTGCCGCCCATGATCCGGCTGACCAGCCTGGGCATCCGCCAGGTGAGTCCGCCGGCCATCGAAGCGGCGCGCGCCTTCGGCTCGACGCGCTGGCAGCTCCTGTTCAAGGTGCAACTGCCGCTGGCCCTGCCCGCCATCATGACGGGCGTGAACCAGACCATCATGATGGCGCTGAGCATGGTGGTGATCGCGGCCCTGATCGGCGCAGGCGGCCTGGGGCGCGAGGTGCTGGTCTCGCTCCAGCGCCTGCAGGTCGGCCGGGCGCTGGAGGCCGGGCTGGCCATCGTGCTGCTGGCCATCGTGCTGGACCGGCTGAGCGAGGGCCTGAGCCGCATCGACCTGACCGAACTGGGGCGCGCGCCGGCTCCGCTCGTGGCGCCGCGCTGGCTGCCGGCCCGCTGGGAGGCCGCCTGGCTGGCGGCGGCGCGCGTGCTGCGCCGCGTGGCCGAGACCCCGGCGCAGCTCCTGGCGGCCGCGACGCGGCGGCCGGAACTGGAGCGCTACGCCGGGCCGGTCAACCTGGTCCTGGTCGTCCTGGCGCTCGTCCTGGCCGACCTGGCGTTCAACGTCGGCACGTTTCCGGAAACCTGGCGCTGGTATCTGCGCCAGCCCACGGACGCGCTGGTGCTGTGGATGCGCGACAACCTGTTCGAGATTCAACTGGGCGGCCTGACCGTGGGCACCGGCCCGGTCAGCGATTTCGTGACGCTCTACCTGCTCAACCCGCTGCGGTCGCTGTTCACCGAAGTCCTGCCGTGGCCCGTGATCGTGCTGGGCGCGGCGGCGCTGGGCTATTGGGCCGGCGGCTGGGCGCTGGCGCTCTTCGCCGGGGCCGGGATGCTGGCCCAGGGCCTGCTGGGGATGTGGCCGTTCAGCATGGACACGCTCAGCCAGATTCTGGTGACCATGCTCTTCACCATCGCCCTCGCCGTGCCGCTCGGCCTCTGGTCGTCGCAGAGCAACGCCGTGCGCGACTTCCTGCGCCCGGTGCTGGACTTCTTGCAGACGATCCCGTCGTTCGTCTTCCTGGTGCCGGTCATCATGCTCTTCAACATCGGGCGCGTGCCCGGCATCATCGCGGCGGTACTGTACGCTATCGCGCCCGGCATCAAGCTGACCGACCTGGGGGTGCGCGGCGTGGCGGGCGAGGCGGTGGAGGCGGCGCGCGCCTTCGGCTCGACGCGCGCGCAGATGCTGGCCAAGGTCCAGGTGCCGATGGCGCTGCCGTCGATCCTGCTGGGCGTCAATCAGATGATCATGATGGTGCTGGCGATGGTCGTCATCGCGGGCATGGTCGGCGGCGCCGGGCTGGGCCTGGAGGCCGTCAACGGCCTGGCGCGCAGCGAGACCGGGCGCGGCCTGGAGGCCGGCCTGGCCATCGTGCTGCTGGCCGTCATCATGGACCGGATCACGCAGGCGTGGGCGAATAAGCAGTAGGCCGGCGGCCGCCGGCCGATGCCGTCGACTTAGTGGGTAGTTGGACAGGGCCTCGTGACAATCACGAGGCCCTGTCGGCGTACTGTCCTCTGCCAGCGGCCTACTGGCCCGCCGGCAGCCACTTCTCCCACACGGCTTTGTTGGCGTCCACCCAGGCCTGGGCCGCCTCCTCCGGGCTCTTGCCATTGTCGGAGATGTCGGCCAGCATGGTGATCTGATCCTGGGTGGTGTAGTTCATGTTTTTCAAGAATTGATAGGCGTCCGGCGCCGCCTCCTTCAGGCCGGCCCAGGCGGCCTTGTAGAGGATGTCCGGCGGGTAATCGCAGTCCACGCCGTCCGGCGCCTTGGCATAGCAGGCCTCGCTGTAATCCGGCAGCTTCACGGCCGTCAGGTCGTACTTGGCGTGGATGGCATGCGGGGTCCAGAAGTAGAACAGGATCGGCGCCTGGCGCGCGTAGGCGGCGTCCAACGCCGCCAGGATCGCCTGCTCGGAGCCGGCATACACCACCTGGAGATTTAGCCCCAGGTTGCGGATGATATGTTCGTCATACTGCACGAAGGACGGATCGCCGCCCAGGAACTGCCCGGCCTCGCCGGTCTCGGCCGTTTTGAACAGGCCGGCGTTGGCCGCATCCTTGAAGCCCTCCCAGGTGGCCAGTTCGGGATGATCCGTGAGGAGATAGGTGGGGATGTACCAGCTGATCTTGCCGACCACGCCCAGCGGGCCCAGGTCCTCCAGCTTGCCGGTCTTGATGTACTCGTCATAGTCCTTGGCGTGGCCGGACGGCCAGATCTCGAGCGTGGCGCTCAGGTCGCCGGTGGCCAGCGCCGGGAATTGGCCGTTCTCGTCAATGTCCACGATCTCTACCGAATAGCCCAGCTCCTTCTCCAGGATGGCCTGCGCGACGAGCACATTGACTTTGGAACCGTCCCAGGGGTTGGCCGCCAGCTTGATGGGAATCTTGGGCGCGGCCGTGGGAGCGGGGGTGGCCGCCGGCGCGCAACCGGCGAGCAGGATCGCCAGGACAGCCAGGGCCGAGGTGAAGGTCCACCACAATCGGGCACTTCGCGGGCGCATATTCTCTTCTCCTTCCAGGTGAGAACCGGTTGCCGGGGATTCTAAGGTCGAGCCCGTTTACTGTCAAACCAGAGCCTTTTTATCCAAACTATTGACTCTTGCCCGCCCATCTGATATATCACTTCAATATCAGCCATCGACCCATGCTGCCGACCAGCCTGCTGACCGCCCATCATCACCGTCAGCCTGCGGGCTCACAGAGCGCCGAGGCCTACGCGCGCCTGAAGGCCATGATCGTCAACCTGGAACTGCCGCCGGCCTCCCCCGTCGACGAGAACCGGTTGATGGCCGAGCTCGGCCTGGGCCGCACGCCGATCCGTGAGGCCCTGCAGCGCCTGGCGCTGGAGGCGCTGGTGGTGATCTATCCGCGCCGGGGCACCCTGGTGGCCGACCTCAATCCCAACGACCTGCAGAAAATTTTCGAGCTGCGCCTGGAGCTGGAGCCGTACGCCGCCGGCCTGGCCGCCGAACGCGCCTCGGCCGAACAGGTCGCGGCCATGGAGGCGCTCTTCGCCGGCGCGGAGGCCGTGTTGCAGTCCGGCGACCACCGCCAGTTGATCCAGATCGACCACCAGGCGCACGCGCTGCTGGCCCAGGCGGCCCACAACGAATTCCTGGAAGCGGCGCTGGATCGGCTCTACAGCCACGTCCTGCGGCTGTGGCACGTCTCGCTCCACAAGGTGAGCCGCCTGCGCGCGGCCATCGAGGAGCACCGCGAGATCATCGCGGCCGTCCAGGCCCGCGACCGCGCGCGGGCCGCGCAGATCATGCGCATCCACGTCGCCGGCTTTCAATCCGAGTTCCTGTCCGCGGCGTCGCGGCGCGAGCGCTGACCGCGCGGAGCAACGCATGTCCTCGACGGCCAGGCGGTACGATTACATCATCATCGGCGGCGGCTCGGCCGGCTGTGTCCTGGCCAACCGCCTGAGCGCCGCGCCGGAGAACCGCGTGCTGGTGCTGGAGGCCGGGCGCCCGGACTACCTCTGGGACATCTTCATCCACATGCCGGCCGGCCTGGCCACACCCATCGGCAACCCCTTCTACGACTGGCGCTACGAGTCCGAACCGGAGCCGCACATGCACCACCGCCGCATCTACCACGCGCGCGGCAAGGTCCTGGGCGGCTCGAGCAGCATCAACGGCATGATCTTCCAGCGCGGCAACCCGCTGGACTACGAGCGCTGGGGGCGCGATCCCGGGATGGAGACCTGGGACTACGCCCATTGCCTGCCCTACTTCAAGCGTATGGAGACCTGCCTGGCCGGCGGCGACGACTATCGCGGCGACTCCGGGCCGCTGGTGCTGGAGCGCGGGCCGGCCGAGTCCCCGCTGTTCACGGCGTTCTTCCAGGCCGTCCAGCAGGCCGGCTACCCGCTGACCGACGACGTCAACGGCTACAAGCAGGAGGGTTTTGCGCGCTTCGACCGCAACATCCGGCGCGGACGCCGCCTGAGCGCCGCGCGCGCCTACCTGCACCCGGTCAAGGGCCGCCGCAACCTGACCGTGCTGACGCGGGCCTTCACCACGCGCATTCTGTTCGACGGCCGCCGGGCGGTCGGCGTCGAGTATCAGCGCAACGGCCGGACGCAGCGCGCCGACGGCGGCGAGGTGATCTGCAGCGCCGGCGCCATCAACACGCCGCAGCTCCTGCAACTCTCGGGCGTGGGGAACGCGCGCGAACTGGAAGCGTTGGGCGTGCCGGTGGTCCACGACCTGCCGGGCGTGGGCGAGAACCTGCAGGATCATCTCGAGGTCTATATCCAGTATGCTTGCAAACAGCCGGTCTCGATGTACCCGGCCCTGAAGTGGTACAACCAGCCCTGGATCGGGTTCCAGTGGCTGTTCTTCCGGAGCGGGCCGGCCGCCACCAACCACTTCGAGGCGGGCGGCTTCGTGCGCAGCAACGCCGAGGTCGCGTACCCCAACCTGATGTTCCATTTCCTGCCGCTGGCCATCCGCTACGACGGCTCGGCGCCCAGCCGCGGCCACGGCTACCAGGTCCACGTCGGCCCGATGGTCTCGGATGCGCGCGGCTCGGTGAAGATCAAAAGCGCCGACCCGCGCGTCCACCCGGCGCTGCGCTTCAACTACCTGTCCACGGCCCAGGACCGGCGCGAGTGGGTCGAGGCCGTCCGCTGTGCGCGCCACATCCTCAACCAGCCGGCCTTTGAGCCGTTCAACGCCGGCGAGCTCTCGCCCGGGCCGGGCGTGCAGAGCGACGCCGAAATCCTGGACTGGGTAGCCCGCGACGGGGAGACGGCCCTGCACCCGTCCTGCACGTGCAAGCTGGGCGTTGACGCGCTCGCCGTGGTCGATCCGCTGACCATGGCGGTGCGCGGCCTGGAGGGCCTGCGCGTGGCCGACGCCTCGGCCATGCCCTACATCACCAACGCCAACATCTACGCGCCCACGATGATGCTGGCCGAGAAGGCCGCCGACCTGATCCTGGGCCAGACGCCGCTGCCCGCCGAGGCCGTCCCCTTCTACCGGCATACCGCCGCCGGCGCCGAGGCGCGCTGACATGGCCCGCCGCCTGGCGCGCGTCCTGAACTGGAACCGGCACAGCTACGTGCTGCTGAGCGGCTTCCTGGCCACGCTCCTCGTCATCGGCTACGTCTGGTGGCCGCTGGCCGTGGACTACCTGGCCGCCTTCAGCCCGCACTACCCGTGGTGGCTGCAGGTAGACTGGCTCCTGATCGGCCTCTTCGCGGCCATGTCCTTGCTGATCATGGCCGGCGCGGACCTGAAGGCCGACGCCCTGATTGTCCTGGTCGGCGTCGGGGGCGGCCTGGTGATCGAGGCCTGGGGCACGCAGACCAGCCTGTGGATGTACTACACCCACGAGCGCCCGCCGCTGTGGATCATCCCGGCCTGGCCGATCGCGAGCCTGGCGATTGACCGGCTCTATCGCGCGCTGGATCGCCTGACCCGAGACGCTGGACCCGTGACGGGCGCCCGGGTGGCGCGATCCGCGTCCGTCCTTCGTCTTCCCTCCCGCCTCCGTCCGCCGTGGGCCTCCCTCTATTGGATCGTCTTCCCGGCCTTCTATCTGCTCATGCTCCACTTCGTCTGGCCGACGCGGGACAGGCCGCTGACGCTGGGCGCGTTGGCGGTGTGCGCGCTGCTCATCGCCGCGCCCGGAGACAGGCGCGCCGCCGTGTTGATCTTCGCCGCCGGCAGCGGGCTGGGCTATGGCCTGGAGTTGTGGGGCACCACGCGCGCCTGCTGGACCTATTACACGCTCGAGACGCCGCCGCTCTTCGCGGTGCTGGCGCACGGCCTGGCCGCCGTCGCCTTCTGGCGCACGGGCGCGCTCCTGCGCAGCAGGCTACCCGTTATCCCACCACAGAGAGCCCGGGGTTCACCGAGCCGCTGACGGCGCTCGCCCGTCTCAGTGCTCTCGGTGTACTCTGTGGCCACAATCCGGAGGAGCCATGGAAAGACGCAGCCCACTCTACGATTACCACCTGCGGACCTCGGCGCAGCTCATCAAGGGCGGCGGCGACTACCTGTTCCCGGCCCAGTACACCAGCGCGGCCGAGGAGCACCTTAACACCCGCGCCAACGTCGGGATGCAGGACCTCTCGTCGATGGGCGAGGTGGACCTCAAAGGCCCGGGCGCGGAACGGCTGCTGCACCGGCTGCTGGTCAACGAGGTCAAGGACCTGGTGCCCGGCCAGATGCGCTACTCGACGCTGGTCAACGAGCAGGGCGGCATCGTCGATGACATCACCCTCTACAAGTTCAGCGACGAGCACTTCCTGCTCATCACCAGCTCCGGGCCGCGCAAGAAGACCGTGCGCTGGCTGGCCGAGCACGCCGCCGGCCACGCCGCCTACGTCACCGACCTGTCGGCCGCCATCGCCCTGCCGGTGGTCCAGGGGCCAAAATCGCGCGACTTCCTGAAGAGCGTGGTCCAAGAGGCCGACGAACTGGCCGCGCTGAAGTATTTCCGCTTCATGCGCGCGACCATCGGCGAGACCGAGGTGATCCTCTCGCGCTCCGGCTACACCGGCGAGCTGGGGTACGAGCTGTACACGCCCGCCGAGGAGGTCGGCCCGGTGTGGGAGGCGCTGCTCAAAGCCGGGCGCGACTTCGGCCTGCTGCCGTACGGCGTCCTGGCCATGCAGTCCCTGCGGTTGGAGAAGGGCTACCCGCTCTACGGCCCGGACATCTCCGAGGCGGTGACGCCGTTCCACCTCGGCCTGGAGCGCTGGATCCGCTTTGAGAAGCGCGACTTCATCGGCCGCGATGCGCTGCTCCGGGTGCAGGAGCGCGGGATCGCCGAGCGCTGGGTGGGCCTGACGGTGGACGCCGACGCGCCGCTCAAGAACGGCGACGCGCTCTACGCCGTGAGCGACATGGCCGTCTTCAAGGACCTCATCGAGTCCGGCCCGGAGGCCGGCCAGCTCGAGGACCGCATCAAGGCCGGCGCCCAGGCCGTGGGCCGGGTGACGTCCAGCTCCAAGGGCCACAGCGTGGGCAAGATGCTGGCGGCCGGCTACGTGCGGACCACGCACGCTTATCCGGGCGCGCGGCTGGCCGCAGTCGTCAACGGCCGCGCCAAAGTCTGCACGGTCACGCCGATGCCGTTCTTCGATCCCGACAACGCGCGCCTGCGCGGGTAATCTCATCCCTCCCCCCGAGCGGTGGCCGCGCAGCGGCCGGGCGCCGGAGGAGGAGATGAGTTGGAAAGGCTTCCATGCTCAAAGCAATCCCCAAACACTACGACGTGATCGTCATCGGCGTCGGCGGCATGGGCAGTTCGGCGGTCTATCACCTCGCCCGGCGCGGGCGGCGCGTGCTCGGCCTGGAGCGCTTCGATATCCCCCATCTCGAAGGCTCGTCGCACGGCTACACGCGCATCATCCGCCTGGCCTACTACGAGCATCCGTCTTACGTGGACCTGCTGCGCCGGTCCTACGAATTGTGGCGCGAGATCCAGACCGCCGTCGGCGAGCAACTGCTCTATATCACCGGCTCCATCGACGCCGGCCCGCGCGACAGCTGGGTCTTCCAGGGCGCCTGGCGCTCGGCGCGCGAGCACGACCTGCCGCACGAAATCCTCACCGGCGCCGAGCTGCGCCGGCGCTTCCCGGGCTACAACCTGCCGGCCGAGACCCTGGCCCTGCTCCAGCCGGAGGGCGGCTTCCTGCTGCCGGAGCGCTGCATCGTCAACTATGTGATGGCGGCCCAGGCGCTGGGGGCCGAGGTCCACGCCCGCGAACAGGTGCTGGGCTGGGAGCCATACTATGACGGCGTCAAAGTGATCACCGACCAGGATGAGTACCACGCCGACAAACTGGTGGTGACGGCCGGCGCCTGGGCCGGGCGTCTGATCCCGGAGCTGGAGGGCCTGGCGGTGCCGGAGCGTCAGGTGCTGGCCTGGCTCCAGCCCGAGAAGCCCGAGTATTTTCAGCGTGACCGCTTCCCGGTCTTCAACCTGCTGGTGGACGAGGGTCGCTACTACGGCTTCCCGCAGTTCGCGGTGCCGGGCTTCAAGTTCGGGCGCTACCATCATTTCGAAGAAGTGGTGGACCCGGACGACTGGGAGCGCGGGCCGAACCGGGAGGACGAACGCATCCTGCGCGAGTTCGCGGCGCGCTACTTCCCGCACGGCGCCGGGCCGACCATGATGATGAAGTCGTGCCTGTTCACCAACACACCCGACCGGCACTTCATCCTGGACCTGCACCCGGAGTTCCCGCAGGTGGTGCTGGCCTCGCCCTGCTCCGGGCACGGGTTCAAGTTCGCCAGCGTCGTCGGCGAGGTGGTGGCCGACCTGGCTGAGCGCGGCCAGACCCGGCACGATCTGCGCCTGTTCCGCCTGGCGCGCTTCACGGACCCGCAGTATGCGGTCATCCACGGCATTGAGACCGTGCAGACCGGGAGCGCGGGGCATGGCGGACACGGCGCGTCCGCGGGCGCGGCCACAGCCTACGGCCAGCGCGCCAGCGCCGTCCCGGACATCGCGCCGTTTTGGTCGCCATCGTAGAGACGGCCCGATGGGCCGTCTCGGTCTGGCCCGATGGGCCGTCTCGGTCTGGCCCGATGGGCCGTCTGATCGGACGTGAACATGGCGTGGTTTCGTGATAAATATCGGGTCGAATCCGCACGGTTGAAGAATTGGGATTACGCCGCGCCAGGCTTATATTTCGTGACGATCTGCACACGCCGCCGGGAATACTTTTTCGGGGAGATTAAGACTGGCGTGATGCACCTTTCACCCATCGGCGAAATCATTGCCGATGAATGGCTGAAAACGCCGTCAATCCGGCCGTACGTCGATCTGGATGCCTGGGTGGTGATGCCCGACCATATCCATGGAATCGTCCTCCTAAAATCGGAACCGGTAGTAGAGACGCCCCGGCGGGGCGTCTCTACTACCCACCCCCGGCGGGGCGTCTCTACCCACCCCCAGCGGGGCGTCTCTACCCACCCCCGACGGGGCGATCCCCCGCCGCCATCCCAATTGCTACCCAATTCCCTCGGGGCAATTATCGGCCAATTCAAAGCAGCCTGTACCAGACGTATCTATGCCGTCGGCCACCGTGAATTCGGCTGGCAGGCGCGATTTCACGATCACATCATCCGCAACCAGCGTGAATTGACCAACATCCGGCGTTACATCGCCAACAACCCCGCCCAATGGGAAACCGACCACCACCACCCGTCCGACGTGTGGATGTAGTAGAGACGCCCCGGCGGGGCGTCTCTACGCCTCCAACCTCGCTGGCGCATGCGCCCCATCCCGGCGGTGCGTCTCTACACGCTGGCGCATACACCCCCTCCCGGCGGGGCTATCCGCCGTGTTGGCATGCGCGCCCGTCCGGCGGGGCGTCTCCGCGCAATCCGCCGTGTTAGCTTGAAT
Source organism: Anaerolineales bacterium (assembly GCA_034434015.1). Lineage (GTDB taxonomy): Bacteria > Chloroflexota > Anaerolineae > Anaerolineales > UBA6663 > SpSt-583. The sequence goes on from DAOUAB010000018.1 coordinate 9,436, forward strand.
AAAGAATCTGGATGAAACTCGGCCTCGTCTTCCCGCAGACTGAATTCGGCAACGACCCGGCCGCGCTGCGCGACTACGCCCAGACGGCCGAGGACCTCGGCTTCACCCACATCCTGGCCTACGATCATGTGCTCGGCGCGAACCCGGAGCGGCCCGGCGGCTGGAAAGGGCCCTATACCTACCAAAACCCGTTCCACGAGCCGTTCGTGCTGTTCGGGTTCATGGCCGCCGTCACGCGCCGCCTCGGGTTCTGCACCGGCGTCATCATCCTGCCGCAGCGCCAGACCGCGCTGGTCGCCAAGCAGGCGGCCGAGGTCGACGTGCTCAGCGGCGGACGCCTGCGCCTGGGCGTCGGCCTGGGCTGGAACGAGGTCGAGTACACGGCGTTGGGCGAGGCCTTCCACGACCGCGGCCGCCGCATCGAGGAGCAGATCGCGCTGCTGCGCCGCCTGTGGACGGAGCCGTTGGTCGAGTTCACGGGCCGCTGGCACCGGGTGCCGGACGCCGGCCTCAACCCCTTGCCCGTCCAGCGCCCCATCCCGATCTGGATGGGCGGGAGCCACCCCAACGTCCTGCGCCGCGCCGCGCAACTGGCCGACGGCTGGCTGCCCAATTTCCGCACGCCCGCCGACGCCCGGCCCGCGCTCGACCGCCTCAACCAGGACCTGGCCGAAGCCGGCCGCTCGCGCGCCGCGTTCGGTGTGGAGGCGCGCCTGCCGTACGACCCGCCGGCCTGGGACGCGCTGCTGCGTGACTGGGAGGCGCTCGGCGCGACGCATCTCTCGCTGAACACGATGGGGCGCGGTTTTGCCGCGCCGGACGACCACCTCGAAGCCATCCGCGCCTTTGCCGCGTTCGTGAAAGGAAGGTCAGCATGAAGACACACGCCCGCGTCGTCATCATCGGCGGCGGCATCGTCGGGGTCAGCACCGCCTACCACCTGGCCAGGCTCGGCTGGGGCGACGTCGTGGTGCTGGACCAGGGCCCGCTGTTCAAGAACCTGGGCTCCACGTCGCACGCGCCCGGCCTGATGTTCCAGCACAACAACTCCAAAGCGGTCTGCCAGCTGGCGATGTGGAGCGTGGAAACCTACCTGGCCGCCGAGCGCGAGGCCGACATCGGCCGGACGGTCTTTCAGACCGGCAGCCTGGAGATCGCGCACACCGCCGCCCGCTGGCAGGAACTCAAGCGCAAGCTCGGCAACGCGCTGGCCTGGGGCCTGGACGCGCGCCTGATCGGCCCGGACGAGGTCAAGCGCCTGGTGCCGATCATGAAAACCGACGACCTGTACGGCGCGTTCTATGTGCCTACGGACTGCGACGTGCGCGGCGTGAAAGTGGTGGAGTCGCTGGCCAAGATCGCCAGCGCGGCCGGGACGCAGTTCTACGCGAACACGCCGGTCACCGGGATCGAGATCAAAAACGGCCGCGCCGTGGCGGTCCAGACGCCCGCCGGCCGCATCCGGGCCGAGTACATCGTGGCGGCCGGCGGGCTGTGGGGACCGGTCGTCGGGCGGATGGCGGGCCTGAACCTGCCGATGACGCCGTGCCAGCACCTGTACGTGAAGACCGGCCCCCTGGCCGAGCTGGCCGGCGAGACCGAGGAGGTGCGCCACCCCATCATCCGCGACCAGGACCGCGACATGTACTACCGTCAGCACGGCCAGGGCTACGGCTTCGGCTCGTACGCGCACGACCCATTGATCGTCTTCGCCGACGACCTGCGCGCCGACGACCACCCCGCGCTCTATCCGGCGCTGGACGAGCACACCGAGTCCGCCTGGAGCCGGGCCGTGGAACGCTTCCCGGCGCTGGCGAACGCGCCGATCATCGAGCGTTTCAACGGCTGTTTCTCGTTCACCGCCGACGGCCAGACGATCTTCGGCGAGGCGCCGCAGGCGCGCCACTTCATCGTCGCCCAGGCGGTGTGGGTGACGCACGCCGGCGGCACGGCTCGCGCCGTCGCCAACCTGCTCGTCCACGGCGATCCGGGCCTGGACCTGCGCGAGCTGGACGTCAACCGCTTCCAGCCGCACGCCGGGAGCCGCGCCTATCTGAAAGCGCGCGCCGAGCGCCAGTACATCGAGGTCTACGACATCCTTCACCCGCAGCAGCAGATGGAAAGCCCGCGCCCGCTGCGTGTCCCGCCGTACTACGCACGCCTCAAGGAGCTGGGCGCCTTCTTCTTCGAGAGCGGCGGCTGGGAACGCCCGATGTGGTTTGCGGCCAACGAGAAACTGCTTTACGCCAGCGCCGTCGACTGGCCGGTCCGCTCCGGCTGGGCCGCGCGCTACTGGTCGCCCCTCATCGGCGCCGAGCATCTGGCCGTGCGCGAGCGCGTCGGCCTGTTCGACCTGGGCCACTTCTTCAAAATCGAAGTGAGCGGCCCCGGCGCGCTGGCCTTCCTGCAAACGATGACGGCCAACCAGATGGACCAGCCGGTCGGCCGCGCGACGTACACGGCCATGCTCACGCCCGGCGGCGGGATCAAGTGCGACCTGACCGTGACGCGCCTGGCCGAGGACGTCTTCTGGGTGGTGACCGGCGGCGGCACCGGGCCTATGGACCTGGCCTGGCTCCAGAAGCACGCCCCGACGGACGGCTCGGTCCACATCGCCAATGTCTCGTCGGCCTGGACCACCCTCGGCGTGTGGGGGCCGCGCGCCCGCGACCTGGTGCAGTCGGTCTCCTACGAGGACTGGTCCAACGCGGCCTTTCCGTACCTCACCGCGCGCGACCTGTTCATCGGCCACGTCCCGGTGCGGGCGGTGCGCCTCTCTTACGCCGGCGAGCTGGGCTGGGAGGTCTACACGCCCAGCGAGTACGGCCTGGCGCTGTGGGACACGCTCTGGGAGGCCGGCCAGCCGTTCGGCGTGATCGCGGCCGGCGGCGGCGCCTTCGACTCGCTGCGACTGGAGAAGGGCTACCGGGCCTGGGGCGCGGACATCCACACCGACTATAACCCGTACGAGGCCGGGCTGGGCTTCGCGGTGCGGCTTAACAAAGGCGATTTCCTGGGAAAAGCGGCGCTGGAGAAGATCCGGGCCGAAGGCGTCCGGCGCAGGCTGTGCGCGCTGGTCCTCGACGATCCCCGGGTCGCGCTGATGGGCAAAGAACCGGTCTTGACGCCCGGCGCGGAGACCGTGCTGGGCTACGTCACCTCCGCCAACTACGGCTACTCGGTGCGGAAGAGCCTGGCCTATGCCTATCTACCCGTAACGCACGCCGCCGAGGGGGCGCGGGTCGAGGTCTATTCCTTCGGCGACCGCTTTCCGGCGACGGTGGCGAAGGAGCCGCTGTTCGATCCGAGGAATGAACGGTTGAAAGTGTGAGGCCGGTCCGCGAAGAGCACGAAGACACACGAAGGGCCCGGTGTTCAGGCCGGCGCGGCGCTCGGTTCGTCGATGTACCAGAAGGAGCCGCTGTTCGATCCGAGGAATGAACGGTTGAAAGTGTGAGGCCGGTCCGCGAAGAGCACGCAGACACACGAAGGGCCCAGTGTTCAGGCCGGCGCGACGCTCAGTTCGTCGATGTACCAGGCGGCCAGTGGCAGCCGGGAACGGCAGCGCACTTCAACCGCAAACGTGGCGCTCGCCCCGGCCGGCGTGAAGTCCAGGGTCAGGCGCGTGTACTGGCCGAACGGCGTCTCCCGCCCGGTCCGCCAGCCGGAGTCGGCGGCCTGGCCGGGCGCCTCCGCCACCAGGCGCACCTCGCTGCTGAGCGGCTCGCCGGCATACACGCCCGGGCTGATGAAGACATCCGGCAGGAGGCTGACTGCAAAGCGGTACGTCCGCCCGGCCTCCAGGCCCGCCACGGCCTGCCAGAGCCGCACCCGGAAGGGCTGCGTCCCGCACACCTTCCAGCAGTAGGCGCCGCCGGCGAAGATGCGGTTCCGGTCGGCGGCGGTCACTGCGCGGTTGTTGATGAGCACGGTGATGGGCCGGCCGTAGGGCGCCGCCTGATCCGCCTCCGGCGCCTCATCCGGGCCGGCGTAGGCCAGCCTCCAGCCGGCCGGCACCGCACGCTCACGCGTCTCGTCGGCAAAGTAGGCCTGGCCTTCTTCGAACCCGGCGTTGGCCAGCAGGTTGGCGGCCGGCGGGCGCGCCGGGCCGGTTCCGGGCGGCACGACGACGCGCTCCGGCTCGCCGGCCGGCGGCGGCTCCCGCGGCGGGAGCGTCGGGCGCGCGGCCATCGCCGCCGGTCGGCTGGCGCGGATGTGCTCGATCAGCGCGTCGGCGACGCGCGTGCCCGCGATCTCGAAGGGCCGCCATGGTTCGGTGCTGCCGACCGTGAAGACGGCGGCGGCGACGACGAACGGGTCCTTCTGCAGTTCGCGGTCGTACCAGATCAACTGCTCGGCATAATAGCGTTCGGCGTCGCGCTCCGGGCCGCGCCAGTAATCGATCGGGTCCTGCGCCCCGTCGTAGCTGTTCCAGTAGCCGATATGGTCGCGCCAGGCGCCGTCGCTCTGGCCCGGGCAGACCGCGCCGATGCGGTCCAGGCCGCATTCGGTGATGAGCAGGGGCACCTCGTCCAGGCCGTTCAACGCCAGGAACTGGCGGTACACCTTGCGGTAGCGCAGCGTGGTCCAGCCGGTGTCGCCCTCGTCGGCGACGAGGGCGCCGCCGCAATTCGCGGTCTGGTAGCGGCCGGTCAGCGACCACATGAAGGGCGACGAGTATTCGTGCAGGCCCAGGAAGCCCTGCAGACGCTCGGCGGCGTCCAGGGCGGGCAGGAAGGCCGTCCACAGCGGCAGGTCGGGCGAGCCGGTGGGGAAATTGCCGACCACGCCGCGCAGGCCCAGCTCATGCAGCAGGCGCAGACGCTCGGCCTCGAAAGCCGCGTACCAGGCCATGCGGCGCATGCCGGCCGGATCGGTCGCCGGGCCGAAGGTCGGCTCGTTGGGCCCTTCCCAGACCTTGATCAACGGATTGCGCTGGTATTGCTCGCGCTGCCGGTCGAGGAACGCGCGCGCGCTGACCTCCGGCGCCTGGCCGGCGTCGGCCTCGGCCAGCACGTCGATGGGCTCCACCACGCGCCCGATCAGCAGCAGGTCCGGGCGCAGCGCCAGCAACGCCTCGGCTTCGCCAAACACGCCGGCCAGCTTGACGGCCGGGCAGCCCGCCTCGACGAAGCGGGCCAGATCGGCGTTGCCGAGGAAGTGGGGACAGAGTTTGCTGGGCATCGGGCCTCCGCTCCGGGGATCGTGCCCGGATTATACCGGCGGAGGCGCGCGGCTCCAATTTTCTTCTCAGGGGCCGCCGGCCGTCCAGGCCGGATCGGCGCTGTCGGCGCCCGTGGACGCGCCCAGGGTCGCATGGTTGGCCGAGGCCGAGGCGTCCGCCGCGGACTGGCCGGCGCCCTCATCCAGGTGCCACAGGGCGAGCGTGCCGGCGTCCGGCGTAAACCGCGCCGCCGGCGTGAAGGCCCCGCTGTAGCGGACGACGTTCGAGAGGCGCACCTCGTCCAGAACGCCGGCGAAGTACGGGAAGCCCGCCATCCCGCCGAGGCGCAGGCTCGGCCCCTGACTCAGGGTGCCGACGCTGGCCGACCCCGAGGCGGACCCGTTCACGAACACCTGGGCGCTGCCGCCGGAATACGTGCCGGCGACGTGATACCACTGGCCGGATTGCAGGGCCGTGGCGTGCTGCACCGAACGCCAGCCCAGGTTGGTGGACAGCCAGAAGGTCAACCGGCCGCTGTTGATCTCCAGCGACCAACCCGTATTCGCGTCGCCGTTGATGATCAGGATGTCGTTAGCGCCCGCCGCCGCCGGCCGCACCCAGGCTTCCACCGTCAGCGGCCCCGTCCCGGTCACGGCCGCGGCGCGCAGCTCGTCGTTGACGCCGTCGAAGGACAGGGCCGCATTGCCGCCGGGTGTGGCGCTCGGGGCGGGCGTGGGCGTGAAGGTTGGGGGGAGCGTCGGCGTGGGCGTGGACGCCGGCGGTTGGCCCGGATCGAGGCCGATGTAGGTCTGGCGGCGCGACTCAAAGGCGTCGAAGTAATACGTCCCGCGCGTGCCGCTGTCCACGCCGGCCACCGCGCCCAGCTGCACGCGGTCGATGCGGCGCGTGTCGTTGTCCACGCCGGTCAGGTCCGCGCGCTGGACGCCATCCAGCCAGAGCGTCAGGCCGCCGTTGTTGGCCCCGGCGCCGCTGGCCGCCCGCCAGTCAATCTCGACGGCGTGCGGCGCGTCGCTGAGCGTGAACCAGCTGGTGCTGGTGTAGGTGCTGGCGTCGTTGCGCAGCGCCGCCCGGATCTGGTAGACGCCGCTGCTGCGCCGGAACTCGAGGCGCGTGACCAGAGTCGACGTGCCCGCGTAGCCGTAGAACAGGAAATGGGCGTCGCCGTTCGTCATGGCGATGGTGTTCGGGTCGAAATAGAAGCGGGCGCGGTAACGCGTCTCGGCCGCCGGCCGGTCGTCGGTCAGATACAGGGAGACGTTGTCATCCAGGACGGCCTGCAGCCCCTGGCCGCCGACCAGGGCCGCGGCAGCCGCCACGCTCAGGTCGCCGCCGTCGACGACGCTGGCCGACCAGGCGCTCAGGTTCCCGCTCTCGAACCCGTCGGCGAAGATCAGGTCCGACGGCGCGGTCGTGGCGGTCGGCGTGCTCGTCGCCGTGCGGGAGGCCGTGGGCGTATTCGTCGCCGTCGGGGGCGCGCCCGGCGTGTTGGTCGGCGACGACGCCGGCGGCGTGGTGGGCGTGGGGCTGGCCGGCGGCGGCGCGGATGCGTCCAGGCGCACGAGGCTGGCGACGGACGGCACGCCCGCGCCGTCCACAATGAAGAGCATGTAGTGACCGGGCGGCGCCAGGTTCGCGTTCGCCGGGGATTGAACAGTCAGCGCATTCCCGGCGGCCTGGAACGTCAGCGGGACGAAGCGCTGGTTCTGATCGAACCCGTGGGTGGTGGACGGCAGACGGATGAGCGAGACGGAGGCGATGCCCGCCGCCTCGTTCGTCTCCACCGTGAACGCCGCCCCGTACCCGACCGACGCCGGCGCCGAGAGGATGGTCGGCCGCGGGCCCCGGAAAAGATAGGGCGGCGAGTAGATCTGGGCGTTGCGCTCGACGTAGGGCGGGAAGTAGCCGCCGGCGGACACGACCCGGCCGTCCGGCAGCAGCAGCGCGGTGGAATGGTAGAGGCGCGGCCGCTGGAGGCTGGCCATCGTCGTCCAGGTCTCGGTCTGCGGGTTCCATAGCTCGGTCGTGTAGACGGCCTGGCTCACGTTGTTGCCGATGGCCGTCCGTTCGCCGCCCACCGCCAGGACCGTGCCGTCGGGCAGCTGGACCAGGTTGTGATAAGCGCGCGGCGAGGCCATCGCCGCCACCTCGCGCCAGGCCGGCGCGGGCTGGTTGAGGTCGATCACGACCGTGCGTCCGTGGACGGACGAGGCCGGGTCATCCGGGTCCCCGAACGTGCCGGACTTCATCACCCGGCCGGGCGCGTACATCACGGCGCTGTGCCCGGTGATGAAGCTGTTGCCGACGTTGGTCCAGGTCTGCGCGGCGACGTTCAGGCTCCGGGTCGAGATGTCCGGGCCGGCGTTGAAGACCGTGCCGTCCGGCGCGACCAGCATGAACGAGTACATCGGGTTATAGCGGGTCGCAGCCGTGAGCGCGGTCCAGGTGTTGGTGGCCGGGTCGTAGACCTCGGGGACATCGGCCAACGACTGGGTCGTGATCCAGCCGCTGATCGCCAGCACGCGGCCGTCGGGCAGCGTGGTGGAGGTCGGGTACCAGCGCGGATAGGCCATGTCGGCCATGCGCGTCCACGACCGGGCGGCCGGGTCGAAGAAGTTGGTGTCCGGCAGGCCGTAATAGTTCGGCCCCAGGTGGCCGCCGATCGTGATCGTGCGCCCGTCCGCCAGGAGGGAGTGCCCGGCGCAGAACAGGTAGGTCTGCGTGTTCGGCACCGCGGTGAAGGTGTTGGCGACCGGGTCCCAGAGCGTGGCCGACAGACCGCCGTCCTCTTCGTCGAACATCAACAACTCGCCGGTCGTCTGCAGGATCAGGTGGACGGGCGCCAGCGGCAGGGTTATCGGCGCGGTCCACTGGCCCAGTTGGGCCGGGCCCGGCGTCCCCGAGGTCGGCGTGGCCGTCCGGGTGGGCGTCGAGGACGGCGGCGCGGTGGCGGTTGCTGTGGACGATGGCGGCGCCGTGGCCGTGGGCGATGGCGCGCTCGTCGCCGTGGATGTGCCCGTCGGAGTCTCCGAAGCCGCCGGCGCGTCCGTGGCGGTCGGCGTGAGCGGGGACGAGTCGGTCGGCGTGGGAGTGGCCGTGGGCGGCGGGAAAGGCGAATCGACGACCCAGAGCGGCCCGGCCGGGCTGCCGCCGAAACGGCGCACGCCGTGGCTCGGCCCGCCTGCCGCCCCGGATGTGTCGCCGATCATGTCGCCGGCGCCCTCGTCGAAATGATAGAGCGCCACCGTCGCCGCGTCCGGCATAAACGGCTGCGCCGGCCGCGTGAAGTCGGCGCTGTAGCGCAGGCTGTTGGACAGGCGCACCTCGTCCAGGTGGCCGTTGTAAGACCGATACTCCGGGCCGGCATCGTGCTTCTCGGCCCCGAAGACCAGATACGGGTCGCTGTTCGTGCACGGTCCGCCGCAGAAGTTGCCGGGGACGCCGTCATCCGGGTACGAGATGTCGCCGTCCGGGCCATCGGCCTGCGCCTGCAGGAGGCCGTCCACGTACAACCACAACCAGCCGTCCGAGCGCCGGCGTTGCACGGCGACGTGATGCCACTGGCCGTCCAGCACCGGCGTCACGCCGCACAACGTCAGGCTGCCCGCGCCTTCCCCGGCGACGCCGAAGACCACGCGGCCCCCGGCGAGCGACAGGCCGAACTTGCGGTCCTGGTTGAAGCGGTCCCGGTCGATGACCACGTGGCCGAAAATCCAGTTGTTGTTCGCGCCGCAGGCGACGGCCGCGGCCGGGTTGTCGGCGGCGTTGGCCTTCATCCAGAACTCGAGCGTGAAGTCCTGGGCGCCGACATCGGCCGGCGGGCCGGGGTTGGTGTTCGCCGGGTCGTCGATCTGGATTTTGACCCGGTCGATGTCGTTCTGCCCGTTGCCGAAGAAGCGCAACGCGTAGCCGACCTCGGAAGGCAGCGGCGTCAGACTGGGGGTCGGCGTGACCGAGGCCAGGTCGGTCGCCGCAGGCGTCGTAGAAGCTGTGGCTGTGGGCGTCGCCGCCGGCGACGTGGCGCCATCCGTCGGCGTCACGCTGGCGGCGGGCGTGGCCGTAGGGGTGGCTGTGGCCGTCGCCGTGCCCGTCGCCGTGGGCGTGGCGACGGCGGTCGCGGAGGCTGTGGGTGTGGACGGCGCGGCGCCGATCGGGCTGTCGGTGGACCAGGCCGGGTCGGCCGAGTCGGCGGAGGCGCTGGTCCCCAAGATGCCCGTGCGCGCGTTGCCGGAGGCGTCCGTCGTCGTCTGGCCCGCGCCCTCGTCGAAATGCCAGAGGGCGATCGTGCCGGCCTCGGCGTTGAGCGGCGCAACCGGCGGCGCGAAGTCAGCCGTGTAGACGGCGACGTTCGAGAGACGCGCCTCGTCGATCAGGCCGGCGAAATACTCGCCGGCGAAGTCCCCGGCGCGGCCAAAGGTCAGCACGCCGGAGCTGTCGGTGGGCGCGGGGCTGTTGGTCTGCGTACTGCGCAGTACGCCGTTCACGAAGAGCCGGCGCGCGCCGTTTGCATCGCGCGAGACGGCGACGTGATACCAGACGCCGGGCGCGGCGGTGACGCCCGAACACTGGAGGGAGCTCCCGCTGGCCTGGTAGAAGGCGAACTGATCGCTCACCCCGGAGCAATCGCGGCTGCCCCCGTCCACATACAGCGTGAACATCGCCTGGGAATAACTGCTGTTGGCGTCCGACAGGAAGGTCTGCCAGGTGCCCGCGTCCGCGGTGCGCTTGACCCAGGCCTCCACCGTGAACTGAGTCAACAGAGGGAGATTGGCCGTCCGGACGATGTCGTTGGCGCCGTCGAATTGCAGGCTGGAAGGCGGGGCCGCCGCCGCCGACTCCAGACGCAGCACGATACCCACTGCGAATACCAGGAGGGTCAGGAGCGCGATTTGGCGGCGCATAAGATTTCCCCTTGCAAGTTATTGGATTGGGCCAGGTGAACCAGGCTCGAGTCGAGTATATAACAAAGCGACCCGTGATTCTCTGCTTTCTTTTGCCCAGGCAGCGGTGGCGGACGCAGGTTTTGTCGCCCATGCCGGGCGTTTCTAACTCGTGCTAAACCAGCCGGCCTGTGAACGCGCTTTCGGTTTGACCTTTCTGACCTGGGACAACTCGGTCTATACTCGGCCCATGCGAGTCCTGATGCTGTCGAAGGCCTGCGTCGTCGGCGCCTACCAGCGCAAGCTCGAGTTGATTGCGGCGCTGGGCGTAGACCTGACCGTGGCCGTGCCGCCCGAGTGGCGCGACGAACGCGGCGTGCTCACGCTGGAACGCGCGCACACGCAGGGATACGGCCTGGTCGTGACGCCGATCTGGTTCAACGGCAACTTTCACCTGCACGTCTACCCGCGCTTCGGCGAACTGGTCGTCCGGCTGAAGCCCGACCTCGTCCACATCGACGAGGAGCCGTACAACCTGGCCACCTGGCACGCGCTGCGGCTGGCGGCGCGCCACGGGGCGCGGACCGTGTTCTTCTCCTGGCAGAACCTGTTGCGCCGCTACCCGCCGCCGTTCAACTGGATCGAGCGCGACGTGCTGGCCCGCGCCGACGCCGGGATTGCCGGCAACCAGGCCGCCGCCGAGGTCTGGCGCGCCAAGGGTTATCGCGGCCCGTTGTACGTCATCCCGCAGTTTGGGGTGGATCCGGAGATCTTTGCCTCCCCCCCCGCCCCGGCGGCGGCCGCTGCGCGGCCGAACGCTGGAGTGAGACGTGAGGTCACCGTGGGCTACGCCGGCCGGCTGGTGCCGGAGAAAGGCGTGGACCTGCTGCTCCTGGCCGCCGCGCAGACGCCGGGCGTGCGCGTGCGGATCGTGGGCGCCGGGCCGGAGCGGGGGCTGTTGGAGAACATGATCAGGCACTTCGGGCTGCAAGGCCGCGTGACGCTGGAGGGGATGGCGCCGTCGACGCAGATGCCGGCGCTGCTGGCGCAGTTCGATGCCCTGGTGTTGCCGTCTCGCACGCGGCCTAACTGGAAGGAACAGTTCGGGCGCGTGTTGATCGAGGCCATGGCCTGCGGCGTGCCGGTGGTCGGCTCGGATTCGGGCGAGCTGCCCAACGTCATCGGCGACGCCGGCCTGGTCTTCCCCGAGGACGACGCGGAAGCGCTGGCCGCGCACCTGCGCGCGCTGCGCGACGACCCGGTCCTGCGCGCCCGGCTGGCGGAGCAGGGCCGCGCGCGCGTGCTGGCGCACTTCACTCAGCAGAAGATCGCCGAGCAGACCGTGGCCGTCTACCGCTCGCTGGCGGCCGGGAAATGACCCCGCGCGGGCGCGCCATCGGGCTGGCCCTATTCGTCACCTTTCTGTGGTCCACCTCCTGGGTCATCATCAAGTTTGGCCTGGCCGACCTGCCGCCGCTGGCCTTCGCCGGCCTGCGCTACGCCGCGGCCAGCCTGTGCCTGCTGCCGTTCATGTTGCGGCCGGAGCGCCTGGCGGCCCTGCGGCGTCTGCCGGCCCGCCGCTGGCTGGCGCTGGCCGCGCTCGGCCTGCTGTACTACGCCGCCACGCAGGGCGCGCAGTTCGTGGGCCTGAAGCACCTGCCCGCCGCCGCCGTCAGCCTGACGCTCAACTTCACCACGGCCCTGGTCACGGCGCTGGGCGTCGGCCTGCTCGCCGAGCGCCCGACCGGATGGCAGTGGGCCGGCGTGGCCGTCAACCTGGCCGGCGTGCTGATCTACTTCCTCCCGCTCACGCTCACGGGTGAGCAGACGTTCGGGCTGGGGGTCGCGCTGGGCGGGACGCTGGCCAACGCGCTCTCGTCCATCCTGGGTCGGCATGTCAACCGGGGGCGGGACCTGGACGCCGTTACCGTCACCGGCGTGAGTATGGGGATCGGCTCGGCGGCGCTGCTGGCGCTCGGCCTCGGGCTGGAGGGGTGGCCGGCGCTGCGCCCGATCCACTGGTTCTATGTGGCCTGGCTGGCCGTCGTCAACACGGCGCTCGCCTTCACCCTGTGGAACCAGACGCTGCGCGCGCTCACCGCATCCGAGTCCAGCCTGCTCAACAGCACCCTGCTGATCCAGATCGCGGTCCTGGCCTGGCTTTTCCTGGGCGAGGCGCTGACCGGCAAAGAGATCGCCGGCCTGGCCCTGGCCGGCCTGGGCGTGGCGCTCGTCCAGCTGGCGCGGCCGCACAATCCCTGACCTCGCGCCGATCGGTCACCGGTAATCGGCCGTCTGCGATCTGCCCTGCGCCGCCCGCAATCAGCTATAATCGTTTTATGCCGCACGTCGCGCTGAACGCGCACCTACTCTTTGGGGGTGCGTCGTACCGCAGCGCCGGGATTCACCAATACATCAACAACCTGCTTCACCAACTGCCCGACGCCGCGCCCGATTTCGATTTCACGGTCTTTGCCGGGCCGGCGGCGTTCAGCGGCCGGCCGCCCCTGGCCCGCGCCCGGGTGCAGACGAGTCGCTGGCCCACTCATCGGCCGGCGGTGCGCGTCCTGTGGGAGCAGCTCGTCCCGCCCCTGGCGCTGCTCCGGCTGCGGCCCGCCCTGCTGCATTCGCTCGCTTTCGCGTCGCCGCTGCTCAATCCCGCGCCGGCCGTGGTCACCGTCTACGATCTCTCGTTTCGCCGGATGCCAGAGAAGTTCCCGGCCGCGCAAAGGCTGTACCTGTCGGCGCTGACCGCCTCTTCCTGCCGGCGGGCGCGGCGCGTGATTGCGATCTCGGAGAGCACGCGGGACGACGTGGTGCGCCTGCTCGGAATCCCGGCCGGGCGCGTGGACGTCGCCTATCCCGGCGTGGAGGCGCGGTTCCGGCCGCTGCCGCGCGCCGAGGTCGAGGCCTTCCGTTCTCGGGCGGGCCTGCCGACCTGTTTCATCCTGTATCTGGGCACGCTGGAGCCGCGCAAGAATCTGGGCGCGCTGCTGGCCGCGTTTGCGCGCCTGGCGCCAACGGTCCACCTGGTGCTGGCCGGCGCCCGCGGCTGGTTCTACACCGACCTGTTCCGGCAGGTGGAGGCGCTTAACCTGAACGACCGCGTCCACTTTCCGGGTTTCGTCCCGGCAGAAGACTTGCCGTTGTGGTATAACGCGGCCGCGGTCTTCGCCTATCCCTCTTCCTTTGAGGGTTTCGGCCTGCCGGTAGCCGAAGCGCTGGCCTGCGGCCGGCCGGTGGTCACGTCGAACGTCTCCTCGCTGCCCGAGGCCGGGGGCGCCGCCGCCCTGCTCGTCCCGCCGCAGGATGTCGACGCCCTGGCGGAGGCGTTGCGGCGGGCGCTGGCGGATCGTGGTGAACTGGGCGCGCGCGGCCCGGCCCAGGCCGCCCGCTTCACATGGTCGGCGACCGCCGCCAGCACGGCGCGCAGTTATCGCCTGGCGCTTGAAGACGAAGGACGCCGGACGAAAGCCGAACACTAAACTCATCCGCCGTCGGCCGTCCGTCGTCGGTTGTCTGCCGTCTGTCATCTGATGAAACTCAACCGCGCCCTGGCGCTCACCGTCCTGGCCGACATCGGGCTGATCAACGCCGCGTTCGCGCTGGCCTACGTCATGCGCTACACGCTGGAGTTGTTCGTGCCGGTGCTGGACGCCTTCCAGGCCCCCTACAGCGCCTATCTGCCTTTCCAGCTCGGTTTCACCGCGTTGATGGTGATCTTCCTGGCCGTCGACGGCGCTTACACGCCGCCGCGCGGCGGGAGCTGGTTCACCGAGCTGTACCGCATCGTCAACGCCACGACCACCGTCGGCGTGATCTTCTTCGCCGTCGTCTTCTTCATCCGGCCGCTGGTCTACTCGCGCGGGCTGATCCTGTGGGCCATCGTGCTCACCATCGCCCTGCTCGGGCTGGCGCGCCTGATCCAGCGTCTGGCGCGCCTCTACCTGCGCCGGCGCGGGGTGGGCGTGGCGCGCGTTTTGATTGTCGGCGCCGGCGAGCTCGGCCGCACCGTGATGCGCACCATCGTCGCCCAGCCGGGGCTCGGCTACGAGATCGTCGGCTTCGTGGACGACGACCCGGCCAAAACCGAGCTCGGCCGCTTCAAATCGCTCGGCGGGCTGGACGACGTGGAGACCCTCCTGCGGCGCGAGCGTGTGGACAGCGTCATCATCACCCTGCCCTGGATGTACCAGCGCAAAATCGTGGGCCTGGTGCGCGTCTGCGAGCGGCTGGGCGCGCGCGCGCGCGTGGTGCCCGACCTCTTCCAGCTCTCGCTCAGCCGCCTGGACGTGGACGACATCGGCGGCATCCCGCTGGTCGGCATCAAGGAGGCCAGCATCTCGCGCGTCGGGCGCGTGGTGAAGCGCGCGCTGGACGCCTTCGTCGCCGCGCTGGTGCTTCTGGTGATGGGCCTGCCGATGCTGCTCATCGCGCTGCTCATCAAACTCGAGACGCCCGGCCCGGCGCTGTTCCGGCAGACGCGCATCGGCGAGGGCGGCCGGCCGTTCACCATCTACAAGTTCCGGTCCATGCGCCAGGGCGCGGAGGAGGAGCAGGACCGGCTGCGCGCCCACAACGAGGCCAGCGGGCCGCTGTTCAAGATCAAGCACGACCCGCGCCTCACCGGCCTGGGCCGCCTGCTGCGCCGCACCAGCCTGGACGAGCTGCCGCAGTTCATCAACGTGCTGCGCGGCGAGATGAGCCTGGTGGGGCCGCGCCCCGGCCTGCCCCAGGAGGTGGCCCAGTATCAGAGCTCGTGGCACCGCCAGCGGCTCGAGGCGCCGCAGGGCCTCACCGGCCTGTGGCAGGTCTCCGGCCGCAGCGACCTGACGTTCGACGAGATGTGCCTGCTGGACATCTACTACATTGAAAACTGGTCGTTGGGGCTGGATTTTGTGATCCTGCTGCGGACCATCCCGCGCGTCTTGTTCGGAAACGGAGCGTATTGACCTCACCCGCCTCCAGCCGGGGTGGGGAGGAGTGAGGTGAGGAGTCCACTTCATGCCGCTCGATATCCTCGTCGGCGCCCAGTGGGGCGATGAAGGCAAGGGCCGCATCACGGACCTGCTGGCCGAGCAGGCGGACGTGGTCGCCCGCTACTCCGGCGGCGACAACGCCGGGCACACGGTGACGGTGGCGGCGCGCGACGGGCGGAGCCAGGTCTTCAAGCTGCACCTGCTGCCGTCCGGCGTCCTCCAGCCGCGCGTGGTCGGCGTGCTGGGCAACGGCATGGTCATCAACCCGGCCCGCCTGCTGGCCGAGATCGACATGCTGGCCGGCTACGGCCTGGACACCTCCCCCGCCCGCATCAAGGTCTCGGCGGCCGCCCACCTGATCACGCCCGCGCACATCGCCCTGGACCAGGCCGAGGAGGCGGCCCGCGCCGGGGGCCGGATCGGCACCACCGGGCGCGGCATCGGCCCGGCCTACACCAGCAAGGCTGCGCGCCAGGGCCTGCGCGCCGAACGGCTGCTCCGCCCGGAGGACCTGGCCGAACAGGTGGCCGGCCACATCCGCCAGACCAACATCGTCCTGGAAAAACTCTATAACCGGCCGCCGCTCGACGCGGACGCCGTCGCCGCCGAGTACGCCGGCCACGCCCAACGGCTGGCGCCCTACCTCACCGACACCTCGCTGTATCTGCATCAACGCCTGAGCGCCGGGGCGCGCGTCATCGCCGAGGGCGCGCAGGGCACACTGCTGGATATCGACCACGGGACGTACCCCTACGTCACCAGCTCGTCGCCGGCGGCCGGCGGCGCCTTCAGCGGCCTGGGCGTCGGTCCCAGGTTCGTCGGGCGTGTCATCGGCGTCACCAAGGCCTTTCAGACGCGCGTGGGCGAAGGCCCCTTCCCGACCGAGGCGTTCGGGCCGGAGGCCGAGCGGCTGCGCGGCACCGGCGCCAACCCGTGGGATGAGTTCGGCACCACCACCGGCCGACCGCGCCGCTGCGGCTGGCTGGACCTGGTGCTGCTGCGCTATGCCATCCGCGTCAACGGCCTGACCGAGCTGGCGCTCACCAAGCTGGACGTGCTCTCCGGCCTCAAGACGATCCGGCTATGCGCGGCCTACGTCGCGGCCGGCATGACTTACACCGAGCTCCCGCTCGGGCCGACCGACCTGGCGCCGTTCCAGGCCGTTTATGAAGACATGCCGGGCTGGGACGAGGAGATTAGCGGCGCCCGGTCGCTGGGCGATTTGCCGGAAGCCGCGCGCCGCTATCTTCTGCGCCTCCAGGAACTGACGGGTGTACCCGTCACCCTGGTCTCAGTCGGCCCGGAGCGCGGGCAGATCATCTTCTGCTAGATCGGCCGGCGCCGATCGCACGCAACCAGCAGGTGGAGCGCAGGCCCGAAGCCGCGCCGGGGCCGATCCGCCCAGGCCGGTTGGCTCACAGCGTATCGGGTGTATGACGATTTTGGAAAGATTCTTCAGCGCGGCGCCTGGCCGCCAGGCGGGGGCGACTAAGCCCCGCCCCGGCCTGAGCCGCCGGCACAGACCTGAGCGATAATCAGCCAGCCAAGGGAGAGCCTCACCTATGTCCACATCCCGCCGCCTCATGCAGACCTTCGGCCTGGGCGCCGGCCTGGCCGCCGCCTATTACCTGGCCCACTACGCCAACCGCACCGCGCCGCTCGGCCGGACGCGCGTCATCGCCCACCGCGGCGGCCCGCGCTACGCGCCGGAGAACACCCTGTCCGCCTTCGCCCACGCTGTGGAGGTCGGCGCCGACATGTTGGAGTGCGACGTCCACCTCTCGGCCGATGGCGAGCCGGTCATCATCCACGACGAGACGCTCGAGCGCACCACCACCGGCCGCGGCTGGGTGAAGGACCACACCCTGGCCGAGCTGCGCCGCCTCGAAGCCGGCGCGGGCGAGTCTATCCCGACGTTGCCGGAACTGATCGAGCTGGCGAAGGCCTCCGGGGTGGAATTGCTGATCGAGCTGAAATCCCCGCACCTGTACCCCGGCATCGAAGCGCGGGTGCTGGAGGCGGTGGAGGCCGCCGGCTACCTGGAACACAGCGTGCTGCAATCGTTCGACTGGGATTGCCTGCGCCGCCTGCGCCAGCTCCGGCCCTCGGCCCGGCTGGGCGCGCTCTACGGCTGGGGCCACTGGGACGTGAGCTGGCCGGCCGCCGACGCCGAATATGTCTGCCCGATGGCCGAGACGGTGCTGGTCAACCCCGGCCTCATCCGGCAGGCGCACCGCGAGGGCCGCGGCGTGTTCGTGTGGTTCGGGCGGGTCGAGAGCGTTTGGGCGTACCGGTTCCTGAACGTCTTCGGCGCCGACGGCCTCATCGCCGACGACCCGGTGACCGCGCGCCAGGTGTTGGGCGGGCCGTCGTCGTAGTCGTAGGGGCGGACAGCCGCCCGCCCTACGGCGTCGCCGTCGGCGTGGCCGGGAACGGGTTCGGCGCCCGGAAACGGGCCTGGAAACGGCCGGCCGCCTCGTCAACCTGCGTCGGCGAGTTGGCCGATAAGACCTCGAACCACGTCACGCCCGGCTTGAGCGGGATCGGCGCGCCGTCCGCGTTCAGGAAGCTCGGCAGGCGGCCCGGCTCGTCTGCGCGCACCCAGCGCGCCTCCCACATGCGCCCGTCGCGGAAGACCCGGGCCGGGCCGTCCCCCGTCATCTGGATGTCGTAACTGAAATAGCGCGCGCCGCCCTCGGCCTCGCGGATGTTGCTGGCGACGTGGGCGACGTATAACACGACGATATTGGCGGCCGTCAGCGCCTGGCCGTTCAGCGTGTCCACGTGCGGCGCCAATTCCGGCAGCGCGTTTGTGTCTACCCAGCGGGCGTATTGCCCGGAGGCGGCGTCGTAACGCCATTCGGCGATGGTGTTATTCAACTGGAAATCCAGATGCAGGGTGGTGACCGACGCGCCCGCCGCCGGCGGCGTCGCGTCGAAGGGGTAGCCGGTCAGCGCCTCCGGCGGCCCAAAGCCCTTCTCCGCCGCCAACTGCCACAGCGCGGCCGGCGACGTGAACAGCTTGTTGGTGGTGAGCGCCGCCGACTCTTCGCGGCAGAGCAGCGGGCACCCTGAGTAGCCGGTCGCCTCGGCCACGATCCGCCGGTACAGGGCCTCGTTCTCGCGCAGGCGGTTCATGGTGCCGGTGCTCGAGCCGGAGGCCACCAGCACGGCCTGGTAGGCGTCGCCCAGCAGCGCGTCGATCAGGCGCGCCGAGCGCACGTTGCCGACCTTCTCCGGGGACTGGCTCCAGAAGATGGCCGTGAAGCGCGTCACACCGCCCTCGGCGTAGTGCTCCCAGACGTTGTCGGCGGATGACAGCCCCACCTGGTGCTCGCGCACGGATCGAGGGAAGTGGGCGACCTTGATGGCCAGCGGCCGGCGGTTCAGCACAGCCGGGTCAGGCAGCGGCAGGCCGGTGAGCGGGTTGAGGCTGGCCGGGGTCGGCGCGACCGTCGCCGTGGGCGGCGGCGAGGCGGTCCCGGTCGCCGTCGCCGGCGGCGCCGGGCTGGCGGTCGCCGAGGGGACGGGCGTGGAGGTCCGGATGATGGGCGACGGGAGCGCGGCCGGCGGCGCGGTCGCGGCGGGCGTTGGAGCGACGCAGGCCGCCAGGGCGAACGCCAGGAGGCTCAGGCGCCAGCGATTGAAGGGAGGCATAGGTGAAGTCGATCCTGCCGCCTGCCGGCGGGGAAATAGGGGGTGGTTGTCAGGCTGGTCTCATCGGCCATTAATCGCCTGAGATATTAAACTAACACATCCTTTTGTATACTCTATGCAAGTCTGGTAAGTGCGCCAGTTACGGACGGAGAGAATACCATGCCTTTTATGTTCTTTGACCCGCTCTACTTAGTCTTTACGATCCCGGCCCTGCTGTTCGGGCTGTGGGCGCAGTGGCGCGTGCAATCGGCGGTGAACAAATACTCGCAGGTCTTCACCGGCCGCGGGGCGACGGGGGCGCGGGTGGCCCGCGCCATGCTGGACGCCTACGGTCTCAACCAGGTGCGCGTCGAGCGCGCCCAGGGTTTCCTGAGCG
>DAOUAB010000019.1:0-2722 GCA_034434015.1 Anaerolineales bacterium
ATCCCCGCCAGGGGGACCGGCCGTCCGAGCCATCCCAACGGTTTACAATTCGGCCGAAGACGACGCGCCGGATAAAGGCCTCGCCGTGCTCAGCGGGCACGGAAGTCGTTCCCGGCCTGAGACTCAACGGACACTGCGATTCTATGAATACTCGCTGGCTTCTATCGCTCTTTGCGCTGACCCTCGCGCTCCTGGCCTGCAGCCTGGCCGGCCAGCCGGCGCCTGAGACACTCTCCCCAACCCCGACCGCGACTTCGACGATCTTGTTCCCGACGGCCACGGTTCCCGCGCCGGCGCCGGCCGCAACGGAGACCCCCCAGCCGGCCCCGGTGACTGATCCGACGGCCACATCCCCGGCGCCCGCGCCGCTCTCGGCGGACGGGCCGTGGCTGGTGCTCTACGGCGAGCGCGGCCTGTGGACCGTCAACGCCGACGGCTCTGGCTTGACGCAGTGGCTGACGGAGGAGCCGATCGGTCTGGAAGCGGGGAGTCGGGCGGTGTCCTTTTTCTCGGCCGACGACTGGATCACTTACCGGGGACTGGCTCTGAACACGCTGTCCCTGCCGGACGGCGAGCGGGAGACGATCGCGCTGTTGCCGGCCGGCAAGGCATTTGCCGCCGATAGCGACCCGTTCTTTGCGGACCCGCTGGCGGAGGCGGTCCGCGCCGTCGCCGATCACTCGCG
Source organism: Anaerolineales bacterium (assembly GCA_034434015.1). Taxonomy (GTDB): domain Bacteria; phylum Chloroflexota; class Anaerolineae; order Anaerolineales; family UBA6663; genus SpSt-583. The sequence goes on from DAOUAB010000019.1 coordinate 686, forward strand.
GCCGGTCTGGTCGCCGGACGGCCTCCGGCTGGCGTTCGTGGGCGCCCAGGACGGCGTCTCGGCCGATGTCTACGTCTTCGACCTCGAGACCCGCCGGGTGACGCGCCTGACCGACGGCCCCAGCCAGGCGTACCACCTGAGCTGGTCGCCGGACGGGCGTCAGGTCGTCCATGTGGGCGCGACGAGTTTCGGGACGGGCGCAGGCTACGGCCTGGCCGGGGTGTGGGCGGCGCGCGCCGACGGCTCCGGCGTCCGGGCGCTCTACACGCCCGCGCGCAGCGGTGACGAAACGATCCTCGGCTGGCGCAGCGCCTCGCAGTTCGTGGTCCATTCTTTCACGGCCGCGTGCAGTTACTACGACCTGCGCGCGTTCGACGTGGAGACCGGGGCGCAACAGGTGTTCTGGAACTACTTCACCCGCGCGGCCATGGACCCGGCGAGCGGCGCGCTGCTGTTTTCGGTGGACGAGTTCGTGGCGGAATGCAACGGCGATGCCCGCGCCGGCCTGTTCTTCGTCCCGCCCGGCGCGGCCGAGGCGCGGCCGGTGCCCGGCGACGGGCTGGACGTGACCTGGGAGGCGGCGCCGGGCTGGTTCGCGGTGCGCGCCGGCGATTTTCAGCCGGTGCTGTATGTGGACGCGCAGGGCCGGGTGGTCGGCGCTTCGGATCGGCCGGACGAGATCGCGCGGAACCTGCCGCCGGGACGGCGCTGGGCCTGGCGGGACGAGGGCGGGCTGTGGGTCGGGGCGGCGGGCGAGGCGCCGCGCCGGGTCTTCGCCAGCGGCGTGATCGCCTGGGCCTGGACGCCCGACGGCCAGGGCCTCTTCTGGTCGGCGCAGGATGAGGGGCTGGGCGCCGTCTACCGGGCGCAGGCCCCGGACTTTGCGCCGGCGCTGGTGGGGGAAGGGCTGCCCGGCCGAATGCTCTGGCTGCGGCCTACTCCGTGATGTAATTGAGCAGTGTCAGCAGGTTCTGCCGGTTGCGGGCGCTGTTGCGCGCCAGCGACGGCATGACGCCGTCGCTTTGCAGGGTGACCTGGCATTCGCGCTCGTTCATGGGCGTGACCTGGACGGTGAGCTCGTCGAAGTAGAGCCGGTACAGGTTGAAGAAGAAGTGCCGCCGCGCGCGCACCAGCCCGTGCTCCAGGTCGATCTCCAGCACGTCGGCGCCCAGGCGGCGCAGGGCGTTGTGGCTCTTGCGCGCGATGCGCCGGACGCTGCCGCTCAGCACCACGCGCATCTCGTTGAACGCGTACGAGCGCGCGCCGGCCGGGACGCGCCGCAGGGCGGCCAGGGTGCGCGCGTACATCCAGATGATCACGGCGTAGAAAACCACGATCACGACGTTCAGGAACAGGATCAGCGTGCGGCTGCGGTCCGGGTCCAGCAGCGCCTGGTTCACCTGGACCAGGGCGAAGATCGCAAAGCCCGCCATCAACGCCAGCCAGGCGGCGACGTCCACGTACTGCCAGAGGCGGCGCCGGCGCGCGGCGGCGGGCGTCTCCGGCTCGGACGCGAAGCGGACGATCGTGATCGACGCCTCTTTGGCGGCGGCGGCGCGGCGCCGGACGCGCAGGCCGAAGACCGCGCCCGCCAGCGCCAGCGTGATGGGCACGAGCGTGATGATCAGGTTGACGAGCGCGTCGAGCTGCTCGAAGTCCATAACTTCCGGGCGCCTCAGCTTTCGGCGCGGCCGATTTGCTCCAGGGAGGCCGGCGCGTTGCGGGGCGTCGCCACTTGCTCGCCATCCAGCTTCAGGCTGATCACCTGGCTGGCCGAGTCCGCGCCCATGGTGATGCCGTAGACGGTCTCGGCCACCTGCACGGTGTTGCGGTTGTGGGTAACGATGATGAACTGGGTCTGCTGGGACAACTCTTCCAGCATGTCGCGGTAGCGGCCGACGTTGGCCTCGTCCAACATAGCGTCCACCTCGTCCAGCACGCAGAAAGGGGTGGGCGAGACGCGCAGCAGGGCGAAGACGAGCGCGCAGGCCGTGAGGCTGCGCTCGCCGCCGGAGAGCATCGCGAGGGTCTGGGCGC
>DAOUAB010000020.1:0-5256 GCA_034434015.1 Anaerolineales bacterium
CCGAGGGCAGTGGAGTTAGTCAAAACTCCAATGAAAAGCCGTGAACAGGGCGGGGCCGAGCAGGGCGGCGAGGGCGGCGGGGTCCATGTCAGTGCCCGCAGCCGGAGAGCCAGGCGCGCCCGTCGCGGGCGATAAAAGCTTCGGCCTCGGCTGGGCCGGCGGAGCCGCTCTCGTAGAAGTGCAGGGGCGGCGCGTGCGGCGACTCCCAGCCCTTGAGCACGGGGTCAATGATCCGCCAGGCGGCCTCGATCTCGTCGCCGCGCGTGAAGAGCGAGGCGTCGCCGTTGAGGGCGTCCAGCAGCAGCCGCTCGTAGGCGTCCGGCAGCGCGTTCTCCCCGAACGAATCGCGGAAGTGAAAGTCCATATCCACCGAGCGCGTGTCCTGGGCCGAGTCCGGCACCTTGGCCTCGAACCTCAGGTGGATGCCCTCGTCCGGCTGGATGCAGATGGAGAGCGTGTTGCTGCTCAGCCGGTGGCCGGGCGCGAAGTTGAACATGACGTGCGGCGGGCGCCGGAACTGCACGATGATCTCGGTGGATTTGGAGCTCAGGCTCTTGCCGGAGCGCAGGTAGAACGGCACGCCCTGCCAGCGCCAGTTGTCCACGTGCAGGCGCAGGGCGGCGTAGGTGGGCGTCTGCGAGCCGGGGGCCACGCCCGGGGCGTCGCGGTACTTGCGGTACTGCGCCCGCACCGTGTGCTGGGCCACAGCCTCGGCCGGGATGGGGCGGATGGCGTGCAGGACCTTGACCTTCTCGTTGCGCACGGCGTCGGCGTTGAAGGAGGCCGGCGGCTCCATGGCCACCAGCGTCAGCAGCTGCAGCAGGTGGTTCTGGAACATATCGCGCAGCACGCCGGCCTGGTCGTAGTAGCCGGCGCGGTGGCCCACGTCCACGCTCTCGGCCACCGTGATCTGCACGCTGTACACGTAGTTGCGGTTCCAGACCGGCTCGAAGATGGTGTTGGCGAAGCGGAAGAACAAGATGTTCTGGGCCGTCTCCTTGCCCAGGTAGTGGTCGATGCGGTAGACCTGGCGCTCCTGAAAGGCGGCGTGCAACTCGCGGTTGAGCGCGTGCGCCGACTCCAGGTCGCGGCCGAAAGGTTTCTCGATGACCAGCCGGCGCCAGCCATCCCGGCTGCCGTTCTCGGGCGCGCCCGCTTCCTGCGCCAGGCCGGCCGCGCCCAGGCTGGCGGCCACCGGACCGTAGTATTCCGGCCCGGTGGCCAGGTAATACAGGCGGTTGGCGTCCGCCGCGCCGCCTTCCACTTCAGTCAGCTGCTGACCCAGCCGCTCGAAGTCGGCCGGCGTGTTCAGGTCGCCGCGGAAGTACGTTACGGCCGCCGCGAACGCCTCCCAGCGGGCGGCGTCGAAGTCGCGCGGCGCGAACTGCTCCAGCCCGGCGCGCAGTTGCGCCCGGAACTCGGCGTCATCCCACGGCCGGCGCGCGAAGCCCACGATGCGTAACCCGGCCGGCAGGCGGCCTTTGCGCTGCAGGTTGTATAGCGCCGGGACCAGCTTGCGGGCCGTCAGGTCGCCGGAGGCGCCGAAGATCACGAGCGTGGTGTCGGGCATGCAAGACTCCCGGGGCAACGGCGGCGTGCGGCGCGGTTCAGGCCGGGCGTCGGGCGCGCGGGAACTCATCGAGCCGGCCGGCGGCGGCCCGGTCCACCATCCAGATCACGGTGCTGTGTTCGGGCCGCAGGCGCGCCACCGGCCAGCGTTCGGGGTCCGCCTGCGGCTTGAGCGTGCCGGCCAGGGCTTCGGCCTTGGCCGCGCCGCTCACCAGGAAGAGGAGGTTGCGGGTGTCGTTCAGCACCAGCGGCGTCAGTGTCACGCGGTCGGCGGGGCGCCCCTGATATTCGGCGGTGACGGCCAACGTGGGCTGCGCGGCCTCGGCGGCGTGGATCGGCCCGGGGAACAGCGAGGCGACGTGGCCGTCCTCGCCCAGGCCCAGCACCGCCAGGTCGATCTGGGGCCAGAGACGGTCCGGGCCGGCCAGGGTGGCGTGGGCGAAGGCGGCTAGTTGCGCGGCGTAATCGGCGGCCGCCTCCGTCGCGCTCAATTCCCCCTTGATGCGGTGCAGGTGCGTCGTCGGGATCGACACATGCTGAAGCCACAGGCCATAGGCGTGGTGGAAGTTGCTCTCGGCGTGGTCCGGGGAAACACAGCGCTCGTCGCACCAAAAGACGTGTACGCGGTTCCACGGGATGATCAGGCTGTAGGGCGGCTGGCCCAGGAGGCGGAAGAGGCGCTGCGGCGTGCCGCCGCCGCTCACCGCGAGCGAGAACGGCCGGTCGTCCGGGCTGGGCTCGCGCGTCAGGCTGGCCACATACTCGGCCGCCGCGCGGCTGAGCGAGAGGATGTCGTCGAAGACCTGTAACTGAGTTCGGATCATGGCTTGCGGCGTCGGCGGCAGAATGCGCCCATTATAAGCGAGCCGGCCGGTCCGCGTCGGCCCGCGCCGCCTTAAGAACTGGTTAGTGGCCGCCCTTCCTTTTGGTACAATTCCGGCGGGGATGGATGTCATCCGGTGGTGGCCGCGGTCTTCAAAATCGTTGTGCCGTTTCTCAGAGGCGGCAGGTGGGTTCGACTCCCATGCATCCCCGTCCGGCTGACGCCGACGGCATGCGCCGCCCTTCCTACGCTTGAAAGTTGACGATGTCGAGTTTCCGAGAGTCCGTGCTGGTGGAGACCGCCCACCTGCGCCCGATTGTGGCCCAGGTGATGGCCATTGAAGACACCACCTATAGCCCGCCGGACGGCGGCTACGCCGTGCGCTTCCGCGGCCGGTTGTTCCGCGACTCGATGGAGGCGTATGCGCTGGTGGCCGAGCAGTTCCGGCCGCTGGGCTATACGCCGCTCTTCCGCAAAGACAGGGACCGCCACCTGGTCCTGGCCGTGGCCGGCGTCCTCAACCCGCCGCCGAACCGGGTCTGGGTGAACGTGGTCATGCTGGCGTTGACCATCGTGAGCATGCTCGTGGCGGGCGGCGCCTACGGCTACACCGGCCCGGTCCCGGAGACCGCCGGGGCATGGCTGCGGTTGATGGCCGGCGGCTGGCCGTTCGTGGTCAGCCTGCTGGGGATACTAATGGCGCACGAGCTGGGACACTACTTCGCCGCGCGCTATCACAAGGTCGCCGTCACCCTCCCGTACTTCATCCCGTTTCCTTTGAGCTTGTTCGGCACCATGGGCGCCTTCATTCAACTGAAGACGCCGCCCACCAACCGGCGCGTCCTGCTGGATATCGGCATCGCCGGGCCGCTGGCCGGCTTCCTGGTGGCAGTGCCGGTGCTGCTGGTGGGTCTGGTTCTGTCCCGGCCGCTCCAGCCCATCCCGCTCGGGCAGGCCTCGGGTTTTGAGGGCAACTCCATCCTGTACGTGCTCATGAAGTACCTGGTCTTCGGCCGCTGGCTGCCCGAGCCGGCGACATTCGGCGATTTACCCGGCTGGCTGTATATGCTGCGTTACTATCTGCTCGGCTTCCCGTCGCCGGCCGGCGGCGTCGACGTCTACCTGCATCCGGTGGCCTGGGCCGGCTGGGCGGGCCTGCTGGTGACGGGCCTCAACCTCATCCCGGCCGGCCAGCTGGACGGCGGTCATGCGCTCTACGTCCTCATCGGCCGCCGCGCCCGGTTCCTGGTGCCGCTGATCATCGCCGTGCTCGTCGGCCTGGGTTTTTTTTGGAACGGCTGGTGGCTGTGGGCGGCCCTGATCTACTTCCTGGGGCGCACCCACGCCGAGCCGCTCGACCAGATCACCGACCTCGACCCGTTCCGCCGCCTGTTGGCGGTCGGCGCGCTGGTCCTGTTCATCCTGGTGATTACGCCGATCCCGTTCCTGTAGCCGGGCCATGATCCCTGAACTCTCCGCCCGCCAGCTGGCTGAGCGCCTGGCCCACCCGAACCCGCCGCTGCTCGTCGACGTGCGCGAGCCGCACGAGTGGGCCTACTGCCGCATCCCGGGCGCGCAGCTCAAGCCGATGGGCCAGATCATGATCTGGATGCGCGAACTGGACCCGGCGGCCGAGATCGTGCTGCAATGCCACACCGGCGTCCGCAGCTACCAGGTGGCCGCCTACCTGCAAGCGCACGGCTTCCAAAAGGTCTACAATCTGCGCGGCGGCATTGAGGCCTGGTCGTTGGACGTGGACCCCAGCGTGCCGCGTTATTGAAGCGTCATCGTCTAGCGGTTGCCACATGAGCTGAAGCAACGTCAGGGAGGCGGAGGCCGAGCCGGGTCTCTGCCCAGGCATGAACGGGCAATTCCCACCATATGTCATCGCGCTGGTGCTGGCAGTCGCTCTGGCCGCCCTGCTGGCCCACGCCGCGTGGCGACGGCGTGACTTGCCCGTGGCCCGCGCTCTGGGCTGGCTGATGCTGGCCGCCGCCATCTGGACGGGCGGGCGCGCCCTGGAAGCTTTGGCGCCCTCCGCGCCGGCCAAAATCCTGTGGGCCAAAGCCCAATATCTGGGCATCGTGGCGGTGCCGGCGGTGTGGCTGATCTTCGCCCTGCGTTACAGCCGCCTGGAACGCTGGTTCACGCGCGGGCATCGGTTGCTGCTCTGGCTCGTCCCCGGACTCACGCTCGCCCTGGTCTGGACCAACGAGTGGCACGGCCTCATCTGGTCCGCCATCACACCCGGCCCGACGCCGGACCGCCTGATCTACGCGCCCGGCCCGGCCTTCTGGCTGGTCGTCGTCTACAACTACCTGCTCGTGCTGATCGGCATCGGCCTGATCGTGCGCGTCGCCTGGGGGAGCCCGCCGGCGCTGCGCGGGCCGGCGTTGTTGATGGCGTTGACGGCCGCGCTCCCCCTGCTGGCTAACTGCCTCGATCTGATCGGTTACACCCTGTTGCCGGGCGTGGCCCTCACGCCGCTCAGCTTCCCGGCTGCCGGCGCCCTGATGGCGCTGGGCATCTTCCGCCTGCAGTTTTTCGACTTTCTGCCGCTGGCGCGCGCCGCGGTAGTGGACCGCATACGCGACGGCGTGCTGGTGGTGGACGCCGCGGCCCGCGTGCTGGACCTCAACCCGGCAGCGCGCCGCCTGCTGGCCCTCGCCGACGCGTCGCCCATTGGCCGGCCGGTGGGGGCGGTGTTGCCGGTCTGGCCGGACTTGCTGGCTGGCTACACGCCCGGCGCCGAGGCCCAAGTTGAATTGTCGGTCGGCGGGTTCGAACTGGAGGCGCGCCTCTCGGCGCTGGCCGAAGCCGGGGCCGGCCCGGCCGGCTGGCTGGTGATGCTGCGCGACGTGACC
>DAOUAB010000021.1:0-57905 GCA_034434015.1 Anaerolineales bacterium
GCTGGAGAAGGCCCGCAGCACCAGGAAGGCCGACAGCGCCTGGGTGGCCTCGGCGTGCATCGGCTCCACCCCCGTCACCGTCCCCAACCCGCCCGTGGAGTAACGATAATAGCCGACGCCGATCGTGAGGAACGTGATCGCCAGGAAGAAGTAAGTCGGGATGGCAAACGCGCTGCCGGACTCTTTCACGCCGCGCAGATTGACGATGGTCATGAAGCCTACGAACGCCAGGGCCAGCACCACCCGCCACTCGTACAACTCCGGAAAGGCCGACGTGATCTGCGCCACGCCGGACGAGATCGACACCGCCACCGTCAGGATATAGTCCGTCAACAGCGCGGCGCCGGCCACCTGGGCCGCGTTCTCGCCCAGGTTGTCGCGCGAGACGATGTAGGCGCCGCCGCCGTTCGGGTAGGCGTGGATGGTCTGCTCGTAGGAGATGGTCACGATCGCCAGCAGGAGGGCGATGGCGATGGCGATTGGCAGCGAGTAGGCCAGCGCCGCCGACCCGGCCAGGGCCAGGACGATCAGAATTTCGTCCGTCGCGTAGGCCGAGGACGAGATCGCGTCCGATGAGAAGACGGCCAGGCCGACTTTCTTGCTGATGGTTTGATGCGGGGCCGAGGCGGTGGGCAGCGGCTTGCCGATCAGCCAGTTGCGCCACGACCGGCGCGGCGCGGCGTCCGGCACATCAACGGTAAACGAACTCATAAGTTATCTCCACCGTTGGGAAGAGACGGGCATAGCGCAAAGTAAAACCCGCCAGTACGGCCCGAATTGTCCGTCCCTGCCGGCGGGTAAGGGGATGCTACTCCGGGCGGCGCGGCGTGTCAAGACGCCCACCCGCCAATCGCCTGACATCGGCGGCCGGCCCGCCGCCGTTCATAAGAGCGATTTCGCCGCGAAACCGGCCAGCGCCGCCACCAGCGCCGCGCCGGGCTGGCTGACGACCAGGGGCAGGCCCTGCGCCAGCGCGTTGGCCTGGGCCGCTTCATACGGGACCACCAGGTCCAGGCTCCGGCCCAGCGCGCGCTCCACCGCCGACGGTTTGACGGCCGGCTCCGGCATGGTCTGGTTGAGCACGACCCGCGTCTGGGCCGGGGCGATGTTCAGGGCGGCCAGCGCGCGCAGCGTGCCGCGCGCCGCCTCCACCGCGCCCACGTCCGGGGCGACCACCAGGATGACGTATTTGCACACGCTCAGCGCGGCGTGGGTCGCGTCGTCCAGCACGGGCGCGGCGTCGATGACGACGTCGCTGAAGAAGGTGCGCAAATAATGCAAGACCGCCTGGGCCGACTCGACCACCAGGCCGGCCCGCACCGGCTGCGGCGGCGCGGCGAGCACAAACAGGCCGGAGTCGTGCCGGGTGACAGCCTGGGCGATCACGCCCGAGTCGATCACCGGCGGCAGCTCGGACCAGATGGCCTTGGGCCGGACGCGCAGGTGCAGCGTCACCTGGCCGCCCGCCGGGCTGAGGTCGAAGACGCAGGTGCGCTTTCCGGCGCGCGCCAGGACGCCGGCCAGGTTGACGGCCACCGTCGTCTTGCCGGCCCCGCCGCGCATCCCGAGCACCACCAGCGCCCGGCCGGCCGGCGGCGGCCCAGGCGGCGGCACAAACGGGGCCGGCGCGGGCGGCGCCACGGGCGCCACGACAGCCGGCGCCGCCCCGGCGGCGGCCGGAACCGGCACCGGCGCCACCGTCGGCGCGGGCGCCTCGGTCCGCGAGAGGCTGAGCATCTCGGTGATCTTGCTGGACAGTTCGCGCGGGTCGACGGGTTTGGTCAGATAACCGTCGGCGCCGGCCTCCAGCGCCCCCTCCCGGTCGGCGGCCTGGGACCGCGCCGTGAGGATCAGGATCGGCAGGTTGCGCGTGCGGCTGGCGCTGCGCAGCCGGCGCGTCACATCGTAGCCGTCGATGTCCGGCAGCATCAGGTCGAGCAGGATCAGGTCAAAGCGGGAGCTGACGGCCAGCGACAGCCCTTCCTCGCCGCGCGACGCCAGGGTCGGGGTGTGGCCCAGGCGCGTCAACATTAATTTGAGCACCGAGCGAAAATCGTCGTCGTCGTCGATGACGAGGATATACGCCATCAGGTTTTCGCTTTCGGGATAGCGCCCAGGCCGGTGGCCAGGCTGCGGTTGACGAACATGGCCGGCGCGGTGTACGGCGTATCGGGGTATTGCACGTGGACGGCCGTGGCGTTGTACAGGACCGTGTACTTGCCGGTGCCGCCCACCAGGATGGCGTCCGGGTCCAGCCGGCTGGTGAACTCGACCAGGCCGCGCACCTCGTAGGAGGTGGTCGCCAGCAGAATGTGGGCCGAGAGTTGCTTCGTGCCGCCGACCCGGATGTAGGTCTGCGGACCGACATCCTCCCGGCGCGCCAACAGCCCCAGCGCCACGTTGGCCTTCACCAGGCTGGCCTCCTCGAAGTTGCCGATGATGCGCGCCGGCTGCTGCAACCGGGAGACGTACACGTTGCGGACGGTGAAGATCGAAAGGTGCACATCGTTGAGCAGGCCGACCAGCCCGGTGTTGCCGACCTCCACCTGGCACGTGATGCGGTGGACGGCCGTCAGGAAATCAACGTTGAGGATGCTGCGCGCGATGCTTTTTTCAGTCATAGGCCTTGCCGCCGGCCAGGCGTCTCTCCCGAGCGGGCCATCCCATTCCCCCAGCTGACCTATTCCGACCGTATTCTACAGAGAACCGCATTTCGAGACAAACGCGCCCGCGCCAGCCGGATAGCGGGGCTCTAACAACCGCCCACGCCGAGAGTGTGGCTGAGCCTGCTCTCATCAGGAAGTGGTATTGGCGGTCGGCCCATTCTGGTCTACAATTCAGAAATTCCGTTAAACGATTTTCTAACCTTAATTCGATGGACTTTTCTCTCCGGAAGGAAGGCCGATGATCAAACTATCACGCGGACGCGCCGGCCACGGGCTCATCGCGGGCCTGGCCATGACCATACTGGCGCTGGCGGCCGCCAGCCCCGCCTACGCCGAGGGCAGCCGCGATTTGTATCCGAGCACTTATCCGGCCGGCGGATCCCGGGCCAACCTGGAGTGGCGCACCAGTTCCTACGGCCCGGCCGGCAGCGGCCTCATCCGCCGCACCCTGTTGCAGGTCTACGTCGAGCAGGATGAGTTCATCCTGATGGGCTCGACGGCCGTCAGCAGCACGCTGGGCCTGGCGCGCGGCGTCGGCGATATCCTCATTTACGCGCCGGGGCAGGTCACGGGTATTCCCGGCCGTGAGACGGTGCCGGGGCCGGCCAGCGCCCTGTTCAGCTGCAACGACCAGCGCAACGCCTCCGGCAACGCCGCGCAGGGCCGCATCCTCAGCCGGGCCATGGAGTTGATCGGTCCGGATACGGCTCCGAGCACGATCCCCGGCAGTTACACGCCCTGCACCTTCCAGGCGCCCGCCACCGGCCTGTACCACGTGGTCATCACGGGCCCGTCCGGCTTCACGACGGACGAGCGCAACCCCGGCCCCAACGGCCAGATCAACTTCGCCGCGCCGCCGGCCCAGGCCGGCGCCGTGGCCGCCTGGGATGTCACGGTCCGCGCCACGCTGGCTTCGGCCACCGACCTCACCGGCCGGCTGTTCACCTACGTGCTGACCATGCACACCGGCAGCAACGCCCGGCAGATCTTCTCGAACATCTACCTCGTCACCACCGATGGTTTCCGCTATCTCTCCGAGTTGAGCGGCGTGGACCCGAACGCCTTCGTGGTCTACGGCAGCCAGGTCGGTTTCTTCGACAGCGACGGCGTGACCCCGCTCTACCGTAACGTCGTGGCTACCGACGCCGCCAGCAACCAGGATCAGTTGAGCGAACTGCGCGGCGGCGTGGACCTGGCCCCGCCGTCCTATCCCATCTTCTTCAACCCGCCGGCCGATGAAACGATCACGGCGCTTGGCATCCCGCTCGCGCCCACCGCGCCCGTGATCAGTTCCTTTGAGTTCCAGGGCCAGATCGGCAACACCAGCCTGGTCGGCGCCGGCGGCACCTTCACCTACACCAGCAATGTCGCCGGCAACTACCAGCTCGTCATCAGCCGGGACGGCGTGGACTTCGAGCCCACCAACCCGCTCAACCGCGTCCTGCGCGGCGTGAAGGCCGTCGGCGTCAACACCATCATCTGGGACGGCGATGATAACAGCGGCAATGATTTCCCGGTCGGCACCAACTACCCCTCCCGTCTCACGATCCAGTCCGGCGAATATCACTTCCCGTGGCTGGACGTCGAGAACAACCAGCAGGGCGGACCGACCCTGACTCTGCTCAACCCGCCCGGCGGCGTGTGCCCGGGGACCGTGGGCGGCTGCTCGACCGCGTTCTACGACGACCGGGGCTATCGCACGGCCGCCGGCACCCTGGTCGGCCAGTCCGTCAACGGCCCGATCTGCGCGCCGCCGAACGACGGCAGCCCGCCCGCGATCCTGTACAGCGGCATCAACGGCTTCGATTCGTCAACCAATCAGCGCGCCTTCGGCTTCGCGTCGGGCGGCACGCCGGCCCAGCCGTCGGTCTGCGCCGCCGGCAGCGCCTTCGGCGACAAGAAGGGCCTGGATTTCTGGACGTATTACCCCAGCACGCCCGCTTCGGCGCTGCTGAACATCGTCAACATGCTGCCGCCGCCCGCCCAGGCGGACCTGGCGATCACGAAGGATAACGGGGTGACGACCTACACGCCGGGCGGGTCCACCACCTACACCATCATGGTGGACAACCTCGGCCCGGACGGCGTGACCGGGGCCGTGATCAACGACGCGCGCCCGGCGCAGATCACCGGCTGGACCTGGACCTGCACCAGCCAGACCGGCGGCGCCAGCAACTGCGACGGCGGCACCGGCAACCCCTTCAACGACACCGTGGACATGCCCGCCGGCAGCCGCATCGTCTACACCGTCGTCGCCACCCTCGACCCGGCCGCGACCGGCAACATGACCAACTCGGTCAGCGTCAGCCCGCCGCCCGGCACCACCGACCCGACGCCCGGCAACAACACCGCCACCGACACCGACACGCCCCCCGGCGGCTCGCCGCCGCCGACCGCGACGCCGGTGACCAGCGGCGGCACCCCGGCGACCCCGCCGGCCCGCCCCTCGCCCACCCGGACCCCGCCGGCCGCCTTCATCCCGGAGACCGGGATCGGGCCGGGCTGGCAAGACTACTGGTTGAGCTGGGCGCTGTGGCTGCTGCTGGCGGCGGCGCCCGTGGCCCTCTGGCGGCTGAGCCAGCGGCGCTCGCGGCGCTGATGCCCTGGCTGATCGCCCTCCTCGTCGGCCTGGCCGTGACGGCCGGGCTGGCCTACGAGCAACACCGGCCCCAGCGGATGTGGCGAGCGCCGCGTCCGGCCTGGGGCCGGGCCCTGGCCCTGATCGGCGTCGTCGGCCTGAGCAGCGCGCTGGCCTGGGCCATGTGGTCCACGGCGCCGACGCCGCCCGCCGGCGGACCCGCCCCGACCACCGCGCCGGACGACCCGCTGAGCGCGCGCCTGGTGATCCCCGCCCTCGGCCTGGAGACCGAGATCAGGCGCGTGCCCCTGGCCGGCGACACCTGGGATATCTCGCGCCTCTCCGCCCAGGTGGGCTGGCTGGAGGGCACCGGCGCGACGCCCGGCGGTGAGCAGGCCATCAGCCTGATCGGCCACGTCACCCTCACGGCCATGGAACGCGGGCCGTTCGCCGACCTGTGGACGCTCCAGCCGCTGGCCGAGGTTATCTACCGCACAGCCGAACGCGACTACATTTACGCCGTCGAGACCGTGGAAAAAGTGCGCGCCGACGACGTGGACGAACTGGAGCGCCGGGACGGGAACCATCTGCTGTTGGTGACGTGCGCGAACTGGAATTACCTGACCGAGCGCTACGACCGGCGCCTGCTGGTGGACGCCGTGCTGGTCCGCAGCGAGGCCCGCGCGCGCTGAAGCTTTACGGCGCCTGGTCATCCGGCAGACGCTCCGCGTAGATGCGGCGCACGGCGCCTTCAATCTCCGACTCGCGCGCCGACAGGTCCGCCCCCGGTAGCACGCCGGCAGACAGCCGATCGAAGGGGTGCCTTCGGGCGTTGGGGCTGACCCGTCCGCCTGTCAGATGCCCATCACCCACGTCGTGCCGGCGAAAGCCGGCCTCCAGGCGCAGAAGCGCGCAGAAGAGCGGGAGCTTCCAGGCCTCGGCCTTCGCCGGGGCGACGGCGGAAATGTTTGGGCCCAGGCACGGCGGCCTGGAGATTGACCACCATCAGCGAATGCACCTGATCGAGGCCGAAGCGGATAGCCGGGGCGGATCACGATACGATTCGACTTCCCGGCTCGCCGGCCCGGACAACCGACCGCCAACTTCCCGCGCCGGCCGGGGCCGACGAGTACAGACTGCGTTTGCGTCTCGGCCCATCCGCCGTCTGCCTTCACCGACTTTTCACGCTCCCTTCGCCGGAGCTTTGCTGAACCTCGACGCCGAAATCGCTAAAGTATCCGCATCTTGAATTGCGGCCAGTCAGCCGGCGCGCCGGCCGCAGTTCCCCCCTTCAGGTCAACAAGCGAGGCCAAGATGAAAACCAAGACCATCACCCGTCTTTCGTACTAGATCCTGACTGCGCCCCCCCTAACCCAGGACCCGGAGACCGCGCGAGGCCGGACGTGAACCGGCCTTGCGCCCTTCCAGCCCCCATAACGAACGAGCCGGGCATAAGCCCGGCTCGTCGTCTATTCAGGGAAGCGCTCGCCACGTCACTGCGGCGGCAGGATGACGGCGTCAATCACGTGGATGACGCCGTTCGAGGCCATCACGTCGGTCGCGATCACGTTGGCGTTGTCGACCTTCACGCCGCCGCCGGCGACCGTGATCTTGACGCTCGCGCCCTGCAGCGTCTGGGCCGAGCTCAGGCCGACGACGTCCGCGGCCATGACGCGCCCGGAGACGACGTGGTAGAGCAGGATGTTGCTCAGCGCCGCCGGGTCCTTGAGCAGCGCCTCCACCGTGCCGCGCGGCAGTCTGGCAAAGGCGGCGTCCGTCGGCGCGAAGACCGTGAACGGCCCGGCGCCACGCAACGCGCCCTCCAGCCCGGCCGCCTTGACGGCCGCGACCAGGGTCTTGAAGTTGCCGTTCAGGATGGCCGTATCCAGCACATCGAAGGGCGGCAGGATCACGGTGTCGATGACGTGGATGACGCCGTTGGAGGCCTGGATGTCGGTGGCGATCACAGCGGCGTTGTTCACCATCACCTTGCCGCCCTCAACCTTGATGCTCACGCTGGCGCCGTTCAGGGTCTGGGCCGAGGTCAGGTTGACGACGTCGGCGGCCATCACCTTGCCGGGCACCACGTGGTAGAGCAGCACCTTAGCCAGCAGGTCCGGATTGGCCAGGAGCGTGTTGAGCGTGCTGGCCGGGAGCTTGGCGAACGCGGCGTCGGTCGGCGCGAAGACGGTCAGCGGGCCGGCGCCCCTGAGGGCCTCCACCAGCCCGGCGACGCGAGCGGCGGCCAGCAGGGTGTTGAAATTGCGCGCGCCTGCGGCGCGGCCGACGAGGTCGGGCGTCGGGATGACCAGACGCTGGCCGGGGAAAATCGTATCGCTGCGCAGACCGTTAGCGGCCCGCAGATCCTCGATCGTCACGGCGTTGGCGCGCGCGATCCGGCTCAGGCTGTCGCCGGCCTTCACCACGTAACGGCCATCGTTCGCGGGCGCGGCGGCAGCCGGCGCGGCGCTCAGCGACGGCGGCAGGATCACGGTGTCGATGACGTGGATGACGCCGTTGGAAGCCGGGATATCGGTGGCGATCACAGCGGCGTTGTTCACCATCACCTTGCCGCCTTCGACCTTGATGGCGATGGCTTCACCCTGCAGCGACGTGGCGGAGCTCAGATTGACGACGTCGGCGGCCAGCACGCGGCCGGGCACGACGTGATAGGTCAGGATCTTGGTGAGCGTCGCGCGGTCGGCCAGGAGCGCATTCAACGTAGCGGCCGGGAGCTTGGCGAACGCGGCGTCGGTCGGCGCGAAGACGGTCAGCGGGCCGGGACCCTTGAGGGCATCCACCAGACCGGCCGCCTGGACGGCCGCGACCAGGGTCTTGAACGAGCCGGCGCCCAGCGCGCGGCCGACGAGATCGGGCGTCGGGATGACCAGACGCTGGCCGGGGAAGATCGTGTCCCCGCGCAGGCCGTTGGCGGCCCGCAGGTCATCGAGGGTCACGGCGTTGGCGCGCGCGATCCGGCTCAGATTGTCGCCGGGTCTGACCACGTAGGTCGTCTCGCCTTCGGCGCGCACGGGCGCGGCCGTGAAGGCGGCGGCCCCGAGCAGGAGCGCGGCGATCAGTAACACGTTCGTCAGACGATTCAGTAGATGACGGGCAGTTGACATGATGAGACTCCTCAGGCGCTAGGGTTGAAGGACTGTGTTGTGCTGGGCCCACTGCCGAAGCGCTCGCCGCGCTCCGACGAGAGAGAAAATATCACCCTCCGGCGCTTTGTATGATGTTTGCTAATCATTTGCTAAGTTTTTGTACAATCTTGCTCTGACGGCGTGCAGGAAGCTCAGAGGGCGGTGTATTGCCTGTCAGGCGGCGGGGATGAGTTGAAGCTCGACCGCGCCGGGGGAGAAATCGACCCAGAGGGCGTTGGGCGCCGACGAGGTGAGGGAAGCGGATGACCCGGCTGGCGCAAAACGGAGCGCGGTTCGGGCGATCCAGCGGCGTTGCGGGCCGACCACGACAAACGGCCCCCAATCCGCCGCGCCGCGCAGGAAGTTGAAGGCGCGCCGGGCCGGCCAGGCCGTGGGCACGACCAGGTCGGATGCGCCGGGGCGCGGGAAGTAACTGGCGCCGGCGATGGGCTGAGGATGGCGCATGAGGGTTGGCCGCCTGAGAGCCTCCACTAACAGGCGCGCCCCGGCCTCGGCCGTGAGGCGCTCAGCCTCCGCCAGCGTGATCCCGTCCGGGAACGGCGCCTCGGCCTGCGCCACGAGATCGCCCGTGTCGGCGCCCGCGTCCATCAGGTGCACGCTGACGCCGGTGCGCGTCTCGCCTTCACGAAACTGCCAGAACAGCGGTTCAGGCCCACGATAGGCCGGCAACAAGGAAGGGTGCAGGTTGAGCGCGCCGAACGAAGGGCGCGCCAGCCAGGCCGGCGGCAGGAGGCGCGGGAAGCAGGCGACGCAGAGCACGTCCGGCCGCAACGCGTCCAGCGCCGCCAGGCTGGCCGGATCGTTCAGACGCGCTACTTCCAGCACCGGGATGCCGCGCGCGTGGGCGGCGCCGACGATATCGTCCGCGGTCATGGGCAGAGGCGGCGGCGGCACGGACCGTATGGCCGCCGCGTCCTCGGATAAGGCTACCGGCCGGCGGGCAGACGGTATAATCAGACTCACGATCGGGAAGCCGGCCGCCAGCAACGCCTCGAACGGAACGTGCGAGAACGCGCAGCGCATTCCCAGGAAGGCAATTCGCGCAGAACTCATCGTCCCGGTCGCCAAGAGGTCAAGATGTCCACCCGCACGGTTAAGTGTGTCAAACTCGGCCGCGAACTGCCCGGCCTGCCGCGCCCGCCCTTCCGGGGCGACCTCGGTCAGCGCATCTATGACAACGTCTCCCAGCAGGCGTGGGACCTGTGGCAGCAGCAGTCCACGCTGCTGATCAACCACTACGGCCTGAACATGGCCGACAAGCGCGCCCAGCAGTTCCTCCTCGAGCAGATGGAGGACTTCTTCTTCGGGCCGGGCGCGGAAATGCCGGAAGGCTGGATACCGGAGGATCAGGCCGGCGCCCCGGGCAAGGGCGGCGGCAAGGGCGCGCCCGTCCCGCAGAGGAAATGATCCTCCTCATCGCCTGCTATGAGCTCGGCCACCCGCCGCTGAGCCTGGCCTGGCCGCTGGCTTTTCTGCGCCGGGCCGGGTTTGCGGCCGAGGCGCTCGACCTGTCGGTCCAGCCTTTCGCGCCCGAACTGGCCGCCCGCGCCGACCTGATCGCCATCGCCGTCCCCATGCATACCGCGCTGCGGCTGGGCGTCCAGGCCGCGCGCCGCGCGCGGTCCGCCAACCCGCGCGCCCACCTGTGCTTCTATGGATTATATGCCGGCCTGAACGCCGACGGGCTGTTCCGCGAAGGCCTGGCCGACTCCGTCGCCGCCGGTGAGACGGAGGCGCTGCTGCTGGAGCTGGCCCGCGCCCTGCGGACCGGGGCCGGCCCGGAGGCCGTGCTCGGCCTGACCACCCCGGCCCGGCGCGCCGCGCCCCACCTCGCCCGGCTCGATTTCCCCCTGCCCGACCGGACGGGCCTGCCGCCGCTGACGGAATACGCGCGCTATCGGCAGAACGGCGACCTGCACCTGGCCGGCTACGTCGAGGCCAGCCGCGGCTGCCGGCACACGTGCCGCCATTGCCCGATCACGCCCGTCTATGGCGGACGGTTCTTCATCGTCCCGGCGGACACTGTCCTGGCCGACATCGCCCAGCAGGCGGCGGCGGGCGCCCGCCACATCACCTTCGGCGACCCGGACTTCCTCAACGGCCCCGGCCACGCGCTCCGGCTGGCGCGCGCCCTGCACGCTCGCTGGCCGGAGATGACGTTCGACTTTACCACCAAGGTCGAGCACATCCTCGAACACCACCGCCTGTTCCCCGAATTCGCCCGGCTGGGAGCCACGTTCGTGGTCTCGGCCATCGAGTCCGCCAGCGACACTGTCCTGGCGCGCCTGAACAAGGGCCACACCGCCGCCGACATCGACGCGGCGCTGGATATCCTGGATGCGGCCGGGCTGGTGTTGCAACCCACGCTGGTGGCGTTCACGCCGTGGACGACCCTGGACGACTACCTGGCCCAACTGGAATTCATCCGCGCTCGCGGCCTGCAACGCCATATCCCGCCCGTGCAGCTCTCCATCCGGCTGCTGCTGCCGCCCGGCTCGCCGCTGCTGCGCGCCCCGGACGCGGCCGAGTGGCTGGGCGACCTGGACGCCGAGAACCTGACCTATCGCTGGAGGCACCCGGACCCGCGCATGGAGGCGCTTTACCGCCATGTGGCGGCTCGCGTCGCCGAGGCTGAGGCGCGCGGCGAAGCGGAGGAGGCCGTGTTCGAGTCGATCCGGGCGCTGGCCTACGCCGCAGCCGGCCGCACGGCGCCGGACGATGACGCGCCCACCCGCATCCGCCCCGCCCCGCCGCGCCTGACCGAGAACTGGTTCTGTTGAGCAGAGCCCACCGCCGGTCAGGTGGACCGGATTTAACTGACCCAATCCAGAAACCGATACCAGGCCTCCGCCAGCGGCAGGAACCACGGGTTGCCGTTGTACAGGCCGAGCGGCGCGCCCGCGAACGGGATCTCGGCGAAGGCGTTGTCCACCCGCGCGCCGCCGATCGTCTCGCCCAGCCTCACCCCCAGATACGTCGCCAGGGCCACGCCGTGCCCGGCGTAGCCGAGGGCGTAATGCACGCCGTCCAGGCGGCCGGCGTGCGGCATCAGGTCGAAGGCGAAATCCAGCGTGCCGCCCCAGGCGTATTCCACCTGCGCCTCGCGCAACTGCGGGAAGACCTCCAGCATCCCGCGCCGCAGCAGCCCGGCGCTCTCGCGCACCGTCGCCGGCGTCTCTGGAAAGAACGCCGCGCGCCCGCCGAACAGCAGGCGTTGATCCGGCGTCAGGCGGTAGTAGTACAGGAAATTCTTCGAGTCGAAGATCATGCGGTTGCGCGGGCTGAGCTCGCGCGCCAGCGCCTCCGGCAGGCGCTCGGTGGCGATGACGTACGAGCCGATCGGCACGATCTTGCGGTGCAGGCCGGGCGTGGGACGCCCGGTGTACCCGCCGGTCGCCACGAACACATCGCGCGCCGTCAGCGTCCCGCGCGCCGTGGTCAGCGTGAAGCCGCCGGCCGCGCGCTCGACGCGTTCCACCCGGGCCCGGTCATACAACCGGGCGCCGGCCCGCTCCGCGGCGCGCGCCAGCCCGGCGGTGAAACGCGCCGGGTTGAGGCCGGCGCTGGCCGCGTCCACCAGCCCGCCGTGATAGATGGCCGAGCCGATCTCGGCGGGCAGGTCGGCCCTGGCGACCAGGCGCACGGGGTGGTTGAACTCCTTCGCCATCACCTCCGCCGACCGCGCGAAGGCGCGGAAATGGGCCGGCTTGCAGGCCACCTCCAGATGGCCGCTGCGCGTGAAGTCGCAGGCAATGCCCTCCTCGCGGACGAGAGTCTCAACCAGGTCAATAGCGGCGACGGAAGCCGCGAACAGGCGGCGCGTCAGCTCACGGCCGTAGCGCGCGAACAATGTCCCGGCGCCGAGCTTGAGGCCGGTGAGCGTCATGCCGCCGTTGCGCGAACTGGCGCCCCAGCCCAGGGTGTTGGCCTCCAGCACGGCCACGCGCGCGCCGCGCCGGGCCAGCTCACGCGCGGCGGCCAGCCCCGTGATCCCGCTGCCGATCACGGCCACATCCACGGCCTCCGGCCAGGCGCCCGAGTGCGCCGCCGGAAACGTGACCGTATCCCACCAGTAGGGCGTCTCCTTCAACATACGTCGCCTCCTGCTTATTCGCTGAGAGCCACGCCAGTTTATCAGCCTTTATTTGACAGATCACGCCAGGGCTCCTAGAATTAAACAGAGCGGCCTTTGTTTTATTGTCATAAGCGCATGAGGTGGTCGCTTTGCAAAGCACACGCCAGGCTATCCTCGAGCATCTGAAAAAACACGGTCAGGCCACGGTGGACGAACTGGCCGACATCCTGGGTCTGACCGCCGTGACCGTGCGCCATCACCTCGACATCCTGCGCAGCGAGGCGCTGGTGGCCGATCCGGTTGTGCGGCACCGGACCTCGCGCGGGCGGCCGCAGTATGCGTTCAAGCTGACTGAACGGGCTTCGGCCTATTTCCCGAAGAATTACGACTCGCTGGCGGCCAAGGTCCTGGACGAACTGAAGACCCATTCGGACGGCCAGTTGGTCAATGTGATCTTCGAGGGCGTGGCCGCCCGCCTGAGCGCCGAGGCTCCGGCGCCGGCCCCGGGCGAGCCGCTGACGGCGCGCCTGGATCGGGCGGTGGCGTTTCTCAACGATCGCGGCTACGTCGCTCATTGGGAGGCGACCGCCGACGGTTATCTGTTGCACACCTACAATTGCCCGTACGAGTCGCTTTCGGACCGGCATCCCGAGTTGTGCCAGATGGACATGGTGCTTGTCGGCAACCTGCTCGGCGTCGTGCCGCAACGTGTGAGCCGACTGGCCGACGGCGCTCATAGCTGCGCCTATCTGATCCGCGAGTGACGTTTTCCGAGCCGGCCGGCGCCGGGCAGGCTCAAAATAAATCAGATCGCGATTTGCTTATTTGACTCTTCTCGTGAAGTTCAATACAATCAAGTCACTCGACAAAGGAGAAAAATGGTATGTCGGATCTGCTGATGCCTTCCGTCCCCGGCGATGTCGCCGCCGAGCCGGAGATCAGGCTCCTCCCGGCGGCGGTCGCGAAGCTGAAGGCCCTGCTGGCGGAGCGCCAGCTCACGTCGCACGGCCTGCGCGTCTTCGTCTCGGGCGGCGGCTGCTCAGGGATGCAGTACGGCATGGCTATCGAGAAAGAGCCCGGTGAGTTCGACGCGGTCTTCGAGCAGGAGGGCGTCAAGGTCATCGTCGACCCGACGTCCATGATGTACCTGGCCGGCGCGAGCATCGACTACGTGGACAACCTGATGGGCGGCGGCTTCCGCATCGACAACCCCAACGCCGTCGCGAGTTGCGGCTGTGGTCACTCGTTCCGGACTGCGGGCCAGGCCGCGCCGGCCTCCGGCGGCGGCGGCTGCGGCTGCCACTAAGTGACCGCGCGTTACTTCACGCTGGACGAAGCCAACGCGCTGCTGGGCACGCTGCGCCCGCTGATGCGCGACATCCTGCACGCGCGGCAGCAGATCATGGACGCCCGCCCGGAACTGTGGCCGGTGCTGGTCAAGGCGGCTCACAACGGCGGCAGCAAACACGCCGGCGAACTGCTCGGCCAGTTCGACGTGATCCAGCGCAACCTGCGCGCCATCCAGAAGCTCGGCGTCGAGGTCAAAGACCTCGACCAGGGCCTGGTGGATTTTCGTTCGCGCCGGGATGATCGCGATATTTACCTGTGCTGGCGCTACGACGAGTCCGCCGTCACCCACTGGCACGAACTGGACGCCGGCTTCGCCGGGCGCCAGTCGCTCTGAACCGTTGACGCGTCCGCCTGTCCGTCCCCGCCGACCTCCGGCTTGCGTGACCCGGGGCGTCGCCGCGGGGACTTTTCATGCGGGCGGGCTTTTGAGGGAGTGATCGGCATGGCATTCTCATGGCCAATTTTCCAACCCAAACGGACCAGCCGTATCCTGTGGCTGGACCTGGGCGACCTGGGCGACCTGGTGAACCCGGCCGGCCCACACGAGCAGTGGCAGGACCACGGCCTGGGTCTGCTGCGGACCATCCTGCACCAGAACGGCGTGCTGACCGATCTGTTCTCCACCCGGCAGTGCACGAACTGGGACCAGGTGAAGAAGCGGATGCAGGGCTACGACCTGCTGATCATGAACGTGCGCTCGTACACTTTCCCGGTGGCCTATCGCTCGGCCAGGCTCTTCAAGGAGGTCAACCCGCGGGGGCTGGTGCTGGCCGGCGGCATGCACGCCACCGTCGCGCCGGACGAGATGCAGGCCGTGCCCGAGTTCGACAAGATCGTCCAGGGGCCGGGCGAAAACACTATCCTGGAACTGGTGAAGGACCCGGCCGCCTTCCCGCGCCTCAGCCTGGGGGTCGGCGCCAAATCCATGGCGGACTGGCCGATGATCGACCGCACGCTCTGGCCCCGGCCGGCCTCCTGGAAACTGGCGCGCAAGTTCCACTGGCCGCTGGAGCCGGAGTGCGGCTGGGGGCCGCCGCCGGTGGCGACCCTCATCACCAGCCGCGTCTGCCCGTGGCAGTGCGTGTTCTGTAACGAGAACTCGTACATCCCCAACATGGGCCGCCGCCCGGTGGACATGGTCATCGACGAGCTCAACTACCTGGACGAAAAGTACGGCGTCGGCTCGCTGGTCATTCACGACTCGATGTTCTTCCAGAACCCGTCCTGGCTGGAGGAGTGGCTGGAGAAGTACCCGCGCAAAGCGCGCAAACTCTGGCCGTACTGGGCGGCCGGCCGCGCCGACACCGTGCGCCAGTGGCCGGACCTGTTCACGGCGCTGGTCAAAGAAACCAACTGGAGCACGGTCTCCATCGGCTTCGAGTCCGGCAGCGACCGGGTGCTCAAACTCCTCAACAAGGAATGCACCGAGGAAGACAACTACTTCGCCATCGATTTGCTGACCCGGATCGGCGACGAGATGGAGGCGCAGGGCAAAAAGCCGCCGGTGTTCTGGAGCAACATCATGCTCGGCATCCCGGGCGAGACGCGCGAGGACGCCTTCAAGACCATGCGCATGGTCAAGTACACCAAGCGCATCCTGCCGTCGATCTCGTTCTACGCCCCCTACCCCGGCTCGGCGCTCGGCTACCAGCTCATCGCCGAGGGCAAGAGCCGGATGTCCAAAGAGAACTACCACCGCTTCCCGGACGACGAGAAGGTGGTCGGCGTGGACTACCAGTTCTACCGCGACCTGCTGGCCGGCAAGCACGACGCCGAGGTCAACCGCGGCCTGGCCCAGGTGCGGCAGGAGCGCAAGAACTACATGGATGCGTTGGCGAAGGCCTGAGAAGGCGCAATGGAGAATTGTGCCGGGTGCATTTTGACATTGAGCATGGCCCTATGAGCAGCTTCAGCCACCCCCATTTCATGTATCTGTTCGACCTCAAGAACGGCAAGAAGAAGCTGGCCTACGGCGAGTCGCCTGAGGACGCGCTGGAGATCCTGCGCATGCGCCTGACGCCGGAGGAGATGGCCGAGATCCTGCCGGACCGGTACATCAAGATCAACCAGCGCAAACTGCACGATTACGTCGGCGAATTGGGGTGACGCTGACGGCGGCGCGCCGGCGCTTGCTGCTGGCCCTGGCGGCCGGGCAGACCCTCAAGGCTCACCGCGACATCGACGGCCACAAGCAGTTCCGCCTGCACCCGGCGGAGGGGGGACCGGGGGAGCCCGTCGACCGGCGCGTGGCCGAGGCCCTGGCCGAGGCCGGCCTGATCGACAGCAACAAGAAGTTCCCGGCGGCGACCTTCTGGCTGACTGAGGCCGGGCGCCAGGCCGCGGCCGTGGCCGCGCTGGAGTTGACGGACGACCGGAGATAGGGGGAGGGCCGGCCGCTATCCCCGGCTGCGGATCAGGCTTACCAGGCCGGCAAAAGCCCCCATCACGAACAGCACGATGATCGCCAGCGCGGGCGGGAAGGCGCCGCTGCCCGAGGCCGCCCCCTGCACGGGCAGGAGCGTCGGCCGGATCGGCGGGGCGGGCGGCGTGAACGTCGGCAGGCGGCCCGCCTCCGGCCCCGGCGTCGTCGTGACCTCCACAAAGACGGCGAGCGTGGCCGTCGCCGGCCGGGTGGGCGTGGGTGGGATCGCCAGATCGGGCACGGCGTCCAGGTCGCCCACCACCCGCACCAGCCCGCTCAACACCCAGCCCGTGTTGTCCGGCCCGCCAAAATACACCACCTTCAGCCACAGGAACTGGCCGTTGAGCGCCTTGCCCAGCACCGTCTCGGTCTGGCCGGGCACCAGCTTGCCGATCAGGTCGTAGTCCGTGCCGGGGCCGGCGCGGACGTTGACGTCCTCAAAGACCTCCACCTGGACGCCGCCGGCGGTGGCCTGGGCCGCAGGCGCGGCGGACGCCGGCTGGGCGGACGGTGTGGACAGGGACAGCGCGGCCAGCCCGCACAACAGCAGGAGGCCGGCGAAAAGCCAACGCGACATTCAATCGTTCTCGTGCAGGGCCTGAAGGGCCTGCTGGAGGGCGGGCAGCAGGCTGTGCTCGTCGGCGTGGTCGGAGGGCGCGAACGCCATGGCCATCTGGCCGGCGCGCCGGCCCGCGATGCGCGTCTCCAGGCCGGCCAGTGCCTCCCGGGCGTCGGTGAACCCGACGCGCCCGATCAGCTCGATGGCGGCCCGGCGCAGCTTGAGCGCCAGGCCGCGGTCCCCGGCCAGCCGCACCAACTGCGCCGATGCGTTCGGGATGCGGCCCAGCAGACGGGTCAGACTGTCGGGCGCCAGCCGCACCAGCCCGTCGCGGGCGGCGGTGTGGATTTCCAGCAGCGCCAGGAATTGCAGCCGGTCGAACTTGCGCAGATGCCCGGCCACCACCGCGCGCACGTCGGCCGGATAGCGATACTCCACGCCGCGCACCTCGAAGTAATCGGCCAGGGCCTGGACGATCTGCGCGCGCAGCGTCAGGTCCGGCTCATCGACGCGCGCCGCCAGCAACTGCGGCGTCAGCGTCGAGCGGCGGACCGTCTCGGAGCCGAACAGGATGGCGAACCCGCGCCGCCGCTCCTCGACGTGCGGCGAGACAAACATCTCGCCCGCCACCCACGGGTCCACCGACGGGATGACGCGCGGCGCCAGCCGGGCCGGCGGCCGGAGGGCGGGCATGTCGTAGCGGACGCGGGAGCGCGGGCGCGGCATGGGCGTGTTGTTGGGCGGACAGCCGTCCGCCCTTACCTTAACACATCCCGCAGTTTTTGCAAACCGCGCTCCACCTGGTCGCCCAGGTCGATGCGCAGCACGCGCCGCCCGCGCGCCAGCAGCGCCTGATAATCGCCCAGGGCCTGCGCGTTCTTGAGGGTGGAGAACGTGAACGGCTCGCCGTGGATGGGCGCGTCGAGCGGGTCGCCGGCGATGAGCTGGAAGAAGACGCCGTTGTTGGCGCCGCCCTTGTGCAGCTGGCCGGTGGAGTGCAGGAAGCGCGGCCCGTACCCCACGGTGACGGCCGCGCCGGTGGCGTCGCGCAGCGCGGCCTGCATCGCGCGCAACAGTTTCTCGCGGCGCGGCGTACGCTGGGCGTAGGCCATCAGCGCCACATAGTCGCCGCGCTTCACGGTCTTCACATGCTGTCTCACCCGCGCGGCGAAGGCCGCGTCGTCCGGGCGCAGCGCGCCGCCCTCGTCCGCCAGGCGGCCGGTCCTGGCGAATTCAGCCAGCAGCGCCTTGGTGTTGCGCTTGGCCAGCTCCACATCCGGCTGGTCGAAGGGGTTCACGCCCAACACCCGGCTGGCCGCTGCGGTGGCGATCTCCCAGCGCAGGAATTCGCCGCCCAGGTCATACACGTCCGCCAGGTCGATGACGATCACGGGCTGGCCGGCTTTCCGGAGCGCCGCCACCGCCCGGCCCCGCGCCGCGTCCCGGCCCAGGCGCAGATGCACGAAGACGCGGTCCGGCCCATAGGCGCGCGGCTTGCCCAGGGCCTCGCCCTCGACCGGCAACAGGCCCTTGCCTTCCTTGCCGGTCGACTCGGCCAGGAGCTGCTCCACCCAATAGCCGAAGGCGGCGATCCGGTCCGAAGCTACGAAGGTCACCTTGTCGCGCCGGGCCAGGGCCAGCGCGCCCAGGGCCGCGCCCAGGCGCAGGCCGGGGTTGCGCTCAGCCGGGATGCCCGCGCCGCAGGCCTGCGCCATGCGCCGGGCGCGCTCGAGCAACCTGGCGACGTCCACGCCGAGCAGGGCGGCCGGGACCAGGCCGAAGTAGGAGAGCGCCGAGTAACGGCCGCCGATCTCAGGCGGGTTGAGGAAGGTGCGCCGGAAGCCGCGCTCTTTGGCGAGCGCTTCCAGCGACGTGCCCGGATCGGTGATGGCGGCGAAGTTCTCGCCCGCCCGGCTGCCCTTGACGTGCGCCACGCGGTCCCAGAAGAACCGGAACATGGCGTTGATCTCGGCCGTGCCGCCGGACTTGGACGCGACGAGATAGAGCGTCCGGGAATGGTCGCTGCGGGCGTCCGCGGCCAGCACCGCGGCCGGGTCGGTGGAGTCCAGCACGGCCAGGTCCAGGTAGCCCTTGGCCACCCCGAACGTCTCGCGCAGCACCTCCGGGGCCAGCGACGAGCCGCCCATGCCGCACAACAGCGCGTGCGTGAACCCGGCCCGCTTGACCTCGCCCGCGAAGGTCGTCAGCTCGGTGACGCGGGCGGCCATGGTCTCGGCCACATCCAGCCAGCCCATCCGGACCTGGATCTCTTTCTGGTGCTCGGCGTCATCCGGCTTCCAGAGCGTGGGGTCCTTTTGCCACAGCCGCGCGCCGAACTTGTCGGCGTCCAGGCGCGCCCGCGTTTTGGCCGCCGCCTTCTCGGCTGCCCCCAGGGCCAGCGTCTGCCGGTCGTTCAGGAGCACGGCCTGCCGCCGGGCCTCGACCACGGCCAGCAACGTGTCGAAGGACCGGGCGAACGACGCCACGCCCTCCTCTTCCAATTGCCGGGTGACGTCATCCATCTGGAGGCCGGCCTCGGCCAGCTGATCGATGACGCGCTCCGCGTCGGTCACGTCCTCGCTCAGGCGCGCCTCCGGCCGCCCATGGTCCTTGTAGGCCGTGAGGGTGGCCGGCGGCATCGTGTCCACCGTGTCCGGCCCGATCAGGGCCTCCACGTAATACACATCGGGATAGGCCGGGTTCTTGGTGGATGTGCTGGCCCACAACGGGCGCTGGAAACGCGCGCCTCTGGCGGCCAGCGCCTCCCAGCGCGCGCCGGCGAAGACCCGCCGGAACTCGGCGTAGGCCAGCTGGGCGTTGGCGATGGCCGCTTTGCCCTTCAACGCCTGCAACGTCCCGGACTTGTCCGCGCCCAGGGCCTTGATCTTCTCGTCCAGGCGTTTGTCCACCAGCGTATCCACGCGGCTGACGAAGAACGACGCCACCGACGCGATCGAGGCGAGCGGCTTGCGCGCCGCCGCGCGGCGTTCCAGCGCCGTCAGGTAGGCGTTCATCACTTCGCGGTAGCGCTCGATCGAGAAGATCAGGGTGACGTTGATATTGAGGCCCTCGAACAACGCCTGCTCGATGGCGGGCAGGCCCTCTTTAGTCGCCGGGATCTTGACCATCAGGTTGGGCCGGCCGACGGCCTTCCACAACCGCCGCGCCTCGCGCACGGTCGCCTCGGTGTCGCGGGCATAGGTCGGGGCGACTTCGATGCTGACGTACCCGTCGGCGCCCGCGGTGCGCGCGTAGACCGGCCGGAAGATGTCGGCCGCGGCCTGGATATCCTCGATGGACAACGCGTCGAAGATCTGGGCCGCCGTCTTGCCCTGCCGCGCCAGGTCGGCCAGGGCCGCGTCGTAGATGTCGGTCTGGCCGATGGCCTGCTCGAAGATGGTCGGGTTGGAGGTCAGGCCGGTGATATCGCCGGCCTGCACCATCTTCTTGAGCCGGCCGGTCGTCAGCAGATCGCGCCGGATATTGTCGTGCCAGGGTGACTGGCCGAGGGCCTGGAGTTGGACGAGAGGGTTTTGGGGCATGATGGCTTCCTTCAACGGGCGCGTCGTGACGCACCCCTACCGGGTTTCGAGGGCGCGCACCTTGTTCAGCCGCCGGACGTGGCGCTCTTCGCCGGAGAAGCGGGCGTCCAGGAAGGCGCGCACCAGTTCCGACGCCAGCGCCGGGCCGATGATGCGCGCGCCCAGGCAGAGCACGTTCATGTCGTCGTGTTCGACCCCCTGGTGCGCGGAGTACGTGTCGTGGCACACGCCGGCGCGGATGCCGCGCAGCTTGTTGGCGGCCACGCTCGCCCCCACCCCGCTGCCGCACAGCAGGACTCCGCGCTCCGCCTCGCCGCGCTGGAGGGCCTCGCCCAGCGCCCGCGCCGCGTCGGGATAATCCACCGGGACGTCGGCCGAGTGAGTCCCCAAGTCCAGGACATCGTGCCCGGCGGCGCGGATGGTCTCCACGACTTGGGCCTTGGCCGGGAAACCGGCGTGGTCACAGGCGACGGCGATCTTCATGGGGCGCCTCACCGGCCCAGCAGCGCCCGGGCCTTCGCCACGACATTGTCGACCGTGAAGCCCAGTTCCTTGAAGACGCGCGCTGCCGGGGCCGAGGCGCCGTAACGATCCAGGGTCAGGGTGTCGCCCTGCGGGCCCGTCCAGCGGTGCCAGCCCAGCGACACGCCGGCCTCCACCGCCAGACGCGCCGCCACGGCCGCCGGCAGCACACTCTCCCGGTACTCGGCGGTCTGCTCGTCAAACAGCTCCCAGCACGGCATCGAGACCAGGCGCGCTTTGATCCCCAGCTCGGCCAGCCTCTTTTCGGCCTCCACGATCAGCGCGACTTCGGAGCCGGTTGCGATGAGGATGAGGTCGGGGGACTGAAGACCCGGATTGAGCACATACGCGCCGCGCGTCAGGCCCTCGGCCGAGGCATACCTGGAGCGGTCCAGCGTGGGCACGTTCTGGCGGGTGAGCGCCAGCGCCGTGGGGCGGCGGCGGTTGGCGATGGCGACGCGCCAGGCCCAGGCCGTCTCGTTAGCGTCGGCGGGGCGGATAAAGAGCAGGTCCGGGATAGCGCGCAGGGCGGCGAAGTGCTCCACCGGCTGATGCGTCGGGCCGTCCTCGCCCACGCCGATGCTGTCGTGCGTGTACACCCACAGGCTGCCCAGGCGCATGATGGCCGAGAGGCGCACCGCCGGGCGCATATAGTCGTGGAAGGTCAGGAAAGTGGAGCCATAGGGGATGAAGCCGCCGTGCCGGCCCAGGCCGTTGACGACCGCGCCCATGCCGTGCTCGCGCACACCGAAGTGGATATTGCGGCCCTCGTACCCCCACGGCCCGCCGGAGGTCCCCTGTGCGCCTTCGGGCGATGAATCCGGGCTCTGCAGATCGCCCTGCCCCTTGAGCACCGTAAACGTGGACGGATTGAGGTCGGCCGAGCCGCCGACCAGCTCGGGCAGTTTCTGGCCCAGCGCCTGGAGCACGGTCTCGCCGGCCTTGCGCGTCGCCAGGCCCTTGGCGTCGGCCGGGAAGGTGGGCAGCGCGGCCTCCCAGTCGGCCGGCAGATCGCCGGCCAGGCGCCGCTGCAGCTCAGCGGCCAGGTCCGGGTGCGCCTTCTCGTAGGCGCGCCAGCGCTTCGTCCATTCGTCCTCCCATTTCTGGCCGCGTTCCAGGGACTTGCGGAAGTGCGCCACCGCCTCCGCCGGCAGGTGGAACAACGCTTCCGTCGGCCAGCCCAGATTGCGCTTGGCGGCGGCCAGCTCGTCCGGCCCGAGCGGCGAGCCGTGGGCCTCGAACGTGCCCTGTTTGTGCGGGGCGCCGTAGCCGAGCGTGGTGCGGACCAGGATCAGCGTCGGCCGCTGGGTCTCATCGCGGGCGGCGCGCAGGGCGCGCTCGACCGAGGTCACGTCATTGCCGTCGCTGACGCGCAGGGTCTGCCAGCCGTACGCCGCGAAGCGCAGCGAGACGTCTTCGCTGAAGGTCAGCGAGGTGGTGCCGGCCAGCGAGATCGTGTTGTCGTCATACAGGACGATCAGTTTGCCCAGCCGGAGGTGCCCGGCCAGCGACGCGGCCTCGGACGCCACCCCCTCCATCAGGTCGCCGTCGCTGGCGAGGACGTAGGTGGTGTGATCCACGACGGTGTGGCCCGGGCGGTTGTAGCGTGCGGCCAGGTGCGCCTCGGCCAGGGCGAAGCCGACGGCGTTGCTCAGGCCCTGGCCGAGCGGGCCGGTGGTGGTCTCCACGCCAGGCGTCAGGTGGCTTTCCGGGTGGCCGGGCGTCAGGCTGCCCCACTGGCGGAAGGCTTTGATCTGCTCGAGCGACAGCGGATAGCCGGTGAGGTGCAGCAGCGCGTACAGCAGCATCGAGCCGTGTCCGGCGGAGAGCACGAACCGGTCACGGTCGGCCCACTGCGGGTTGGCGGGGTTGTGCTTGAGGAGGCGCGTCCAGAGCACGTACGCCATCGGCGCGGCGCCCATGGGCAGGCCCGGGTGGCCGGAGTTGGCGTTCTGGACGGCGTCGGCGGAAAGGAAACGCAGGGTGTTGATGCAGAGTTGATCGAGGTTGGGGGTGCTCACAGTGAAGTCTCCGACCTGAACTATAGTCGAATTTCGAGGGCGAGAAAAGCGCGCCGGTTGATTATAATGGCCGCGACCGGCTATGCCCATGACACAACGCCGAATGCACACTTGCGCAGGGTGAATTGTATCCGGCGCATTCCGCCTTCCACTCGCCTCCATGCTCCTCCTCTTCGACGTCGACGGCGTGCTGGTCCACAGCCGCGCTTATCACCTCGGCCTGCAGCAGACCGTGGCGTATTTCAGCCGACGGATGGGCGTCGGGGAACACACGTTGACCCAGGCGGAGATTGACCTGTTCGAGGCCCAGGCCGTGACGGTGGAATGGGAGTCGAGCGCGATCTGCGTGGCCGCGCTGTTGATCGAGAGGCTGCAGGCTCGGCGGGAAGCGTCGCGGCCACAGGCCGCTCAGACGATAGAGGGGTTCTGGGAGGCGCTGGATGAGCTGGCGGCCGAGCCGTGCGTGATCCCCCGGCCGGATTTTGCGGCTCTGGCGCGCCGCGTCGGCGACCTGGCCTTAGCCGCGCCGAACGGCGCCAAGCCGTCGCGCCTGGCGCTGGAACTGTTCCAGGCCGACCTGGCCGGGACACCCTGGGCGGAAGCCGCGCGCCCGCTGCTGCACCGCTTGCTGGCCGATTGCTATGACGTCGATGCCTCGCCCACTCACCAGGTCGTGCAGAACTTCGCCCTGGGCCACCACGGTTACCAGGCCAGCTACGGACTGCCCGCGCACTTCGCGAGCCCGGCGCTGCTGGAGACGGCCGACACGCCGCTGCTCGGCCCGGAGTGGCGCAGCCGCCTGCTCGCCGGGCGCGCCGCCGGCCGCCTGCACTGCGCCCTGTACACGGCCCGGCCCAGCCGGCCGCCCGTGGAGGTGGCCGACGATCTGCGCGGCTACACGCCGGAGGCTGAACTGGCGCTTCAACTCGTGGGGCTGCCGGCGGACCTGCCGATCATCGCCTTCGGCAAGCTGGAGTGGGCCGCGCGCCAGGTCGGCCGGACGGCCATGGACGTGGTGAAGCCCTCGCCGGTGCAGGCTCTGGCCGCCATCGCGGCGGCGCGCACGGGCCGGGAACGCGCGGCGTTGGAGGCCGCCCTCACCGTGGAGCAAGGTGGGCCGCTGCCGGAACTCTATCATCTCTGCCAGGGCGAGGCCGTCCATGTCTTTGAGGACTCGGCCAGCAGCCTGCGCGCCGCGGCGCGGGCCGTGGCGCTGCTCAACGCCCACGGACTCGGCCTGACGCTGGTCCGTCACGGCGTGGCGCCCGCCGGCTCGCCCAAGCGCCCGACGCTGGCCCAGGCCGCCGACGTGGTGCACGCTGACATCAACGCCGGGCTGGCGCACATCCTGGGCTGACGGCGGCGGCTCTCCCCCGACGCGCCCGACAGGCGTTTGAACGGACTCGACCCGGTTTAAAACGACGCCGGCCGCATTCCTATTGCAGCCCGCGTCTCCAATCTCAACGAACGACGCCGACCACGTCACTTCACGGCGTAGGCCTTGTCCAGGCCGCGCTTCTCGCGCAGCGCCGCGTACGCGCCAAGCCACGGCTCCCCCAACGTGTTGCGCTTGGGCAGGTTCACCTTGCTGACGTGCTGGAACAGGCTCGCCATCAGCGTCGGCAGCTCCGCCCAGCGGTCTTCCAGCACCACCGTTTCCAGCCGGTCGGCGCTCGTCCGCGTCCAGTCCCACTCGCGCCGGAACTGGTCGGCTTTCACCCAGTAGTCGCGCTTCTCCCAGGCGGCGCAGGTCACGTCAATGGTGTCCTGGATCTCGCGCAACGCCAGCGCCATGAAGGCGACCATGTCGCGGGCGTCCTCGTCCAGCTTCGGCCTGGCGGCCAGCTCCCGCAACGCCAGCGTCACGCCCTTCAACAGCCGGTCGCGCTGCTTGCCCACCCCATCCGGTTTGACCAAACGACTCACGACTGGTCTCCTCCCATAAACGGCGTATGCCCTCGCGGGCGCCAGGATTCTAGCAGAGAATCGGCCGGCGCGGAACAGATGAGCTAGAAGCCCCGGCGGCGCCTGCCGCCGGGGCGCCGGGCAGGGATGCGTTGACAGTCGACTCTTTGCGCGCTAGAATCGAAATGAATTGAAGACGGGAGCTCGGTGACACCGGGCTGAGAGGGCGCGTGCGACGCGCCGACCGTTTGAACCTGACGGGTAATGCCGGCGGAGGGAGCCCATAGCGCAGGACCGAACACCCTCCCCGGAGGGTGTTTTTTTTTCGAATGGACTCGCTGCGGGCCGTGATCTTTGCCAACGGCGAGCTGCGCCAGCCGGGCGAGGCGCGCCGCCTTCTCCGTCCCGACGATCTGCTGATCGCGGCCGACGGCGGCGCCGCGCACTGCCGCTCGCTGGGTCTGCGGCCAAACATCATCGTGGGCGACTTCGATTCGCTGACGGCCGAGGCGCTGGCCGACTTCGAGCGGGCCGGCGCGCGCCTGGAGCGCCACCCGTCCGCCAAGGACGAGACCGACCTGGAGCTGGCGCTGCTGCTGGCCGTCCGCGCCGGCGCGCGCGAGATCGCGGTGCTGGGCGCGCTGGGAGGCCGGCTGGATATGACCATCGCCAACGTGCTGCTGCTCACCCACCCCGCCCTGGCCGCCGTCCGCGTCTGGCTGTGGAACGACGGCGAGCGGGCCTGGCTCATCCGGCCGCCGGGCGCCGAGGTCGCCGGCCGGCCCGGCGACACGCTCAGCCTGATCCCGCTGGGCGGCGATGCGACCGGCATCACCACCCACGGGCTGGCCTATCCGCTGCGCGGCGAGACGCTGGCCGCCGGCCCGGCGCGCGGCGTCAGCAATGTGCTCACCGAAGACCCGGCCCGCGTCGAGCTGCAGTCCGGCTTATTGTTGGCCACACTCACCACAGGCCGCGCGTAACCCAGGGAGCCGCGATGACCACACCGCCCGACCCGAACCGCACCGTCAACGTCGCCGTGCAGGTGCTGCCGCTGGTGGAGGACGCCTTCCCGGTGGTGGACCGCGCCATCGCCGTCATTGCCGCCAGCGGCGTCCGTTACGAAGTCGGCCCGATGGAGACCGTGCTGGAGGGCCCGCTCGACCGTCTGCTCGACGTAGCCAAAGCCGCGCACCTGGCCTGCTTCGAGGCCGGCGCCGGGCAGGTCGTGACGATCATCAAGATCGGCGACCGCGTGGGCGGCACCACCATCGAGGCGAAGACGGCCAAATACCGCGTCGGGCCGCCATGAGTTCTCAACCCCGCTGGCTACGTGAAGCGTTGCCGCCGCTGCTGCTGATCGGTTTTGTGCTGCTGGCCTGGCAGACCGTGGCCGAGCGCAGCGGCCTCTCGGCCTTCATCCTGCCCAGCCCGGTCCAGGTGGCGCGGGCGGGCTGGGAGACGCGCGGCCTGCTGGGCGAGGCCATCGCCGTGACCCTGCTGGAGACGGTCCTGGGCCTGGCCGTGGCGCTGGCGCTGGGCGTCGGGCTGGCCGCGGCCATGGACTTCTCGGCCTGGCTGCGCCGCGCGCTGTATCCGCTCCTGGTGGCGTCGCAGACGGTCCAGGTCCTGGCCATCGCGCCGCTGCTCATCATCTGGTTCGGCTTCGGGCTGCTGCCCAAGGTCCTCATCGTCGTGCTGGTGTGCTTCTTCCCGCTGGCGGTAAGCACCGCCGACGGGCTGGCCTCGGCCGACCCGGACCTGGTGGCCCTGCTGCGCGCGATGGGGGCCACGCGCGGCCAGGTCTGGCGCCTGGTGCGGCTGCCCTCGGCGCTGCCGGCCTTTTTCTCCGGCCTGCGCGTGGCCGTCACCTACAGCGTCGTCGGCGCCACCATCGGCGAGTGGGTCGGCGGCTCGGCCGGGCTCGGCCTGTACCTGCTGCGCTCGAAGAACGCCCTGGCCACCGATCAGGTCTTCGTCGCCATCGTCATCACCTCGGCCCTCAGCATCGGCCTGTTCACGCTCGTCTGGCTGATCGAACACGCGGCGCTGCCCTGGTATTACTCGGCCCAGCGCGTGCGACAGTGGGAGGAGAGCGGCATTTATTAGGGGGCTGGGGATTGGGGTGAGGCGGTCGAGACTGGAAAGGAAGGTGTAAAGATGAAACGACTTCTGGGTCCAATGGCGGCGCTGATGCTGGGGCTGGCGGGGTGCGCGCCGGCCGCCGGCCCAACGGCGACAGCGACGCCGACGCCTGCGCCCCCGGTGCGGGTGAAGCTGATGCTCGACTGGGTGCCGAACACCAACCACACCGGCTTCTTCGTGGCGCAGGACAAGGGCTACTTCACGGACGCCGGTCTGGAGGTGGAGATCATCCAGCCGGGCGAGGTCTACGCCGAGCAGGCCGTGGCCTCCGGGGCCGCCGACTTCGGCGTGAGCTTTCAGGAGCAGGTGACGCTGGCGCGCGCCGATGGCGTGCCGCTGGTCTCCGTGGCGGCCCTGATCCAGCACAACACCTCCGGCTTCGCGGCCCGGGCCGGGCTGGGCGCCACGTCGCCGGCGGGCTGGGAGGGCCTGCGCTACGGGTCGTTCGGCAGCCCGTTTGAAGCCCCCACCCTGCGCGCGCTGATGACGTGCGCCGGCGGCGACTTCGAGAAACTCCAGATCGTGGAGACCGGCTTCGCCGATCCGCTGGCGTTGCTGGACGAGGGCCAGATCGACCTGGCCTGGATCTTCTTCGGCTGGCAGGGCGTGCAGGCCCGGCAGCAGGGGATCGCGCTGGATGTGGTGAGGCTGGACGAGTGGTTCGACTGCATCCCGGACTACTACACGCCGGTGCTGATCGCGAGCGAGGCGACGGTGGCCGGGCGTCCGGAGGTGGCGCGGGCCTTCGTCGGCGCCGTGGCGCGCGGCTATGCGTTCGCGGTCCAGAACCCGGACGAGGCCGCCGCGCTCCTGCTTCGGGCCGCGCCGGAGCTGGACGAGGCCCTGGTGCGCGAGAGCCAGGCCTGGCTCTCGCCGCGCTATCAGGCCGACGCGCCGCGCTGGGGCGAACAACAACTGAGCATCTGGCAGGGGTATGCCGATTGGATGCTCGCCAGCGGCGTCCTGTCCGCGCCGATTGACGCGCAGGCGGCGTTTACAAACCAGTTCCTGCCGTGACCCCGAAACTGGAACTGCGCCGGGTCAGCAAGGCCTTCCACGGCGATGGCCTCACCGTTCAGGCGCTGGAGGATGTCTCGTTCGCGGTCGCGCCGGGCGAGTTTCTGACCATCATCGGGCCGTCCGGCAGCGGCAAGAGCACGCTCTTCAACCTGATCGTGGGACTGCTGGAGCCGGATGCGGGCGAAATCCGGCTGGACGGGGCGCCGGCCGGGCAGCGCCTGGGCTGCGCCGGCTACATGCCGCAGCGCGACCTGCTGATGCCCTGGCGCAGTGTGCTGGACAACGTCGTGCTGGCGCAGGAAGTGCGCGGCGTCGCGCGCGCCGAGGCGCGGGCCCGGGCGCAGGAACTGTTGCCGCTGTTCGGGCTGGAGGCGTTCGCCGACGCCTATCCGGCCGCGCTCTCGGGCGGCCTGCGCCAGCGCGCGGCCCTGCTGCGAACTCTGCTCACCGACCGCGATCTGCTGCTGCTGGACGAGCCCTTCGGGGCGCTGGATGCGCTGACGCGCCGCGAGTTGCAGGACTGGCTGCTCGGCCTGTGGGCGCGCTTCCGGCAGACCGTCCTCTTCATCACCCACGACGTGGAAGAGGCGCTCTACCTGGGCGACCGCGTGCTGGCGCTCAGCGCGCGGCCCGCCCGCGTCGTCAAGGCGCTGCCGGTGGCCCTGCCGCGCCCGCGCCGCCAGGGGATGACGGCCTGGCCGGAGTTCGGGCGGCAGGCGGCGGAACTGCTGGAGGCGCTGGGGATCCCGATCTAGTCGAGCCGCTGGCTCATCCGGCTGAGACGTCCGCCCGGCGCGCGTCGGCCAGCGCCCCTTCGCGCACGTACAGGAACAAAGGCAGCGCCAGCGAGACGCCCACGGTCAGTGTGGCCGCCACGTAAATCCACAGCCGGCGCATCCCCAGCCGGCGCCCCTCGCGGAACACGAACAACCACAGGACCAGGGCGGAGATGATCACGTCCAGCCAGCCAAAGGCCGCCACGCGGCTGGCCGCGATCTCGCCCGCCAGCCGCGGCACATCCAGACCATGCTCCAGCAAAAAGGGGATGAAGACGGCGTACGGGAGGACTGTGCCGAGCCCGGCCAGAAGCAGATACAGATTTCGCACCCGGTTTCCTCCCGCGCGTAGTTCGGGCGCACGGCCGCGCCCCGGCGCAAGTCTACAGAAACAAGGCTACGCCTGTCAGGCGGCGATCCGCAAGGGGTGCCTTCGCCGATGGTGGTCAATCTCCAGGCCGCCGCGCCTGGGCTCAACCATTTTCACCGTCGCCCCGGCGAAGGCCGGGGCCCAGAAACTCCCGCTCTTCTGCGAGCGTTTGCTCCTGGATGCCGGCTGTCGCCGGCATGACGTGGGTGATGGGTGTCTGCCAGGCGGGCGGGTCAGCCCCATAGCCCGAATGCACCCCCGGAAGCTCAGCCGGTGCGGCGACAAGAGCGGTCTGCCCTGAAGGGGCGGCCTCAGAACGAGCAGCCGCTGGCGGCGCCGAGCAGCCAGTCGCCGCACGCCCAACCCACCACCGTCAGAGCGATCAGACAGCAGCAACAGAGCAGCACGCCCACCACCACGCCGATGATGATGTTCCGATTGCGGTTCGACTGCGGCTGCGGCGAAGTCCCAGAAAAGTCTGTCATGGTTTTTCTCCTCCATCCCTCATCAACGGTCAGCGCCCGATCGGGAAGCCCGCCCACGTGCCGAAGACCGCGAAGCGCCCCAGATCGATCAACGCGATCTGCGCGACGGCCAGCGTCAGGCCGGCCAGCAACGGCAGCGCCGCGGCCCGCCAGGTCGTGACCGTGTTCTGGCGCCGGGTCAGGATCAGGATCCCGATCGCGTACAGCATAGTCAACAGCCCGATCACGCCGAGCGCGCTGAGCAGCGCCAGCGGGTAAAGCACGGCGGGGTGTTCGGTGAGCGTCAGCGCCGTCAGGCCGGCCACCGTCAGGACCAGCGCCCCCAGTTCGCGCCAGCCGGCCAGCACCGGCCGGTCCTGCCAATCCCGCCAGACGGTCTGGTTGAAGACCGGGTAGATCAGCGCCCCGACCGCCAGGCCGTTGAGCGCGCCGGTGACCAGGCGCACGGCGTTGTTCGGCTCGTACAGATGCGGGGCGCCGGGGAAAAGCGTGAGATAGGAATTCAGGCCGTCCACGCCCATGGCGGCGACAAAACCGATCAACACGGCCAGCAGCGGCGTCCGCGGCAGGCCGCCAGCGCGCGTCCGGCCCAGCAGTGCCAGGCAGGCCACGGCGCCCGCCACGCCGAGATAAATGCCCGTGCAGCGCGCGCACAGGGGCATCGGCCGGTCGCCGATGTGGAACGAGCGCAGGTCGATGCGGTGGCAGATGGCGTAGCCGACGGCGTCGGCCTTGCCCAGCAGACCCGGCGGCGTGAACGCCAGCCAGACGCCGAGCGTCAGCGTCAGGGCGGCGAGCACGCCCGGCCAGGCGAGGCGGGCCGGGAACCAGTTCGGGACGGCGCGGGTCTCCTCGAGCACGCGCGCATTATAGAGCAGTTTTGCGACTCATCCGATGCTTTGGCCGCGGATGGCGCGGATAAGCGCGAGTCGATGCCCTTCCCCGCCGGTCTGCATCCATCGGCGCAATCTGCGTCCGAGTCCGCCGTTGACCTGACCATTTTGGAGAAATCCCTCAACCGCGTTATCATGCGCTCTCATCCTCTCCAAGAGGCAGTTACGTATGGACCGCGCCAGCGCTTATGCCATCGTCACCGAGTTCGTCAAGAACCCCAACCTGATCAATCACATGCTGTCGGTGGAGGCTGCCATGCGCGCCTACGCCGTCAAGTACGGCGAGGACCCCGACTATTGGGCCCTGGCCGGCCTGTTGCACGATTTCGATTGGGAGATCCACCCGACCCTAGAGCAGCACCCGCAGGACGGCGCCCCCATTTTGCGGGCGCGCGGCGTCCCGGAGGACATCATCCGCTGCATCCAGAGCCACGCCGACCACACCGGCGTGCCGCGTGAGAAGCTGATGGACAAAGTCCTGGCGGCCTGTGATGAACTCACCGGCCTGATCACGGCCTGCGCCCTGGTGCGGCCGTCCAAAAGCCTGCACGACCTGACCGCGAAGAGCGTGAAGGGGAAATGGAAAGACCGGGCCTTTGCCGCCGGCGTGGACCGGGCCGAGATCGAGCACAATGTCCAGGCCCTGGGCGTGGACCTGACCGAGCACATCACCTTCACCATCGAGGCCATGCGCGCCATCGCGTCGGAGCTGGGCCTGGATGGACGCCTGGCCCAGGTTTGAGGCCGCCGCACACCCGGCTGGAGGACAAACCCGGGTGCAGGTTGCCCATAACATGCGGCCGCTCCCTGGCCGGCTCCTCCGGTATAATCCCAGCGCCATGACCAAATCCGCGACCTCTTCATCGCCCGGCTATCGGCTGTGCCCCACCTGCGGCACACGCGTCGGCGCGGCGGCCACCAAATGCCTGGTCTGCGGCGCCGACCTGACGGCGTCCGCCGGCCAGGCCGCGGCCAAACCCGGCCAGGGCACGGCCCTCGGCCGTCGGCCCATCCGCCTGGTCACCGTTCTGCTCATCCTGGTGCTGGCGCTCGTGGTGATCGCGGGCGGCGCCTTCGTGTTTATCGCCTCGGGCGCCGTCCCCAACCCGTTGGTGCAGGTCTCGGACACGCCCACCGCCACCGAGACCCCGCCGCCCACGTTGACCTTCACGCCCACACCCACCGACACGCCCGAGCCGACGGTCACGCCCCTGCCGCCGCTCGACTACGTCATCCAGTCCGGCGACACCTGCATCAAGATCGCCCTCAACGCCAATGTCTCGGTCGCCAGCATCATCACGGCCAACGCCGGGTTGATCAACGCCGATTGCAGCAACCTCTCGATCGGCGCGACGATCAAGGTCCCGCAGCCCACGCCGACGGTCACCCCGCTGCCGTCGGCCACGCTGCCGGAAGGCTTCAACACGCCTATACCGCGCGTCACCTACACGGTGCGCGCCGGCGATACGCTCCAGGGGATCGCGCGTTTCTACGGGCTGGAGATCGCGGATCTCATGCAGGTGAACGGCCTGGCCGACGCGGGCAACATCCGCGAGGGCCAGATTCTGGTGATCCCGCTGGAACGCGTCCTGCCCGAGGGCCCCACCCCCACCCAGACCGTGCCGCCGCCCTATCCGGCGCCTCAGCAGCTCAACCCGCGCGACGGCGAAGCTTTCGTCGGCGCCGAGACGGTGACGCTCCAATGGGCGGCGGTGGCCCCGCTGCGCGCCGGTGAGTTCTACCAGGTGACCATCGAGGATGTGACCGCCAACGCGGCCCGCATCCTGCGCGACGTGGTGCCGGACTCCAAGTACATCATCCCGGCGACCTTCCAGCCCCAGGACGGCCGCCCGCACGTCTACCGCTGGAGCGTGACCGTGGTTCGGCTGCGCCCCGGCGCCGACCCGGCCCAGCCGCCGGCCTACGATTCGGCCGGGCTTTCCAGCCCCGACCGCAGCTTCGTGTGGTCCGGCCCGGGCGGCGGCGCAGTCCCAACGCCATGAGGGCCGGGGCGCGCGGCGGCGCGCCCGACCGGTGGCTGCCACGCCAGGGAAACGTCCGATGACGGGCCGAAACCGCATCAGCTGGCTGGGGGTCTTTGCGGCGTTCTGCCTGCTGGCCTCCGCCGCGCTGTTCCTCTTCGAGATCTTCCGCTACAGCCAGACCTATACCCGGCTCCCGGCCGGGCTCACCCTGGGCGGCGTGCCCGTCGGCGGCCTGGACGAGGCCGCCGCGCTCCAACAGCTCGTCACCGCCTACGACGCCCCGGTCGAGCTGCGCTACCGGGATGAGTTGATCCTGCTCGAGCCGGATGTGGTCGGCTTCCAGGTGAACACGGGCGTGATGCTGCCGCAGGCCATTCAGTCCCGCAGCAACGCCGCCTTCTGGGACGGGCTGTGGGATTATCTGTGGCTCCGGCCGCCGGAGGTCCGCGACGTCCCGCTGCGGGCCGCGTATTCGCAGGAAAGACTGCGCGCCTTCCTGCTCGACCTGGCGGCGCGCTACGACCGCCCCGGCAGCCCGCCCCAGCCCGACGCCAGCCAGCTGGGCTTCAAACCCGGCGCACCCGGCCATACCCTGAACGTGGACGCCGCCCTGGAATTGATCGACGCCGCCCTCTACCAGCCCCGGCCCGAGGACCGGGCGGTGGTCCTGCCGGTCCAGGAGCAGACCAGCATTCAGCCCTCCTACGCCACCCTGGCCGACCTGCTGCGCGAGAACACGCGCAGCTTCCCGTTCGACGGCGTGCTCAGCCTGTATCTGTACGATCTGAATACGGGCGAGGAATTGAGCCTGACGCTGGTCAACGGCGAGCCCGTGACCGGGCCGGTGGCCTTCTCTGGGATGAGCACGATCAAGATCCCGATCATGGCGTCTTTTTTCACCCGCAACGCGGGGACGTTGAGCGAGGGCGAGGCGCTGCTGCTCCAGCGCAGCATCGAAGAATCCGGCAACACCGCCACCGACCTGCTGCTCAAGACGATCGGCGGCGGCGACGGTCTGGACGGCACGCTGGCCGCGACGGACGACATGCGCCGGCTGGGCCTGGTCAACACCTATATCAGCGGGCTGCTGGACGTGCAGGGCCGGGTGCTGACGCCGTTCGCCACCCCGGCCAACAGCCGCCCGGACCTCAACCTGCGGCCCGACCCGTACAACCAGACCACGGCCGAGGATATGGGCGTGCTGCTGACGATGATCCATCAGTGCTCACAGGGCGGCGGCGCCCTGCTGGCGGCCTACCCGGGCGAGGTGACGGCGGAGGAGTGCCAGCGGATGGTGCAGTTGCTCACGCAGAACCAGGTCGGGCCGATTTTCATCGCCGGCGGCACGCCGGGAGGCGTGGTGGCGCATAAGCACGGCTGGGACACTGTGCCCCTCACCAACGTCGGCGACGCGGCGCTGGTGTACACGCCCGGCGGCGATTATGCGCTGACGATTTATGCGCACCGGGCCGAGACGATCGGGTTTGAGGAGGCCAATCGCCTGTTGATTGCCACGGCGCGCGCGATCTACAATTACTACAATGGCCAGGTCCAGCCGTGACCGTCTCGTTCCTGCTCGACCGGCAGGCGATTAACAGGAAAGCGCCCGGCGGCCACGACGGGCGGCGGCCGGGCGGGCCGTATCCCGATCTCGGCGTCAACGCGTTGGGGCGCACAGCCGTGCGCCCCAGGAATTACACAAAACTCGAAAAGCGGCCCCTGGCGTTCGGGGATCGCGTTCTCAGGGGGACGGCGGCCGGTTGTTGGTCCGCTTGATGAGCGTCAGGGTGTTGCCGCCCCCCTGATGACGGAATTCCACCGCGTCCATCACCTGCCGCATAAAAAACAACCCCAGCCCGCCGATGCGCATCTCGTCCAGCGGCGCGCTCAGGTCAGGCTCGGGCACGCTCTGTGGGTCAAAGGGGCGGGCGGCGTCCTGGATCGTGATCGTCAGTTCGCCCGCCGCCACGTCGCAGGTCAGACGGATTTCGCCCAGGTCCTCGCCCCCATAGCCGTGCTCGATGATGTTGGTGCAGGCTTCATCAACCGCCAGCTGGCAATGATTGGACTCGCTGTCGTCCAGTCCGGCCGCGCTGGCCGCCGCCGCCACGAACTTGCACGCCTGGGCCAAGCGGTCATAGCGCCCAGGGATGGTCAGGGTGCGCGTCATGTCCCGGCATTCGAACGGGCCCCGGCCAGCGACCGGGCGGCCGTCCGGCTAGAAGCTACCGACCGCTTCGTCGCGCGAGCGATAAATGGCGAAAATCGACGTCAGCCCGGCCAGCCGCAGCACCTCTTCGACGCGCGGCGACGGGTTGGCGATGCGCAGGTCGCCGTTGACGCGCTTGACCGATTTCAGGGTCGAGACCATCGCGCGCAACCCCGCCGACGACATGTACTCCACGTCCAGCAGGTCCAGCACGATCTGGGTCTTCTCCGCATCCACCAACTGTTTGAGGGCGTCTTCCAGGCCGGGGGCCGTGGAGCTGTCCACCCGCCCCGACACCGCCACGACGGCGATGGCACCGCTGTCTTGAGTCGAAATCTGCATTGATGCTCTCCTCGCTCGGAATGCCAGGCGATTATACCGAAAGATAACGGCAGGGACAACCAAAGGGGCAGGGTCGAAAGTTGAGAGGGGTTTCCGCGGGTTGCGGGCGTCGCGGGCACAGCCCGCTCTTACGGCTCCAGCGGGGAGCGCGCGGCCAGCCGCGTGGCCGCCAGGCCGAAGCCGACGAACATCCAGAACAGCGCGCCCGCCGCCTGGAAGGCCAGGTTGAAGAAATAGTGGTCCACCACGCCGACGGCCAGCGCCGCCGCCAGGCCCGCCAGCGCCCCCAGCCAGATTGAGGCCAGCCGCTCATCCGCGTACACGGCCCGCCGCCGGGCCAGCGCCCAGACGAAGACGACCGCCATGACCACCAGGAAAGCCGCCAGCCCCACCAACCCCATCTTGGACGCGATGAGCAGGTAGGCGTTGGAGACGCCCAGGTAGATGTCCTTCTCCGGCGCGCCCGCAAAGCCTACCCCGAGCACCGGATACCGGCCGATCAGGGTGAAGGCGTCTTTGTACTCGCCGAAGCGCATCTGCGTCGCCAGGTCCTGCCCGAGCAGGCCGCGCGCGAAGTGCGCCACGTACTCCTGGGTGACCGGCAGGAGCAGGATGATCGCCGCCCCCACGGCCAGCACCCCCAGCATTCGACGGTAGCGCAGGACGGCGATGAAAGCCAGCGCCACGGCCAGCGCCGCCATCGCGCCGCGCGAGAACGTCAGCACCAGGCAGACGGCCACCGCGCCGAACACCAGGAAGGCCAGCCAGCGCCGGCCCAGAACGGTGCGCGGCGTCAGCAGTTGCGGCGCCGCCAGCCCCCCGATCATAGCCAGCAGGCCGCCCAACGCGTTCGGGTCCACCGAAGTGGCGATCGCGCGCTCCGGGTTGTCCGGGTTGTCCTCGATGTAGCGCAACACGCCGCCGGACGGGTAGTTGAAGACGCGCAGGGCCGAGAGCGCCCGCTCGGCCAGATCATCCGGCGCCAGATACAGCGCCACGCCCGCCGCCGCCGCCGCCGCCCCTCCCAGCAGGACCACGGCCGCCAGGCGCTCCAACTTGGCCCGCGTGTCGATATAGTCCACCAGGATAAAGGCGAAGCCGATGCTCAGCAGCATCTCGGCAAACTG
The DNA here is from genome assembly GCA_034434015.1 of Anaerolineales bacterium. Classification (GTDB taxonomy): domain Bacteria; phylum Chloroflexota; class Anaerolineae; order Anaerolineales; family UBA6663; genus SpSt-583. The sequence continues at coordinate 36,160 of DAOUAB010000021.1, forward strand.
CCGGATCAGGTTCGCGGTCAGCGGACCGTTGGGCAGGCCGGCCACAAAACTGAAGACCATCAGGGCCAGGAAAAGCACGATCGGCGCATGGGCCGGCGTCACCGTCAACCGCCGGCGCCGGCCCGTCATCCAGTCAACGCCGTAGACGAAGAGCACGGCCCCCATCGTCAGGTCCAGAAAAGTGGGCGTGAACACGATCTTCACCGGCAGACCGCCGAAGGGCAGCAGGGTGATGACGATGATGGTCGCCCACAGCCCCACCTCCACATGGCTCAGGGCCAGCAGCGCGCCGGCCAGGCCGAGCAACGCGCCCAGCGTGATCACCGGGCCGGCGAAGCCCAGCAGCGCGCCCAGGACAATCGCCGCGCCGGCCAGCCCCAGCCCCAGCCAGAAGGCGTAGGCGCGCGGCGAGATGGAGGCGATATCAACAACGGGATTCATCACGGATGGGTGAGACGATAGTCGGTCGGCGCCGCCGTCATGGCGTGAGCCCGCGCTCCAGAATGACGGCCGCTTCAGGCCACGGCGTCCCGTCCGGCTGGAACGCCGCCAGCCGCGCGCCGGTGGCCGGATCATACCACCCCAGCCGCAGGACGCAGCCCTCCCCGGCCAGGTCCGCCGGCAGCGTGACCACGCGCCTGTCGGCCACGGCCTGCCCGGGCAGCCAGGCCGAGGTGGGCCAGTCGCCGTCCAGCGGCGGGCCGTCCGCCTGGCCCACCTGTTCCCCGGCCGTGTTCAGGACATGCAGGAAAAGCGTGTAGTCCGCCGGGACCGCCTGAGCCGTCTGCCAATAGAACGTCACGTTCAGCGCCCGGCCGTCCCAGTGCGCGTCGTAGCCCAGCAGGCGCAGGCCGCCTTCGAACGTGGACCCATCGCGCACGGCCGGCTGAGGGGCAGCCGGCTGCGTCTCGGCCGCCCGCCCGACAGGGAACACCGCGGCCAACGACTGCGAGCCATCCGGCAGCCGGACGGGCAGACGTTGATCCGGGGCGCCGACCCAGGCCGAGACGCTCAGGCGCAGGCGTGTGGGCGTCGTCGCCGTCTCGTCAATCGGCAGGTCGTAGGGGTCGGCGTAGAACGCGCCCGGCCGCCACTGCGAAGTCGGCAGCCGCCCGCCGCCGGGCCAGGTATCAATCTGGCCGGCGCCCTGCGCGCCCCGCCCAAGCAGCACCAGGGCCAGGACATAGTCCTGGTCCATCGGCGCCAGCGCGCGCCAGTACAGGGTGACCGCCTGGACCTCGCCGGGCTGGCGCGGCGTGTCGTCGGCGGTGTACCCCACCAGCTCGATCCCATCGCCGATCCGGGCATGCACCGGCCGCAGCTCGGCAGGCAGGTCGGCCTCGCTCAACACGGGCGGCGGCGTGTATTGGGGCGCGATGTCGGCCACCGGGATGATGGCGGCCACCCCGGCCAGCAGCCCGCCCAGGCTCCAGGCGACGCCGCGCCCCCACCGTTCCGGCGCCAACGCCAGCAGGCCGGCGGCCAGGCCGAGGCTGAGCGGGACGATGGCGCCAAACATCAGCCGCCCCTGCGACGCCGGAGTCTGCATGGTCCAGCGGATGACGCCCAGCAGAGTCAGAAGACAGAAGACGGACAGCAGAAGGCAGTCGAAGGTGAGCCGGCGGCGAGAGCGCCAGGCGACGACGGCCAGGCCGGCCAGCGCCCACACGGAGAGCGCGTGAAAAAACCACTGGACCCAGGGCGAAGGCAGGATGGTGAACGCGCCGAAGATCGCCCAGAAGGAAAGATAAAAGCCGTACCACTCGCTGGTGATCAGCTCCCCCAGGCCGATGACGCGCGGCCCGGCGATGGCGATCATCGCGTTCAGGCCCAGCGGATCGCCGTACAGGAGCCAGTTGCGCAGATACCACCAGCCGCACACGAGCGCGGCGAACAGGAAGGTCGTCAGCAAATCGAAGGCGATCGGGAGCAGGCAGGCGCGCGCGGCGGTCTTCTTCGGCGGCCCGCCTCCGCGGTGGCCCCGCCAGCGCGCCCAGACCAGCGCCAGCGCCGCCACAGGCCACAGCATCAGGCCGCTGATCTTGCTGAGCGCCGCCAGGCCCAGCACCACACCCAGCCCGGACAACTGCCGGATGCCCAGGCGTTCCGCGCGGGCGGCGTCCAGGATCAATATCAGACCGCCCGTGCTTGTCAGCCGCAGCAGGTTGTCGTTGTTGACCGACGCGCCGATGAACAGCATCATCGGGTTGAAAGCGACCAGGGCCAGGGTCAGCCACACCAGCGGCTGACGGTCGGCCGGGACGACGCGCCGGACCAGGACATAGGCCAGGGCCAGGGTGGCGGCGCTGAGCGCCAGCGAGAAGACGCGCAGCGCGTACACCTTCAGCCGGGTGCCGGTCAGCGGCGGCGGCTCCACGGGCTGGCGGTAGTCGTTGACATTGTGGGTTGTGCCCGGGATGCCGATGCGGCTGCGCGGGTTCTTGACGTAGACCTGGTCCCAATCGGCCGTGTCCACCCAGGCCGTCAGGCCGGCGCCGAGCAGATAGTAGAGGGGCGGCTGGCTGCCCTCCTGGGCGTAGTCCTGCTCGGCGTCCACCTGCTGCACGGGCAGTCCGCGCCCCTGGGCGATCCAGCGGATAACGGCCGTGTGATAGCCCTCATCCGGGGCCTCGAAAACCGGCGTGGCCCAGAGGTACATCAGGCCGATCAGGACATGCGCGGCGATGAGCAGCGCCAGGCGGCCCCGATCGGTCATGGCGTCACCCGGATGCGGCTCAGCACGACCGATTGGCCGTCGGTCGGATAGCCGTCGGCCGACCACAGCGGCAGCGGCGCGAGAGTCTCGGCGTCGTAGACGACGACCTCGAGGAAGTACTGGCCCGGCGGCGTGTCGGCGGCGAGCGTCAGGGGATACGGATCGGCCACGGTCTCGCCCGGCCGCCAAACGCTCGTCGGCGCCCCGCCCCCGCGCGGCCACGCGTCCAGCGCCGCCCAGCGCGTCAGGTCTTCGCCGCGCACGCGGGCCGAGATCGAGTAATTCCGTGGGATGGCCTTGAGCGCGCGCCAGTAGAGCGTGAGCGTCAACGTTTCGCCCGGGCGCAGGACGCGCTGATCGACGGCGTAGCCGCTGAGCTCGATCAGGCCGCCCAGGTTCTGGCGCAGCGCATTCGGGACATCCGCGCCGGGCCGCGCGCGCAGTTCCAGCGCGCCGAAGGTGGCGGCGTCGCCGCCGGCGCCGGACGGCAGGCGCACGCCGTCCCGCAGGTCGTAGACGCCCACCGCCAGCCGGAGCCGGCCGGGGGCGTACGCGCCGGCCGGGATCGGGATCACGTAAGCGTCGGCCCAGGTCTGTCCGGGCCGCAGCCGTGTCGTCGCCAGCAGCCCCTGGCCGGGGTAGCGGTCGCGTTGCGCCACCAGGATCGCGTCCTGGTCGAGGACGTGCACGAAGAGGCTCCAGTCCCGGTCCATGGCGATCTCGGCGCGCCAGAACAACGTCAGGTGGACGGCGTCGCCCGGCGCGACGGCTGAGGTCCGGAGGTCATAGCCCAGCAGCGTCAGCTCGCCGCCGAAGCTCACGTCGAGCCGGCTCGGGATGGAGGCGATCTGCGCGGGCGTGAGGTCCGGCGGCGGCGCGTAGTGCGGGGCGATGACAGCGAAGGGGACAACGGACGACAACACGGCCATGAACGCGGCGAGAAGCCACAGCGGCAGAGGTTTGAGGCTGGCGACTGGGATAAGGCGGCCCAGGTCAGCCAGGCCGGCGGCCATAAGCACGCTGATGGCCGAGATGGCGGGGAAGATCAGGCGGCCCTGCGAGGCCCAGGTGAGGCTCGTCCAGCGCACCAGGCCGACGAGCAGCGCCGCGATCCAGGCCACGGGCAACGCCCACTGGAGGGCCGTGAGCCAGCCGCGGCCCTCCAGCGCGCGCCAGCCCCACAGGGCGCGCGCCGCCCTCCCCCCCAGCCCGAGCAGGGCCAGCCCAGCGGCAGCGTTGAGGGCCGTATAAGTCCAGGCCGGCATCGGCACGCTCACGCCGCCGAACAGGCCCCAATACGCCTGTATGAAGCCGACGCGCTCGCCCCACAACTGGAAGAGCGTCGCCGGCTGGGGCCGCTCGCCGACGATGGCGATAAACGTGTTCCAGCCCAGCCAGTCGCCGTAAAGCTGGAAATTGCGCCAGTACCACCAGAAGGCGATCAGGCCAGCCAGGCCGAAGACGACCAGCGCGTGGGGCAGCGTCTTGCGTATTGCGTCATAGGCCATGCGCCCGATCGCCATCGGTCCGCGCCCCACAGCCCGCCAGTTAACCACCACCAACACCCCTCCCGCCAGGCCCCACAGCCCGAGCGCCGACTGCTTGCTCAACGCGCCCGCGCCGAGCAGCACGCCCAGCAGCGCGTGCTCACAGCTCAGACGCTCAGGCGGCCGGCGGACCCAGCGGACCAACCGCCAGAGCGTCGCCGCCGAGAGGGTCACGGCCAGGTTGTCGTTGTTCACCGAGGCGCTGATGAACACGAACATTGGCGTGAAGGCCGTGAAGGCGGCGGCGGCCAGCGCCACGGTCTGGCCGGACGTTGGGAGCAGCTCCAGCGCCAGGCGGTAGGTGAAGTACACGCTGCCGGCCCCCAACAGCACGGAGAGCAGGCGGATCACGCGCACGGCCAGCGCCGCGCCCGTCCAGCGGGCCGCCTCGCCGGGCGGATGGACGACGAGGTTGTTATTGCGGTCGGCCGTGATCAGGCCGTTGTCGGCGTGCGGGTTCAGCACGCGCACCTGGTCGAGATCAGCGGTGTCGATCCAGAAGGTAGCCGCCGCCATCAGGTAGTAATACAGCGGCGGCTGGCTGCCCTCCTGCCGCCACGGCCCCACCGCGGCCGGGTCCTGCACGGGGAGCCCCTGGCCGTCGGCCAGGCGCTTGACCATCGGATAATGCCACAGCTCGTCCGAGACCTCGAACAACGGCGTGACGACGGCGTAGACGAGGCCCAGCAGGCAGAAGGCCATCAACAGAGCGTGGATCGGGCGGAGGCGCATGAGGTCTGAGCGATTGTACCCTGGGCCGGGTCTCAGAGCGTCCCGATGAAGTCCAGCAGCCGCCGCGCGATGGCGTCCCACCCGAACCGGGCCGCGGTCGCCCGGGCCTGCGCCCCCAGCCGCGCGCGCAGATCGGGCGCGCCGAGGAGGGCCGAGATCGCCAGCACCAGCGCCTCGGGCGAGTCGGGCGGCACCAGGCGCACATTCTCGCCGTCGCGCAGATCGGGCGCGGCCGGGTGAGTGGTGACGATAGCGCAGCCGTGCGCCAGCGCCGCCATGAGCGAGCCGCGCCGCAACGAGGCGCCGTCGCGGTACGGCAGCACGACGGCGTCACAGGCCAGCAGGTGCGCCGAGACCTCGGGCGCGGGCACAAAGCCGGTGCGCTGGAGGCGGCTCTCCAGGCCGTGGCGCGTGACCAGGCGCTCCACCTGCGCCGCGAAGGCGGCATCGGTCGGGTCGCTGGCCCCGGCCGCCCCGCCGATCAGGACCAGCCGGACCGGCGCGCGCCGCTCGACCAGCGTTGCCAGCGCCTTCACCAGTACGTCGCCGCCCTTGGAGTGGTTGAGAAAGCCGAAATAGCCGAGCAGGAAGTCGCGCTCGCCGACGCCGTGCGCGGCCCGCCAGTGCGCCCGGTCGTAGCCCGGCGGCGGCGCCGGCGCGATGTTGCTGCCGATGGGGATGTGAGCCGCGCGCCGCACGCCGCGCCGGCGCAGCTCGGCCTCGTCGGCCGGGTCGGTGGCCACGGCCCCGCGCGCCGACCGGGCCAGATGGGTGACGGCCCACGGCCGCAACGGCCCGGCCTTGGGGAACAGGTACGGCAGGCGCAGGTCATGGAAGGTCACGATGCTGGGGGCGCCGGCGACGTCGGGCAAAAAATGGATGGGCGCGCTCAGGCCAAAGGCGGCGGCCTGATACTGCACATTGAGCCAATCGAGCCGCAACCGGCGCGCCAGGGCGCGAATCTGCCACAGCGCCGGAAATGACCAGCGCCGGATGACCGGGTGCAGGCGGAAGCCGGCGGCCGGCTGGCCCGCGCAGCGGATATCGGTGAGGATGTGGACCTCCGCGCCCTGCCCGGTCAACGCCCCAGCCAGCGCGCGGCTGTAATCGCCCACCCCGCCGGCCAGGGGCGGGAATTCGCCGGTGACGATCCCGATTCGCACGATCTGACCCCGTGACCTTGTCCGACAGCCCTTAAGCCGTTCGCCCTGCGACCCGGCTCGGCGAGCCGCGCTCAGGGCGAGCGTAAACCCGGAAGGCAGCGGCCCTACCGTTGACCATGCAACCCGGACTGCAGAACCTGCCAGTACGCCCGCACCCGCGCGACGCGCAGCTCGCGCTTGTGGCCCAGCAGGCCCTTGAGCGCCTCCAGCGCCAGCTGGCCGGCGAAGCCTGCCAGCAGGAAAAGCCGCAGGACCTCGGCCGCCAGGGCGCCGTGGTACTTGCGGAAATAACGCACCTTGCTGGTGTTGAAGCGGATGTGCGTGGCCGCCGGCACCTGGGCGCTGGAGCGGCCCTCATGGTGGACGACGCGCGCCGCCGGGAAGTGGACCACGCGCCAGCCCGCCGCCTTCATCCGGCGGCACCAATCCAGCTCCTCCGAGTACATGAAGAAACCCTCGTCCAGGCCGCCGACCTGCTCGTAGGCCGCGCGCCGGACGAGCAGCGCCGCGCCGACCAGCCAGTCCACTTCAACCGGCTCATCCGGCGGCAGGTCGCGGGCGTAGTAGCGGTCCAGCAGGCCGCGCGGCGCCCAGCCCTGGAGCCAGGTGCTCTCGAAGAAACCGGTCAGCAGCGTCGGGAAGCGGCGGCGCGTGGCTTGCGGCGCGCCGTCGGCGTAGACCAGGCCGGGTCCCAGCACGCCGACCTCCGGGTGCGCGTCCATGTAGGTCAGCATCGGCGCCAGCGCGTCCGCGGCGACCTCGGTATCCGGGTTGAGGATGAAGAGATAGCGGCCGCGCGCCGCGCGCAGGCCGAGGTTGTTGCCGCGGCTGTAGCCCAGGTTTTCGGCGCTGGCGATGAGGGAGAGCGCCGGATACTGCTCCGGCGGGAACTCGGCCCGCACCATGTCCGGCGTGCCGTCGGCGGAGGCCGAGTCGACGACGATGATCTCGACGGCGGGATCGCCCAGAGGCAGTGAGCGCAGGCAGGCCCGCAGCAAATCGCGGACGTTCCAGGAAAGGAGGATGACGGACAGATCAGGATCAGGCACGCCGACGATTGTACCTGTATCCCGGCCCGAAATCGCTTCAGACGTTGCGATTGACGAACAGGTCCGCCAGATCGCCGAGGGCCTGACGGTGCACGTTGTCGGGCACAAGCGCCAGGGCGGCCTGCGCCCGGGCCACATAGACCCGGGCCTCGTCCATGGCGGCGGCGGCGGCGCCGGACTCGCGCACGGCGCGCACCACCCGGTCCACGGCCGCCGGGTCGCCGGCGTGCCCGTTCAGCAGCCCGGCCAGGTCCGGGTCGCCGGGATGGAGCTCCAGGTAACACAGGGCCGGCAGCGTGATCAGGCCCTGGCGCAGGTCGCTGCCGGCGGGCTTGCCCAGGCGCGCCTCGTCCGAGACGAAGTCCAGGACATCGTCCACGATCTGGAACGCCATGCCGGCTTCGCGCCCGAACAGGCGCATGGCCTCCACGTGCGCGGCCGGCGCGCCAGCCAGCACCGCCGGCGAGAGCGCCGCCACCTCGAAGAGCGAGGCCGTCTTGCCATAGATGCGCTTGAGATAGTCCTCGCGCGACGGGTGCTGCCGGCCGCTGAACATCTGGGTCAGCTCGCCGTTGACGATGATCATCAGCGTGCGCGCGAAGGCGCTCATCACCGGGACCGACTCGGCCTGCGAGGCCAGCTCGGCGGCGCGCGCAAACAGGAAATCGCCGGCCAGCACCGTGGCCGCCGGGCTCCACCGGGCGTTGAGAGTCGGGTGGCCGCGGCGCAGCACGGAGTTGTCCACCAGGTCATCATGGACCAGGGTGGCGGTGTGCAGCATCTCCACGGCGGCGGCCAGGGCCACCGAACGGGCGTGCGGGGCCTTGAACAGCTCAGCCGCCAGCAGGGCGACGGCCGGGCGCACGCGCTTGCCGCCGGCCGCCAGCAGCTGATCGATGGCGTAGGCCAGCGCCTCGTGCTGGTCAATGGATACTTCGCGCATCCTGGCTTCCACGGCCTGCAGACCCGGCTGCACCATCGCCAGCACATCCGTCAGCGTTCGCGCCGCCAACACGGGCATGGTTACGGTCGTCATGGTCACGACTCCCATCGGAAGAAACGGGCCGCGTTTCCGGTGGTGGCCTCGGCTGCCGTTTCCAGTGCAATACCCCGAATCTCTGCCAGTTTCTCCGCCACGTACCGCACGTAGGCGGGCTCATTCCGTTTGCCCCGTCGCGCCTGCGGCGTCAGGTATGGGGCATCCGTCTCGATCAGCACCCGGTCCAGCGGCGCCGCCGCGAACAACGCTCGCAGGGCGTCGTTCTTCTTGTAGGTCAGCGGCCCATCCACCCCCAGCCAGCAGCCCAACTCCAGGGCCGCCTCGGCCATCGCCCGATCACCGGAAAACGCGTGCAGGGCCACCCCGGCCGCCGGGCGCGCCTCCCGCAGGACCGCCAGCACCTCGGCGTGCGCCTCACGATCATGGACCACGACGGGCAGGCCGGCCTCATCCGCCAGGGCCAGCTGGGTCCGGAAGGCGGCCTCCTGCTCCATTAGTGACAATTTTCTCCAATACAAGTCTATCCCAATTTCTCCGATTCCGACAACTTTTGGGTGCTTTGTCAGGGAACGAATTTCAGCCAGCCCGTCCGGGGTGAGTTCGTCCGCCGAATTGGGGTGCAGGCCGACCAGGGCATAGACCTGGGGATAGCGCTCGGCCAGGGCCACGGCGCGCCGGCAGGCGGCCAGATCCACGCCCGGGATGACGATCCGGCCGACCCCCGCCGCCGCGGCGCGCTCCAGCACGGCCTCGCGGTCGGGGTCGAACTGCTCGAAGTCAAGGTGACAGTGGGTGTCGACGAGAGTCAAAATCCCAACTTCCAAATCCCAATCGCCAGCGCCGCGTTGGAGCCTGGGAATTGGGATTCAGCCTTTTGCGCGCTAGCGCAGTCCGGCCAGCTTCAGGCCGTCTTCCAGCACGGCCTGGACCCGGTCCTGATCCAGGATTTCGCAATAGACGCGGATGATGGGCTCGGTGCCCGAGAACCGGATCAGCATCCAGCCGCCGCCGTCGGCAAAGATGAACTTGAAACCGTCGGTCGTGTCGATGCGCTCCACCGTATAGCCGCCGATGACCAGGCCGGGCCGGGCCGCCGCCACCTTCCGGCGCACACCCTCGCGCTGCTCGGTCGGGAAGAGCGTGTCCACCCGGTCATAATAGTGCGCGCCGACTTTGGCGTGCAGCATCTCCAGCAACTGCGAGGGTTTCTTGCCGGTCTTCACCATGAAGTCCAGGAACATCAGGTTGCCCAGGATACCGTCGCGCTCCGGGACGTTGCCGCGGAAGGCATAGCCGCCGCTCTCCTCGCCCCCGATCATGGCGTCGGTCTCCACCATCTTCGGGGCCACGTACTTGAAGCCCACGCCGGTCTCGTGCACGGGCACGCCGTACAGCTTCCCGAGCTTTTCCAGCATCGCGCCGGCGCTGAGCGTCTTGACGATCGGCCCGCGCTGGCCGCGGATTTCCAGCAGGTACAGGGCCAACAGCGGGAAGACCTGGAGCTGGTTCAGGAAACGGCCGTTCTCGTCGCCGATGCCCATGCGGTCCGCGTCGCCGTCGGTGATCAGCAACACGTCGGCGCCCCGTTCCACGGTCGCCCGCAGGCCCACGTCCACGTTGGGCCGGATCGGCTCCGGGCGACGCATCTCGGGGAAGGCCGGGTTGCGCGTCGCGTGGATCTCCTCGACCACGGTCCGGCCGCCGGCCAGCAGGCGCGGGAACCAGCCGCCGCCGTTGCCCCACATGGCGTCCACCAGCACCTTGAGGCCGGCGGACTTGATCGCCTCCAGGTCCACGAGCTTCTTCAGGTTTTCGATGTAGGCCGCCGACGCATCGAACTTGTGGACCAGGCCCTGGGCCTCCGCCTGGGCCAGCGGCATCGTGCGCACCCCCTCCGAGCCCGGGATCAGGGCCTCGATCTGCTTCAGGCCGGCCGGGTCGATGGCGCCGCCGTTCGGGTCGCGCACCTTGAAGCCGTTGTCGGTCGGCGGGTTGTGGGAGGCCGTGATGTTGATGGCGCCCACGGCCTGTTTGTCCACCACGGCGTAGGCGATCACGGGCGTGGGCGTTGGACCATCGGTCAGCCAGACGCGCAGGCCGTTGGCGGCCAGCACCTCGGCCGTGGCGGCGGCGAAATGCTCGGAGGCAAAACGCTGGTCGTGCCCCACCACCACGGCGCGGCCCGCCCAGCCCTTTTGCAGCAGGTAGGCCGCAAAACCCTGCGCGCAGCGGCGCACGTTGGCGAAGGTGTAATCCTCGGCGATGACGCCGCGCCAGCCATCCGTGCCAAATTTGATGACCACTTCTTCCAGCATGCCTTCACCCTAAGCCTTTGCTCTTCGTGCCTCTTCGTGTCCCTTCGCGCCCCTTCGCGCCCCTTCGTGTCCCTTCGCGCCCCTTCGCGCCCCTTCGTGCCCCTTCGTGTCCCTTCGTGCCTCTTCGCGCCCCTTCGTGCCTCTTCGCGCCCCTTCGTGTCCCTTCGTGCCTCTTCGTGGACTCCTAGTGCCGCACCGTGGTGATCTCCACCAAATCCGGCAGTTTGTGCCCGGCCTGTAGCTGCGCCAGGTCGGCGTCCACCATCATCCGGATCAACTGCTCGAAGGACACAGTCGGTTCCCAGCCGAGCAACCGGCGCGCTTTGGACGGATCGCCGACGAGCAGATCCACTTCGGCCGGCCGGAAGAAGCGCTGATCCTGCACGACGTAGTCGCGGTAATCCAGGCCGACGTGGCCGAAGGCGACCTCGCACATCTCGCGGATACTGTGCGTCTCGCCCGTGGCGATGACGTAATCGTCCGGCGCGTCCTGCTGGAGCATCAGCCACATGGCGCGCACGTAATCGCCCGCGAAACCCAGGTCGCGCCGGGCCTCCAGGTTGCCCAGGCGCAGCTCCTGGCGCCGGCCGAGCTTGATGGCGGCCACGCCCTGCGCGATCTTGCGCTCGACGAACTCCAGCCCGCGCCGCGGCGAGCCGTGGTTGAACAGGATGCCGGAAGTCGCGTGCAGGCCGTAGCTCTCGCGGTAGTTGACCGTGATCCAATGCCCGTAAACCTTGGCCACGCCGTACGGACTGCGCGGGTAGAAGGGCGTGTGCTCCGTCTGCGGCACCGCCTGGACCTTGCCGAACATCTCGCTTGAGCTGGCCTGGTAGAAGCGGATGGTCGCATCCACGGTGCGGATGGCATCGAGCAGGCGCGTCACCCCCAGGGCCGTGGATTCGCCCGTGAGCACCGGCTGCTGCCAGGAGGTCGGCACAAACGACATGGCCGCCAGGTTGTAGACCTCCTGCGGGCGGAACTCGCGCAGCACGCCGATCAGCGACGCCTCGTCCAGCAGGTCGCCCTGCACCAGCGTGATGCGGTCCTGGATCGGCTCCAGCCGGTCCAGGTTGATAATGCTGGTGCGGCGCACCATCCCGACGACGGTGTAGCCTTTTTCAAGCAGGAACTCGGCCAGATAGGAACCGTCCTGGCCGGTGATGCCGGTGATTAATGCGGTGGGCACGTCAACTCCTTTGCAACGAAAGCTGAACGACGGAGGACGATAGCCGAGCTAGCCATGACCGGCGTTTGTCCCTCGTCCAGCGTCTCCCGTCGGGGTCAGTTTGCTTCTTTCAAACTCCAGCAAATCCCGCAGGCTCTGCTCGAACGGGATCTGCGGCGTCCAGCCGGTGCGGGCCCGGAAGCGGGAAGCGTCGCAGACGATGTCGGGCACGTCGGACGGACGCAGGCGGGCCGGATCAATCTCGATCGTGATGGCGCAGGCGGAAAACCCGAGCAGGATGTCCAGCAATTCCCGGATGCTGCGCGAGCGGCCGGCGCCGATGTTGTAGACCTCGCCCGGCTCGCCGCGCTCCAGCGCCAGGACGTAGGCGCGCACCATGTCGCGCACGTCGGTGAAATCGCGCCGGGCCGACAGGTTGCCGACCTTGAGCACCGGCGGCTGCCGGCCCGCCTCGATGGCCGCGATCTGCGACGCGAAGGCGGGGGCCACGAACTTGGGGCTCTGGCGCGGCCCGATGTGGTTGAACGGCCGGACCCGGACGACGGGCAGCCCGCGGCTGAGGAAGTACTGCAGGCCAAGCAGGTCCTGGCCGGCTTTGCTGACACCGTAGGGGCTGTCCGGCCGGAACGGCTGCGTCTCGCGCACCGGCAACTCGGCGGCCTCCACGCGGCCGTAGGCCTCCATCGAACCGAGCACCAGGATGCGCGGCGCAAGCTTTTCGGCCAGCGCCGCCTCGCAGACGTTCACCTGCGCCCGCAGGTTGGTCTCCAGGGTGGCCCAGGGGTCCGCCCAACTGTCGCCGACGAACGCCTGGCCGGCCAGGTGGAAGATGCGGTCCGGGCGCAGATCGCGGATGAGGGCGCGCGTGGCGGCCGGGTCCAGCAAATCCACCGCCAGCAGGTTATCCTGCAGGCCCGTGGTGCGACGGACACGGCTGCGGTCACAACCCCAGACCTCCGGAGCGTCCGGCAAAGAGGCGAGATAATCGGCCAGGTGGCTGCCGGCAAAACCTCCGGCGCCCGTGATCAGGACGCGCAAATTTCACTCCACATGGGCTTCAGCGATCCGACGCCAGATTATACCTCTGCCGCAACCAGGGTCTGACGCTGGCGCCGCGCGCCGGAGGGGGCCCCGGCAGGCGGAGATCCCCGGGACGGCTACGGCGTCGGCGTCACATCGCCGCCGGCCGGCGTCGCCAACGGGTCCGGTGTGGCGGTCGGCGGCACCGGGCAGCCGGTCTTGGTGTCCGGCACCTTGTTCGTCACCGAGAACAGCGGGCCGTTCTGGGCCAGCACGGCGTTGAGCGTCACCAGATCGAACCAGGTGTTGCCGGGTTTGAGCGCCATCGGGTTCCCGGCGGCGTCCAACAGGCGCAGCCGCATCCCGGTCGTCTGGTCGCGCACCCAGCGGCCCTCGATCATCACGCCGTCGCGGAAGACGCGCGCCGGCCCGCTCGTCCAGAGCTGGATCTCCACGCCGCAATTGCCGCCGTCGCGGAAATCCTCGGGCACATAGTTGTTGACGTGGTTGGCCTGGAGCAGGACGACGTTGGCGGCCGTGATCGGGCTGTTGGTCAGCGCGTCGACGTGCGCGACCAACTCGCCGCCCGGCTCCTTCTCCTGCCAGCGCAGGTAGCGCCCGCTTTCCGGGCTGTAGCGCCAGGACACCTGCGCGGCGGCTGAAAAGCGGATCGCCAGCTCGGTGACGGCGGGCGCGCCGGCCGGCGCCTGGGCGTAGAAGGCCAGGCCGTTCAGGTCGGGCCGGCCCAGGCCCTGCGTGGTCTTGGTCGCCAGGACCTGACGGACCGCGTCCGTGCTGGTGAAGAGGGTGTTGGTGTCGTCCGGCGTCTCGCGGCACAGCGGCGGACAGTTGTAGGCGCTCTCCTCGGAGACCAGGCGCCACAGGTCCGCGCCCAGGAACCAGGCGGTCCGGCGCAGCTTGTCCATGGTGCCGAAGCTGGAGCCCGAGGTGACCAGCACGGCCTGGAACATGGGCGCGATCTCGGCGTCAATGAAGCGCGCTGAGCGGATAGAGCCCACCTTGGCGGCGTCGTTCTGGAGGAAGATGGCCGTGAAACGGGTCAGCCCGGCCTCGGCCAGGTGCTCGAAGACCAGGTCGGCCAGCGACAGGCCCCACTGCGGGCGGGCGCTGAGCGGGAAGTTGGTGATCTTCACGGCCACCGGGATACGCGCCAGCCGGGCCGGATCGACCGACTCGCCCGTCAGCGGGTTGACGCCCTCCGGGTAAGTGTCCGGGCCGTAGCGGGGGAGCGCCGTCGGCGCAGTGGTGGCCGGGATCACGCCCAGCGCGGTCGGAGTTGGGGCGCTGACCGTGAGGCCGGGTTGAGGCAACGCCTCCGGGTCCTGAGTGGCGGCGTCGGTGGCCGGGCTGACGATGGTGACGGCGGGCGGCGGCAGCGTGGCCGGCCCGGCGCACGCGGCCAGGATCAGGCCGAGGCTGACGAGAATGAGCCGGTTGGGCCGGCGGAACAGGGGCGACATGAAGACCTTACCTTTTGACCAAAGCGGGGCGATTCTAGCACAGGAGAGTTCACGCCCGGCCCTGCGCGGCGTTGAGGCAGTGGCCGTCAGGATTCTGGGATCGCCCTCAAATCGTTGCCGTCTGAGTCAGCGTCATTCCGGCGAATGCCGGAATCCAGGCGATCTCGGCAGAGTCTGGACCCCGGCTGGAGTTTATCCCGGCGAAGGCCGGGACCGGGGTGACGTAAACGCTGGCGGTGACGCCAGCCTGGCCCAAAAACAACGACGGCCACTCGCGTTGAGGAGCAGCCGTCAGGCCGCTTTTGTTTGACGGCCCGCCGAACTTGACTGTATAATCCCGCTCGTTCTGCGGTCAAAAGCGGTCGTTTATTCGTGTCGCCCACTCGCCGAGGTCCGGATGCCACTCAAGGGCAACCTGCGCGATTTTTCCACTACCAATTTGCTCAACCTGATCAACCTGGCGAAGAAGACCGGCACGCTCATCATTGAGGGGCCGGGCCAGGGCGCGCAGATGTCGTTCCGCAACGGCAAGCTCATCTTCGCACAGATGGGCCACGAGGACGGCAACCTGGCCGTGCTCCTGCGCCGGACCGGGCGGCTGACCGATGAACAGGTGAAAGCGCTGCGGGCCCGCGCCGCCACGGCCACCGACAAAGAGCTTGGCCTGCTGCTCATCAACGCCGGCTACGTCAACCAGAGCGACATCATCAACAGCCTGCGCAGCCACATGCTAGAGATCGTCTACCGGCTCTTCACCTGGGTGGAGGGCCTGTTCCGCTTTGAGCCGTCGATCATGCCCGGCGACGACAAGATCACGGTCCCCATCGAACTGGAAAACGTGATTATCGAAGGCTCGCGCCGGATGCAGGAGTGGGCGCACCTGGCCGAGGAACTGCCTAACCTCGACATGGCGCTCAAGTTCACCGACCGCCCGAACGCCAATATCCGCAACATGAACCTGAGCGTCGAGGAATGGAAGGTGGTCTCGTACATCAACCCCAAGAACTCGATGCGCGCCATCGCCAAGGCGACGGCGTTGAGCGACCTCGAAATCCGGCGCGTGGTCTACGGCCTGCTCCAGGCCGGTTTGGTGGAGATCGTCCGGCCGGAGGGCGCCCCGGCGCCGCGAGCGACCGTCCCGGTCCGACCGGGCGGCCGACCCGCCCCGGCCCCCGACCCCAAGCAGCAGATGAGCGTGGTCAACAAGCTCATCGCGCGCATCCGTTCGCTCTAGCTAGCACGGTCTCTCGCCCCTCATCACTCGCGCCGGAGAAAGCATACCGATGCAAGCAGTCAAAATGGTGGTCACCGGGCCTTTCAATTCCGGCAAAACCCAATTCATACAATCGGTCAGCGAGATTGACGTCGTCTCCACCGAGCGCAAGATCTCGTCCGACGCCGAGAAGGTCAAGGAGAGCACCACCGTCGCCATGGACTTCGGCCGCATCACGGTGGACGAGGAGCTTATCCTGTACCTGTTCGGCACGCCCGGCCAGAAACGCTTCGATTTCATGTGGGAGATCCTGTCGGAGGGCATGCTCGGCTTTGTGGTGATGGTGGACAGCACCCGGCCGGAGACCTTCCGCGAGGCCAAGAGCATCCTGGAAACCTTCCGCGCCTACGCCCCCACCCCGTACGTCGTCGCCGCCAACAAGCAGGACCACCCGGAGGCCTGGGAACTGGACGACCTGCGCATCGCGCTGCGCCTCGACCCGGCCATCAAGCTCCTGCCGTGCGTGGCGACCGACCGCGAGAAGGTCAAGGGCGTCCTGCTGGAATTGCTCTACTCCATCCTGGCCGAGATGGAAAAACAATAGCCCGTGGGCCAGGGCCCGCGCCCCGGCTTGCGGCGCGGCCCCCGACAACTCGCCTGGCCGGGCGAGCGGCAGCCACAGCGACAACGCCGTGAGTTCCATCGTCACCGAACAGGGCATCGTCCATTACGAGACCTACGGCCACGGCGCGCCGGTGATCCTGCTGCACGGCTGGCTCGGCTCGTGGGGCCTGTGGCAGCCGACGATGGAGGCGCTCGGCGGCCGCTACCGCTGCTACGCCCTGGACTTCTGGGGTTTCGGCGAGTCCGGCAAGAAGCGCGACTCATACGCCGTCGGCGATTTCATGGACCTGGTGAACCAGTTCATGGACGCGCTCGGGATCGAGGCGGCCCCCCTCATCGGGCACTCGATGGGCGGCACCACCGCCCTGGGCACCGCCCAGCGCTACCCGCACCGCGTGCGGCGCGTGTGCATCATCGGCTCGCCCATCGTCGGCTCGTCGCTCTCAATCTTTTTGCGGCTGGCCGGGGTGGCCTGGATCGGCTCGCTGGTCCGCCGCCTGCCCGGCCTGCTCATGCCCGCCATCCGCCTGTTCGCGCCGCTCATCACGCGCAACCCGGCGCGCTGGTACCCGATGATCGAGCGCGATCTGTCGCAGACGACGGTCGAGTCGTTCTTCAGCAGCATCGGCTCGCTCGCCCACACCGACCTGCGCGACCGGCTGCCGGCCCTGAAGATGCCGGTCACCGGCGTCTACGGGCTGCGGGACGTCATCGTCCACCCGAAACAGTACGCCGTGCTGCAGAGCGGCGCCCCGCACGCGCGGGTCGAGCTCATGCCGGCCTCCGGCCACTTCCCGATGCTGGACGAGCCGGACCGCTACCTGGAGCACATCCAACATTTCCTGGAAGACGATCCCCATGGGCTTGTCCACTAGCGCGTCCGCGCCGGATTTCTACTATCCCAACAAGATGACGCGCATCATCCTCCAGGCGATGGAGGAGGTGATGGGCCGCAACGGCGTCAACGCCGCCCTGAACCTGGCCCGCCTGCGCCACCTGGTCAACAATTACCCGCCCAACAACTTCGACCGGCAGGTGACGTTCGTGGAGATCGGGGCGCTGATGCGCGCGCTGGACGACATGTACGGGCCGCGCGGCGGCCGCGGCCTGGCCCTGCGCGCCGGGCGGGCGGCGTTCAAGTACGGCATCAAGGAGTTCGGCCCGGTGCTCGGCATCGCCGACCTGGCCTTCCGGCTCCTGCCGCTCAACATGAAGCTCAAGGTCGGCGCCGACGTCTTCGCCGAGACCTTCAACAAGTTCAGCGACCAGGTGGTCAAAGTGGCGGACGAGGAGGACCGCATCGTCTGGCAGAACGTGCGCTGTCCGATGTGCTGGGGCCGCCAGACCGACTCGCCCTGCTGCCACCTGGCCGTCGGCATCCTGCAGGAGGCCCTCTACTGGGTCAGCGGCGGCAAACACTTCGACGTCGCCCAGACCACCTGCCACGCCTGCGGCGACGAGGTCTGCACCTTCATCATCGACAAGAAACCCATGGATTGAGCCGCCCGCTCACCCTGACACCCCCTCCCCTAACCCCCTTCTTACCACATGACGGCGACCGGCTCCGAACGTGTATGTTAGGATAGCGACGGAGGCACTCGGCCAGGAACCGCGTCACCGCCCATGCGCAAGATCATCCTCCGCGACGAGCGGCACGTCCACCCGTTCAACGAAGAAGCGCGCGATCTCAGCATCCAGAACCGCCCGCTCTGGCTGCATCAGCGCGACGTGCTGGCGCGCTATGTCGACCAGGAGCTGGAGGTGGACAGCCTCCTCAAAGTGCCGACGAACCATACCGGCGAGACGATCGTCTACCGCGACAACCTGTTCTTCGACCAACACTATGTCGATGAGTTCATCGCCCTGGCGCGGCGGCTGGGCCGTCCGTGCCGGGCGGCCTTCTCCAAGAGCAACAAGACGTTCATGACGCACGCTCTCCCCCTGTCCAACAGCTACACCCGGGAGGGCGAGCTCTACCTGGCCGACCTGTGGTACTACCCCCGCGGCGTGGACCCCGCGGCGCGCGTCGAGCCGGTCGTGATTGATTTCAAGACCCTCGAGATCGGCTTCTACCGCGTGCCCACCTACATGTCTAACGAGAAGGGCGACCTGGTCTACCAGGTGCCGCTGCGCGGCCTGATCGCCATCGACTCGTGGGTCCACATCTTCATCGCCGACCAGGTCTACGGGCTGTTCGGGCGCGCCCAGCGCTTTCTCGAGCGCGCCAACCGGGACACGCTCTACAACCTGCGCATCCTGGGCCGGGCCCTGCTGGAGGGGCGCCAGGTGCTGCGCTGCTCCGAAGTCGTGAAGATCGGCAAGAACTGCGTCATCGATCCCTCGGCCGTGATCACCGGCCCGGCCTCCATCGGCGACAACGTCACCATCGGCGCCGGCGTGGTCATCGACAACTGCTCCATCGGCGACAACGTCAACATCTCCGACGGCTGCCAGCTCATGACGTCCACCGTCGGCGACGGCGTCTTCCTGCCGTTCCGGGCGTCGCTCTTCCTGACCACGTTGATGGAGCACTCCATCGTGGCGCAGAACACCTGCCTGCAGATGTGCGTCATCGGGCGCCGGACGTTCATCGGCGCCGGCAGCACCTTCACCGATTACAACCTGCTGCCGGTCCCGCTGCGCGCCATGTCCGGCGACGGGAACCTGGCCGACGCCAACGCCCCGGTGCTGGGCGGCGCCGTCGGCCACAACTGCCGCATCGGCTCCGGGCTGATCGTCTACCCGGCCCGCACCATCGAGTCCGACGTCGTCCTGTTCGCGTCGCCCGAGCGCCGCGTCATCGACCGCAACGTGGCCTACGAAGACAGCGACCACCTCAAGACGCGGCTGGCGCCGCTGCACAAACGCCTCTACCAACGCAAAGGTGAGAAAGAGGCGGAGACGTGGTGAACACCTTTGCCTTTATCATTCACCCCATCGACCCCAAACGCGACGTCAGCCGGAAGTTCCCGCTGCTCGGCCGGGTCCTGAGCGTCCAGCAGATCAACTTCCTCAGCACGTTTTTCCCGCCCGTCTTCATCTCCGAGATCACCGGCATCCGCTCGGCGGCCACCGGCCGCGAGGTGAAGGGCTGGTTCGTGGCCTGCCCCTACACCCCCCAGCGCATGCTCGAATTGCCCGCGCCCAGCGTGTATCGTAAAATCGTGCAGACGGGACGGCTGGCCGAACGGCTCGGCGCCCAGATCCTGGGCCTGGGCGCGTTCACGTCCGTGGTCGGCGATGCCGGCGTAACGATCGCCAAACAACTGGCGATCCCGGTCACCACCGGCGACTCGTACACGGTGGCCGTCGCGGTCGACTCGGTCCGCGCCGCCGCCGCGCAACTGGGTATCGCGCCGGCGACGGCGACCGCCGCGGTCGTCGGCGCCACCGGCGCCATCGGGGCCGCCGCCGCCGAGTTGATCGCGCGCGCGGTGCGCCGACTCTGGCTGATCGGGCGGCGCCGGCCGGCCCTGGAGGCGCTGCGCGACCGGATCCAGCGCCGCTCCACGGCCGAGGTGCTCATCGGCGACGACCTGACCGGGTTGCGCGAGGCCGACCTGATCCTGACCGTGACCAGCGCCGTGGAGGCCGTGATCGAACCGGAGCACCTCAAGCCGGGCGCGGTGGTGTGCGACGTGGCCCGGCCGCGCGACGTCTCGGCCCGCGTGGCGGCCGCCCGCGACGACGTGCTGGTGATCGACGGCGGCATGGTGGAGGTGCCGGGCGACGTGAACTTTCATTTCGATTTCGGCTTCCCGCCGCGCATGGCCTATGCCTGCATGGCCGAGACCATCACCCTGGCCCTGGAGGGCCGTCTGGAGAGTTACACGCTGGGCAAGGACCTGACGGTGGACCAAGTGGACGAGATCGCGCGCCTGGCGGCCCGGCACGGCTTCCGGCTGGGCGGCTTCCGCTCCTTCGAGCGCCCGGTGACGGCCGAACAACTCGAGCGCGTCGCCGCGGCGCGCCGGCTGGAGACGCCCGCATGACGGCCCCGATCGCGCGCCCCGCCGGCGATCCGGCGCGGCGTCTGCTGGTGGTGGAGGACGACCCGGACAACTCCAGCCTGTTGCAGACTTATTTCACCGCGCACGGCTATGCGGTCGACGTCGCCACGCGCGGGCTGGAAGGCCTGGAAATGGCCCGGCGCGGCAGCTACGACCTGGTGGTGCTGGACGTCAACCTGCCCGAGATGGACGGGTTCACGGTCTTCCGGGCGCTGCGCGCCTCGCCGCGCACCTCGCCCCTGCCCGTGATCTTCCTGACCGAGCGCGCGTCGCAGGGCGACCGGCTGGCCGGCCTGAGCCTGGGCGCGCACGATTACGTCGTCAAGCCCTATGACCTGGAGGAGTTCCGCCTGCGCGTCCAGGCCGCCATCCTGCGCGCCGCGCGCGACAACCTGCTCGACCCGCGCTCCGGCCTGCCCACCGGGCGGCTGGTGGACGAGCAAATCCGCCAGGTGCAGGACCGGCCCGGCTGGCAGGTGTTGGAGTGCCGGCTACAATCGTTCCGGCCCTTCATCGACCTGAACGGGTTCGCGGCCGGCGACGAAGTGCTCAAGGCGACCGCCGGGCTGCTGCGCCGCGTGCTCGACGAGGCCGGGACGCCGGAGGACCTCATCGGACACCCGGCCAACGACACGTTTGTCGTCCTGACCGGCGCGCCGGACCCGGCGGCGCTGGCCGAGCGCCTGGCCGCCGAATTCAACCAGGCCATCCAGGCCCACTATTCGTTCTTTGACGTCGAGCAGGGTTACGTCGTCATCCGCGACGCCGACGGTCGCGAGACGCAGGCCCCGCTGATGACGCTGCAGGTGACGCGGAAGGAGTGATTTATGAACAAAGGCCGCATCCTGGTCGTCGAAGACGATTTCGACATCTCCACCATGCTGCGCATCTATTTCACCGGCCAGGGCTTCGACGTGACGGTGGCCGCGCGCGGCGCCGACGCCCTGGACCTGACGCGCAAAAGCCTGCCGCACCTGATCCTGCTGGACATCATGCTGCCGGACATGGACGGCTACGCCGTCTGCCGGGAGCTGCGCACCACCACGCGCACCAGCCACGTGCCCATCATCTTCCTGACCCAGAAGGACGAGCGGGCCGACAAGATCGAGGGCCTGCAGCTCGGCGCCGACGACTACATCACCAAGCCCTTCGACATCGAGGAGCTGCGCCTGCGCGTCAGCAATTCCATCGCCCGCCAGGAGCGCGAGAACTCGCTCGACCCGCGCACCGGCCTGCCGTCCGGCCGCCTGATCGAGGACCAGCTCCGCCGCATCATCCGCACGCCGGGCTGGGCGCTGCTGGACAGCCGCCTGCTGGCCTTCGACCGCTTCCGCGACGTCTACGGCTTCATCGCCGGCGACGAAGTCCTGCGCTTCACGTCCATGCTCATCGGCGAGGTCATTGACGAACTGGGCACGTCCAACGATTTCGTCGGCCACCCCGGCGGCGACAACTTCATCATCATCACCACCGCCGACCGTGCGGCCCGAATACGCGACCGGCTCAAGGCGCGCTTCGCCGAGGAGGTGCTCGTCCACTATAACTTCTCCGACCGCGAACGCGGCTACGTCGTCGCCCAGGACGCCCAGGGCAACGAGATCAAGGCGCCCCTGATGCGCCTGGCCGTGGGCGTGATCTCGTCCGAGACGCGCCCGTTCGCCGACATCCGCGAGATCACCGAACTGGC
>DAOUAB010000022.1:0-27327 GCA_034434015.1 Anaerolineales bacterium
TCGGGCGCCCGGTGGATAACGCCGGCCCGGTCGACAGCCCGCACCGCCGCCCGATCCATGTCCCGGCGCCCAGGCTGGAAGACCAGGTGGCGCGCGCCGAGGTCTTCGAGACCGGCATCAAGGTCATCGACCTGATCGCGCCGTTCACCAAGGGCGGCAAGACGGGCGTGTTCGGCGGCGCCGGCGTCGGCAAGACGGTCATCATCACCGAGCTGATCTCCTCCGTGGCCCGCGTCCACAAGGGCAATTCGGTCTTCGTCGGCATCGGCGAGCGCACCCGCGAAGGCACCGCCCTGCGCCGCGAGATGGAAGAGTCCGGCGTGATGAAGGACACGGTCATGGTCTTCGGCCAGATGAACGAGCCGGCCGGTGTGCGCCTGCGCGTCGGCCTCACCGGCCTGACCATGGCCGAGTATTTCCGCGACCAGGGCCGCGATGTACTGGTCTTCATCGACAACATCTTCCGCTACGTCATGAGCGGCTCGGAAGTGTCGGCGCTGCTCGGGCGCCTGCCGTCGGCCGTCGGCTACCAGCCGACCCTGGCCAACGAGATGGGCGAGCTGCAGGAGCGCATCACGTCCACCAAGAACGGCTCGATCACGTCGATGCAGGCCGTGTACGTGCCGGCCGACGACTACTCTGACCCGGCGCCGGTGGCGGTCTTCACCCACCTGGACGCCACGCTGGCCCTGGAGCGCGCCATCGCCGAGAAGGGCATCTACCCGGCGGTGGACCCGCTGGCCTCCACCAGCCGCATCCTGGACCCGAATATCGTCGGCGCCGAGCACTACGCCACCGCCCGCGAGGTGCAGCGCGTCCTCCAGCGCTACAAGAACCTCCAGAACATCATCGCCATCCTGGGCGTGGACGAACTGTCCGAGGACGATAAGGTCCTGGTCTCGCGCGCGCGCAAGATCGAGAAGTTCTTCAGCCAGCCGTTCGTGACGGCCGAACAGTTCACGGGCCTCAAGGGCGTGTACGTCCCGCTCAAGGACACCGTGCGTTCCTTCCGCGAAATCCTGGACGGCAAGCACGACGACCTGCCCGAGGAGGCCTTCCGCTACGTCGGCACCATCGAGGACGCGGTGGCCAAGGCGAAGAAGCTGCAAGAGGGCTCGTGATCCGCAATCACGGGTGACTGGTAACCGCCTATGCCAATCCGTTGCGAGATCGTCAGCCAGGACCGCAAGGTTTTTGAAGGCGACGTCGACATCGTGGTCGCGCCGGGGGCCGACGGCGAGATGGGCATCCTGCCGCACCACGCCCCGGTGCTGACCGCGCTCAAGACCGGGGTGCTCAAGGTTCGGCGAGGCGGGCGCGAGGAGCTGTTCGCCATCTCGGGCGGCTTCATGGAGGTCCAGCCGGAGGTGGTGACCGTCCTGGCCGATGCCGCCGAAGCGTCGGAGGAGATCGACATCGCCCGCGCCGAGGAGGCCCGGCGCCGCGCCGAGGAGTCGCTCAAGAAACTGCCGCGCGACTCGGACGCCTTCCTGCAGGCCGAGGCCGCCCTGCGGCGCTCCAACCTGCGCCTGAGCGTGGCCAAGCGCCGCCGCTCCGGTCTGCCCGGCGGCGACGTCTAGCCCCGGCGCCTATGCCCCTCTTTGCCAAGGACCTCGGGATCGACCTGGGGACCGTCCACGTGCTGGTGTGCGACGGCGGCGAGGTCGTTCTGCATGAGCCGAGCGTGGTGGCCCTGATCCAGGCCGAGCAGAAGGTGGTGGCCTGGGGCCAGGAGGCGCGCGATATGTACGGGCGCGCCCCGGAGACGGTCGAGGTCACCCGCCCCCTGCGCGACGGCGTCATCGCCGACTACGAGGTCACCGCCACCCTGTTGCGCTACATCATCGAGAAGGTCTGCGGCCCCTTCCGGCTCTTCCGCCCGCGCGTCATCATCACCGTGCCGTACGGCGCCACCAGCGTCGAGAGCCGGGCGGTGCAGGAGGCGACGCTGGAAGCCGGCGCCAGCGAGGCCTTCCTGCTGCCCGAGCCGCTGGCCGCCGCCTACGGCGCCGACCTGTCGGTGGCGACGCCGACCGGCAATCTGGTGGTCAGTCTGGGCGGCGGCGCGACCCAGGCCGCCGTCGTCTCCATGAACAGCCTGGTGGCCGCGCACACCGCCCGGCTGGGCGGCCTGCGGCTGGACGAGGCCATCATCGCCTACATCCGCAAGAAATACGGCCTGCTGGTCGGCGAGCAGTCGGCCGAGGACATCAAGCTCAAGATCGGCGCGGCGGTGCCCCAGGAAGAAGAAGAGTCGCTGGAAGTGCAGGGCCGCGACCAGGTGAACGGCCTGCCGCGCAGCGTGTCGGTCAGCACGAACGAGATCGTCGAGGCGCTGCAGGAGCCGCTGGGCGCGATCGTCGGCGTGGTGAAGGCCGTGCTGGAAAAGACGCCGCCGGAGCTGGCCTCCGATGTGATCGACCGCGGCATGCTGCTGTGCGGGGGCGGCAGCCTGCTGCGCGGCATGGACCAGCTGTTGACCCGCGAGACCGGCGTGCCGGCTTACGTGGCCGATAACCCGATGGCGTGCGTGGCCCTGGGCGCCGGCCGCGCCTTCAAGCACCTCGAGACCCTCAAGCGCATCCTGCCAAGGGTGTGAGACGAACGTCAGGGCGGGTCTTAGACCCGCCCTGACGACACCTGCTCCTCAATTCTCCGTTCCGATTGCTCAGCAATAAAACGTCATCCGTTGCAGGTGGGCCACCGGGTCGATGTACTGCACCTGCACCCCTTCGGGCACGGTCAGATTGATGGGGGCGTAGTTGAGGATGCCCTTGATCCCGGCCTGCACCAGCGCGTCGGCCACGGCCTGGGCCTGTTCGGCCGGCACCGCGATCATGGCCAGGACGATGTGGTGCTGGGGGATCAATGTGCCCATCTCGGCCGCGTCGAGCACGCTCAAGTCGCCCAGCTTTTCGCCGATCTTGGCCGGGTCGGCGTCGAAGATCAGGGCGATGCGGAAGCCCCGGTTGCGGAAGCCGTTGTAGCGCGCCAGCGCGTGGCCCAGGTCGCCGGCCCCCACCAGCGCCACATCCCATTCCTGGTCCACTTTCAGGATGCGGCTCAGCTGGTCCAGCAGGTAGCGGATCTGGTACCCCGTCCCCTGTTTGCCGAACTCGCCGAAATGCGAAAGGTCCTTGCGAATCTGCGCTGAACTGATGCCCAGCCGTTTGCCCAGTTCGTGGCTGGACGTAATCTGGTGGCCTTCCTGGGCCATCCGTGTCAGCGCCCGCAGATAGATGGGGAGGCGACTCACCACGATATCTGGGATTTGCATGGTGCTCATGTGACCCGCTTCTGCTCCTGCCGGACGTTCCGGGTTGAGGAGAATCGCTTGTGAAATGCGCCGCAACTGTAGCACGAGTTCAGGGACCGGGCAAGCGCGGGCGGTTCGGCGGGGGTTGGCCGGCTCATTTCCCGAAGTGCGGCAGTGCGCATGATCGCGATGATATAATCATTACGATTTTCACAAAACACCTTTCCCCTATGTTTTCACGTCGCCATCTCGTAATCGTGTTGATCGTCGCGGCCGCCGCGGCCGGCGGCGCGTATTGGTGGCAGCAGCAGCGCGCGGCTGAACTGGCGGCGCAAAGCGAACTCCGGCAGGCCACGGTCGGGCGGGGCGCCATCGTCTCGACCGTCAGCGCCACAGGTTCGCTGGCGGCCGAGGCGCAGGTCAACCTGTTCTTCGGCGTCTCCGTTCCGGTCCCGGTGGTCGAAGTCGCCGTGGCGCTGGGCGACGTGGTCCACAAAGGCGATGTGCTGGCGCGGCTGGACACTGCCGACCTGGAACTGGCCGTCCAGCAGGCCGAACAGGCCCTGCGCTCGGCCGAACTGGGCCTGGAGCAACTCCAGGCGCCGCCGCGGCCGGAGGACATCGCCGTGGCGGAGGCGAACCTGAAGCTGGCGCGCGCCCAGGTCTTCCAGGCCTCCCAGGGCGCCACCCGGGAGCAGGTCGAGATCGCGCGCCTCAACCTGGTGATCGCCCAGAGCAGCCTGGATCAGCTCAACCAGCGCATGGACGATCTGGTGGAACGGGGCCGCTACGCCGAGAAGCAGGCGCTGGAAGCGCAGCAGAAACAGTTGATCGAGGCGGCGCGCGTGGCCGCGCTGCGCTACGAGCAGGCCCAGACGCCGCCGGGCGCGGGCCGGGCCGGCGCCGCCCTGGCCTCCGTGGAGCAGGCGGAGATCGCCCTGGACCGGCTGCAGCGCGGCCCGGACCCGGACGATGTGCGCATCGCGCAGCTTCAGGTGGAGCAGGCTCAGGCGGCGCTCGAGCAGGCCCGCAACAACCTGGACGAGGCCCGCCTCGTCGCGCCCTTCGACGGCGTGGTGGCGGCGGTCAATGTCCGCGAGGGCGAGGTGGCCGTCGGCGCGCTGCCGGCCATCGTGCTGGTGGACAACCGCCAGTACCACGTGGACGTGGCCGTGGACGAGGTCGATATCACGCGCATCGCGCCCGGCCAGGCGGTGACGGTGACGCTCGACGCCCTGCCCAACGACCTCTTCCTGGGCGTCGTCGAACGGATCGCGCCGCAGCCCGCGCTGACGGCCGGCATCGTCAGCTACCCGGTGCGCGTCCTCGTGCAGAGCCGGGACGCGCGCCTGCGCTCCGGCCTGACGGCGACGGCCGAGATCGTCGTCCAGGAGGAGCGCGGCGTCGTCCTGGCCCCCAACTGGGCGATCCGCCGCGACCGTGTCACCGGCCAGGCGTTCGCCAGCGTGCTGCGGGACGGCCAGATCCAGGAAGTCGCGGTCACGCTCGGCCTGCGCAACGAGTCGTTCAGCCAGATCGTGTCCGGCCTGAGCGAGGGCGACACCGTCGCGATCCAGACCACGCGCGAGCAGTTCAGTTTCTTCGGCGGAGGGCAGCAGCCATGAGCGCGCTCCTTTCTTTTCTGCGCGCCCGCTGGGGCTGGCTCCTGGCCGCGCTCCTGGTCGCCGGCGGCGTCGCCGGCTGGTACTGGTACCAGCAGGTCCAGGCCGCGCAGGCCCGCACGCAGGCGCTGGCGGCGCTGCGGACCGAGACCCTGGCGCGCGGCGACCTGACCGCCACGGTCAGCGCCACCGGCGCGCTGCTGCCGCGCCGCCAGGCCAACCTGGCCTTCCTCATCCCGGGCACGACCGAGGCGGTGCTGGTGCAGGAGGGCGACGCGGTGAAGGCCGGGCAGGTGCTGGCGCGTCTGAAAGCCGCCGACCTGCAGCTGGCCGTGGCCCAGGCGGAGGACGCCCTGGCCATCGCCGAGCTGCGCCGCAAAATCCTGCTGGCCGGGCCGTCCGCGGATGATATCGCCATCGCCGAGGCCAATCTGCGCGCCGCGAACGCGGCGGCCGGCGAGGCGGCGCGCGGCGCCGGCCCGCAGGAGGCCGAGATCGCCAAGCTCAACTATGACTCGGCCTACGAGGATTTTCGCAAGCTCAACGAGCAGTACAACAACCTGGTCGATTTCGCCCAGCGCAACCCGCAGTTCGCGCCGCCCCAGGAGACGCTGGACACGCTCAAGGCCAACCAGGAGGCCGCCTATTACCAGGCCGAGATCGCGCGCCTGCAATGGGAACAGGCGAAGCGCGGCGACCCGGGCGCGTTGACGGTCGCCTACGCGCGCATCGCCCAGGCCAAGGCCCAACTGGAGCAGTTGCGCCTGGGCCCGACCGAGTTACAGAAGCGGCAGGCGGACCTGAGCGTGGAGCAGGCGCAGCTGGCGTTGGATCGCGCCCGCCAGCAGTTGGCCCGCGCCGAGCTGCGCGCGCCCTTCGACGGCGTGGTGGCCCGCGTCAACGTCAAGGCCGGCGAGCCGGCCGGCACCGGCACCCCGGCCATCGTGCTGCTGGACACCACGCGGTTCCAGCTCGACGTCACCGTGAACGAGGTGGATGTGGCCCAGCTGGCGGTGGGGCAGGCGGTGAGCGTGACCGTGGACGCGCTGCCGGATGCGCCGCTGGCCGGCCGCGTGGAGCGCCTGGCGCCGACGGCGACGCTGGTCGGCGGCGCCGTGAACTACACCGTGCGCGTGGTGCTGGACGAGGCCGGCCCCGCTCAGGCGCTTCGCTCCGGCATGAGCGCCACCGTCCAGGTGACGGTGGCCCAGGTCGCCGATGTGGTGCTGGCGCCCAACTGGGCCATCCGCCGCGACCGGCAGACCGGGCAGGCCTACCTGAGCCTCCAGGCGGGCGAGACGATCACGGAGGTGCCCATCGACACCGGCCTGCGCGGCGAGAGCTACACCGAAGTGAAGAGCGGCGCGGCCGAGGGCGACGTGGCGGCCGTGAGCACCCAGCGCGCGACGCCGTTCGGCGACGGGGGCTGAGCGGCCGTGAGCTTCACGGAGACTCTGCGGGTCGCCCTGCGGGCGCTGGCGGCCAACAAACTGCGCGCCATCCTGACCATGCTCGGCATCATCATCGGTGTGGCCGCCGTGATCGCGCTGATGTCCATCGGACGGGGCGTGGAGCGTTTCGTCACGGCCGAGTTTCAGGGGATTGGGTCGAATTTGCTGTTTGTCTTCCCGGGCGGCCCGGACACGCAGGGCCCGCCGCGGCCGGGCCGGGCCCGCGAGAAGCCGCTGACGAACGACGACGTCGCCTTTCTGGCCGACTCGGCGCGCGTGCCGGGCGTCGCCGCCGTCGCCGCCGAATTCGTCGGCTTCTCGCTGGTGGAGTACAGCCGCGAGAACACGTCGGTGCAGATCAGCGGCGTCAGCCTGAATTACCTGGATGTCCGCCAGTTCGCCATCGCCGACGGCGAGTTCTTCACCGAGAACGACGTGCGGGCGGCGGCGCGCGTGGCCGTGCTCGGCCAGACCGTGGTCAAGCGCCTGTTCCCGGGCGGCGAATTCCCCATCGGCCAGACGGTGAAGATCAACCAGGTGCCGTTCAAGGTCGTCGGCACGCTGGCCTCCAAGGGCGGCGGGCTGTTCGGGGACCAGGACAATGTGGTGATGATCCCGATCAGCACGGCCCAGCAGCGCGTGTTCAACGCGCGCACGGCCAACGGCCGGCTGGCGGTGTCCGTCATCTATCTCCAGGCGCAGGACGCCAACGAGCTGGACCGCGTGGCCACTCAGGTCACCGAGGCGCTGCGCGACTTCCGCGGCATCACGTTCCGCGACGAGGACGATTTCACCGTCATCACCCAGCAGGACCTGATCTCGTCCTTCGGCGAGGTGACCGGCGCGCTGACGCTTTTCCTGGGGCTGATCGCGGGCATCTCGCTGCTGGTGGGCGGCATCGGCATCATGAACATCATGCTGGTCTCGGTGACCGAGCGCACCCGGGAGATCGGGCTGCGCAAGGCGCTGGGCGCCAAGCGCCGCGACGTGCTCAGCCAGTTCCTGGTGGAGGCGACGGCCCTGGCCCTGCTGGGCGGCCTGATCGGCATCGCCATCGGCGCGGCGGTCGGCTGGTCCATCACGCTCCTCCAGCCCGATCTGCCGGTGGCCGTCACCCCGGACAGCGTGCTGTTGGCCACCGGCGTGTCGCTGGCCATCGGCCTGTTCTTCGGCCTGTACCCGGCCTACCGCGCGGCGCGCCTGAACCCGATTGAGGCGTTGCGGTATGAATAGGACTCGGTTGAAGGCAGGGGGCAGGGAGCAGGGAGCAGGGAGCAGGGAGCAGATATCATCGAGGCTGTCCGCTATCCGCCAGTCGCTATGATTCTTGAAAGCATCCGGCTCGGCCTGCGTGCGCTGGCCGCCAACAAGCTCCGCGCTGCGCTGACCATGCTGGGCATCACCATCGGCGTGGCGGCCGTGATCACGCTCGTCTCGGTCGGCAACTCGGTCTCGCGCTACGTGGCCGACCAGTTTGCCGGCCTGGGCACCAACCTGCTGTATGTGTTCCCGGGCCAGTTCCAGCGCGGCGGGCCGCCCAGCCGCACCGCCAACACCGTCCTCACCGAGCGCGACCTGCTGGCCCTGGCGGACCCGGCCCGCGTTCCGGACGCGCTGCGCGTGGTGCCGCTCATCCAGCGCAACGTCCAGGTGGCCTACGGCCGCACCCAGGACAGCGTGAGCCTGCGCGCCACGTCGCCCGCGTACTTCCCCACCCGCGATTACCAGATCTTCGCCGGGCGTTTCTTCACCGAAGAGGACCTCGCGCAGGAGGCGCGCGTCGTCGTGCTGGGCACGGCCACGGTCAACCGGTTCTTTGCCCCGGATGAAGACCCGCTGGGCGCCAGCCTCCGGCTCAACGGCCAGCCGTTCCGCGTCATCGGCATCTTCGCCGAGCGCGGCGCCACGCCGTTCGGCAACGAGGACGATGCGCTGTTCGTGCCTTACACCGCGGCCGTGCGCACGCTCTTCCCCGACCGCACCCCCAAGGGCGATATCCGCCTCTCGATCATCCTGGTGGAGTACGCCGGCCCGGAGCAGAAGGACCGGCTGATCACGCAGATCACGGACGTGCTGCGCGAGACGCACAACATCCCCTACCGCGGCGAGGACGACTTCACGCTCCTGTCCGGCCAGGACCTGCTCTCCGCCTTCGAGCGCGTCACCGGCGTGCTGACGGTCTTTCTCGGGGCGATCGCCAGCATCTCGCTGCTGGTGGGCGGCATCGGTATCATGAACATCATGCTGGTCTCGGTGACCGAGCGCACCAAGGAGATCGGGCTGCGCAAGGCCGTGGGCGCCAAGCGCCGCGACGTGCTCAGCCAGTTCCTGATCGAGGCCGTCATCCTGTCCCTGCTGGGCGGCGCCATCGGCATCGTGCTGGGCAGCCTCGGCATCGTGGCCGTCAACCAGCTGGTGCCGGACCTGGCGCCGGTCGTCACCCCGGACAGCGTCCTGCTCTCCACCACGTTCTCCATCGCCGTCGGCCTGTTCTTCGGCATCTACCCCGCCATCCGCGCCTCCGGCCTCAACCCGATCGAGGCGCTGAGGTACGAGTAACCGGGTGAACGGCGCTTGCGCCGTTCGCCTTAGCCGAAGGGCCGCCGGCCGTTACGGTCGCCAGGCGGCGCTCATGCAGTTGCCCGCCAGCCGCTGCGGCTCGCCCAGCGGGTCCGCAAACCAATAGGCGCTGCCGTCGCGGAAGGCCAGCAATTGGCTGTCGCGCGGCGACCAGGACAGCTCGCTCCAGTTACCCTCCCGCCGGACCACCGCCCGGTTCTGCGTCAGGTCGAAGATCACCATCTCCGTGCGTGTTCCGGCCAGTTGTTCGGACGCCTGGACCGCGGCCAGCCAGCGCCCGTCGGGCGAAAAAGCCGCCTGGTAGGTCGGCCGGTCAGACGCGAGCCAGCGGCGCGTCCCATCGGGCCGGGCCAGCGCCAGCCAGCCATCCCGCCCGCCGCCGGCGACCGCCAGCGCGATCCAGTCCCCGGGGCGCGACCAGGCGACGTTCGCCGACGCCACCGCCGTCACTTTTATCAACGCCGAAACGGGGCTGCTCCAGATCAATCTCCCGGTCGGCGAGCCGGCGTCGCGCACGTGCAGGCTGACCCGGCCGTCCGCCTCCAGCTGCGCGAACGCGATCTGCCGGCTGTCCGGGGACCAGGCCGGCAGTGAAGCTCTTTCTGCCACGGGCGTCGGCGCCTGGTCCAGGGCCCGGATAAGCGCCAATGACCCGAAAGGCCGAAACCCGCCGTCCGACTGCAAGGCGGCCACCGCCAGCGCGCTCCGATCCGGCGCGGCGCGCGCGAGCAGAGAATAGGCCAGCACCCCCTGTGGGCCGGGCTGTGCGCGCGCGGGCTCGTCAATGTCCACATAGTAGAGCCGGATCAAGGCCGGGTCGAAGGGCCCCTCCAGCAGCGCCGACGAGAACTGGCTGTAGGCCAGGAGCGTGTCGGACATCCACAGCGCCGGGAACGCGTATTCGGCCTCGGGGGCCGTCACGGGCAGCCAGTACAGATCGCCGGTCTGCAGGTCCAGGACGGTGGTCTGGAGGAAGGTGTTGAGCGCCAGCCGCCGCCCGTCCGGCGACCAATCCAGGCCCCACACGAAGCTGGCGGTCGCGTCGAACGGCGGCAGAGGGCGCAGCTGGCCGGCCACCGACACCAGCGGCCCCGAATCGCACGAGAGCGCAAAGTCGATCTCGGCCGGCGGCGGCAGGGGGCTGGCCGCCCGGCCGGCGACGGCCTGCAGGCGGTCATAGAAATCGTTGGCCGACATCCCGCCGGGCCGCAGCGCCTGGATCAGCCAGCCGACGGCCGGGTCCGGGTAGTTCAGCCCGTTGCGCAGCCCGCGCAGCAGGTCGGCTTCGACCGCGACGGGCTGGTCGCGGAGCAGGGAGTTGAGGAGCGCCAGCGCCCCCTCGGTCGCCTGCGGCAGCCGCAGGCCGGGGCGCGCGCTCTGCGTCTCCTCCCACAAGACGGCCAGGGTCTCGGCCGGGACTTCGCGCGTGTAGGTCAGGGCGTCGGCCGGCTCCACCCCCAGCCGGGCGGCCGCGCGCGTGATCAGGGCGAAAAAGTAAGCGTTGCGCAGCAAAGGCCCGGCGCCCTCCCCGGCCCGGTCGGCTAACTGGACGAGCGCCTTGACGGCCGCCGTGCGCCGCCAGAATTCGACTCCGGCCTGATCGACCGGGTAACCCCATTCATGCGGCGCGCCCAGGCGCAGGTCCGCGGGCGCGAGGTCGCCGGCTTTCAGCAGGGCGATGACCAGCGGGTCGTCGGCGGCCACAGTGCCCTGGCCGCGCCGGGTCCGCGGCGCGTCGACGAAGTTCAGCACCGCCGGGTCGCCGGCCCCGCACTGCCACTCGACGCAGGCCCGCTCGAGGAGCGGCTCCAGGTACGGGATGAGTTTCTCTTCGATCAGGGGCGCATCCGTGAGGTAATAGCTGATCTTGAGCCGCGGACTGGCGTACAGGCTCACCTCACCCGGATAACCGCCCGGCGCGGCCGTGGTCTGCCAGGCCTCGCCGGCCCGCCGGTAGAAGCGCGTAAAGCCGAAGGTCACCGTCTGGCCGTCCGGCGTCGTGAAACGCCGGTCCACCTCGGCCCGCAGGATGTTGGCGTCGATCTGCTCCAGGGCGCGCAGAGTGGGGATGTCGCCGGCGACCGGCGTCAGCAGGCGTAGCGGCGCGGTGACATCGTCGGCTGAGGCGGCTTCCGCCGCCGCCTGGCGCTCCACCTCGCCCCGGGTCTGCCACCATTCCCAGCGGGCGTACAACCACGGCAGGAGGGCCACCACCCCGGCGATCACGGCCAGCAGCACCCACTGTCCGCGCGCCACACGCCGGGGGGGCGGCTCCGGCGGCGACGGCGGGTCGGGGTCGGGCAGCGGTTGGCCGCGTTCCAGGCCGAATTCGTCTTGGACGGTCCATTCCAGGAGGTCGGAGGCCTTCTCTTGTTTTGGCATGACGCGCCCTTTCGCCGGGACATTATAGGCAACGCATGTTAATGGAGCTTGAGAAGGGGACGCCGAATCGCGGGTGCTATAATCCACCGCATGGTCTTCGATCAGGCGACGATTACCGTACGCTCCGGGGATGGCGGCGATGGCGCCGTGCATTTCCGCCGGGAGAAATATGTCCCGCGCGGAGGGCCGGATGGCGGCGACGGCGGCCGCGGCGGCGATGTGATTTTGCAGGTGGACCCCCGGCTGAACACCCTGCTGCACCTGGCCCACCGGCGCGTCTTCGCGGCCGGGAACGGCGGCCGCGGCGGCCCCAAGAACATGCGCGGCAAGTCGGCTGAGCCGCTGTTCGTCCCGGTGCCGCCCGGGACCGTGGTGCGCGACTCGGCCACCGGCGACCTGCTGGGCGACCTGACCGAGGCCGACGCCACGCTGGTGGTGGCGCGCGGGGGACGCGGGGGGCGCGGCAACGCCCGCTTCGCCACCCCGCAGAACCAGGCCCCGCGCATCGGCGAGCGCGGCGCTCCGGGAGAAGAGCTGACCCTGACGCTGGAGCTTAAGTTGATTGCCGACGTCGGCATCGTCGGTGTGCCCAACGCCGGCAAGTCCACCTTCCTGGCCTCCGTCACCGCCGCCCGGCCCAAGATCGCGCCGTACCCGTTCACCACCCTGCAGCCTAACCTAGGCGTGGCCAGGCTGGACGAGGCCGGCGAGCAGACCCTGGTCCTGGCCGATATCCCCGGCCTGATCGAGGGCGCGCACCGCGGGGTCGGCCTGGGTTTCGACTTCCTGCGCCACGTCCAGCGGACGCGCGTCCTCATCCACTTGCTGGACGGGTTGAGCGCGGACCCGCTGGCCGACTTCTCGCAGATCAACAGCGAGATGGCGCTGTTCGACGAGCGGCTGGCCGAGAAGCCCCAGATCGTGGCCCTGAACAAGCTGGACCTGCCGGAGGTCCAGGCCCGCTGGCCGGAGCTCAGGGCTGAGCTCAAACGGCGCGGGCACGACGCCGTCGCCATCTCGGCCGTGGCCCAGACCGGCGTGCGCGACCTGCTCTTCCTGGCCGCGCGCCTCCTGGAGACGGCCCCGCCGGCGCCGGTCTTCGACCTGGCGGGCGCGGGCGGCGAACTGCCCGTCTATCGCCCGGCCTTCGACGCCGGCGAGTTCACGGTCAGCCGGGAGCCGGATGGGGCGTTCCGGGTCGCCGGCCGCCGGATCGAGCGCGCCGCCCGGATGACGTACTGGGAATACGACCAGGCCGTGTATCGTTTCCAAAAGATCCTGGAAGCGTTGGGCGTGCGCCAGGGCCTGGAAGAGGCCGGCGTGAAGGAGGGGGACACGGTGCGGATCGGCGAATACGAGCTGGAGTGGAGTGACTAGGCTCGGCGTCTTCGGCGGGACGTTTGATCCGCCGCACAACGGCCACCTGGCGCTGGCGCGCGCGGCCCGGACACAGCTCGGCCTGGAGCAGGTGTTGTGGGTGCTCACCCCGGACCCGCCTCACAAACAGGGCCGGCTGATCTCGCCGGTCGCCGACCGGCTGGCCCTGCTGGAGGCGGCCCTGGCCGGCGAACCGGGCGCGGCGCTCTCGCGCGTGGACCTCGACCGCCCCGGCCCGCACTGGGCGGCGGACACCCTGGCCCTGCTGGCCCGGCAATTCCCGCAGGCCCAACTGGTCTACCTGATGGGCGGCGATTCGCTGCGCGACCTGCCCCGCTGGGGCCGGCCGCGGGAGTTCCTGGCCCACTGCACCCTGGGCGTGTTGCGGCGGCCGGGCGTCGTCATCGAGCTGGCGGACCTGGAGCAGGCCCTGCCCGGGATCACGGCCCGGGTCGAGTTTGTGGACGCGCCGCCGGTCGCTATCGCCTCGCACGATATCCGGCGCCGGGTCCGGGCCGGAGAGACGCTGGCCGGGCTGGTGCCGGACGCCGTCGCCCGCCTCATCCAGGACCGGGGCCTTTACCGAGACTGACGTTGCCCGGCGAAATCCCACCCCAGTACCGCGAAATCCTGTACTGGAAGCTGACCGAGAGCCGCTCACGCCTGGTCCTGATCAACCTGCTGGCCCTGCCGTTGGCCGGCGTCGCCGCGCCGCTGTTCTTCTGGCTGGCGGACCGTGTGGGCGGGGGCGGGGCGGCGGCGTCCTCGACCTGGGCCGAGGTCCTGGGGCTGGCGGCGGGCGTCATCCTGACCCTGGCCCTGCACGAGCTGGCGCACGGCCTGGCGATGGCGGCCTTTGGCGCCCGGCCGCGGTACGGGATCAAATGGGAGGCCGGCGCCCTGTACGCCACCGCGCCCGGCTATGCCTTCACGCGGAATCAGTATCTGACCGTGATTTTCGCGCCGCTGGTCTTGCTCAGCGGCCTGGCCGTGCTGGGGATGTGGGCCTGCGCCGGGACGGCCGTCGTGCCGGTCCTGGCCTGGTGCGCCACGGCCAACGCCATGGGCGCGTGCGGGGACGTCTATATGGGCTGGCGGGTGGCCGGTTACCGGCCGGAGGCCTACGTCATCGACGAAGCGGACGGGATGCGGATTTTCCTGCCGGAAAACTAAGGGCGGCCAGATCGGCCGCCCTGGAGGGGGTCAACGCGAGCTTTCGTCGGCGCTACTTCTTCTTGCTGGCTGTTTTCTTGGCCGCCTTCCTGGCCGGCGCTTTCTTGGTCGTCTTTTTGGCCGCTTTCTTCGCCGGCGCCTTCTTGGCGGGCGCTTTCCTGGCCGCCGGCTTGCGGGCCGCCTTCTTCGGGGCCGGGGCGGGCTCGGGCGCGGGCTCGGGCGCAGGCTCGGGCGCGGCGACTTCCGGGGTGGGCATATCGGTCATGTCGGTCTCCCTTCGCATGAGCGGTTCAAGCTGTTGCGCGCAAAATAGCATTTTTCATCCGGCGGCGCAACTCCGGCGACGCCTCCAGAGAAAATTTTAAGATTTTGGCTGGCGGTCGTCGCCGCGCTGCGCCGCGATCAGAATGCCGAGCAGGATGAGGCCGCCGCCGAGGACCTTGAGCGGGGTTGGGACTTCGTTAAGCAGGACGAAGGCCAGCACGGTCGAGCCGATGGGCTCTCCCAATACGGTGACGGAGACGAAGGTGGCCGGCAGGTAGCGGAGCGCCCAGTTGAACGACGAGTGGCCGATGAGCTGGGGCACCAGGGCCAGGAGCAGCACCCACACGGCCCAACTTCCGGCGGCCAGGGGCGCGCGGTCGTCGGCGAGGCGGGCCGCCAGGCCGGCCCCTAAAGACGCGGGGAAATCGGCCGGCGTGAAGCCCCGGAGCGGAGCGCCGGTCACCCAGACGCCGGCCAGCAGGGTCAGCGCGGCGGCGCCATAGGTGAGGAAGATATAGACCAGGAGCGAGAGGCGGGCGCGCACCGAGCGGCCGATGATCAGGTAGATGGCCACGGCGGCCGCGCCGGCCAGGGCCAGCATGTCGCCGTAGAACCCCTGGCCGCGCACGAAATCGGACAGCGACGGGCAGCCGGTCTCCACGCCGCAGGCGTCGCTGAGGCCGACGACCAGGCTGCCGGCCAGGGCGACGCCGATCCCGGCCAGGACCGGCCGCGTCAGCCGCTCCCGCAACAGGGCCGCGGCGAACAGGGCCACGAACAGCGGGGCCGTGGACACGAAGACCACCGAGTTGGCGACGGTGGTGTAG
This sequence comes from Anaerolineales bacterium, assembly GCA_034434015.1. Lineage (GTDB taxonomy): Bacteria > Chloroflexota > Anaerolineae > Anaerolineales > UBA6663 > SpSt-583. The sequence goes on from DAOUAB010000022.1 coordinate 14,933, forward strand.
GCCAGGGACGTGATCCAGGCGGCGAAGTGCAGCCCCAGGAAGAAGCCCGAGGTGGCCACCAGCGACCATTCCCGGCCGGTGAGCCGGGCCAGTTCTCCGCGATGCCGCCAGAGCACGATCGGCGCCAGCACCAGCGCGGCGAGGCTCAGGCGCCAGGCCGCGATCACCAGCGACGGCGCGCCGTCCGCCTGGGCGTAACGGATGAAGATCGAGGCGGTGGACGTGGCCAGGACGCCGAGACCCAGGCCCAGATAAGGAGGCAGAGGAGGCCGGGAATGGGTCACAGGCGCTGTTTTGCTTGACAAAGGCTGTGGGCGAGCATAAAATCTCGATGGTTTGTGACATCTTACTCTAACGATCCCACGCGGTCAATTCAACTGCAAATAGGAGAGATCATGGCGCACGAACTGCCCCCCCTTCCGTACCCCTATGATGCGCTCGAGCCCCACATCGACACACAAACGATGCAGATCCATCACGGCAAACACCATGCCGCGTATGTGACCAACCTGAACAAAGCCCTCGAGAGCGCGCCGGAGCTGCAGGGCAAATCGGCGGATGACCTGATCAAAGACCTGAACGCGGTGCCGGAAAGCATCCGCACCGCGGTGCGCAACAACGGCGGCGGCCACGTCAACCACACCCTGTTCTGGAACCTCATGGCGCCCAACGCGGGCGGCGCCCCTGCCGGCGCGCTGGCGGACGCCCTCAACGCCGCCTTCGGCTCGTTCGACGAGTTCAAAGCCAAGTTCGAGGCGGCCGGCCTGGGCCGCTTCGGCAGCGGCTGGGCGTGGCTGGTGGTGAAGGGCGGCCGGCTCGAGATCATGTCCACCCCCAACCAGGACAACCCGATGATGGACGGCCTGCCCGCCATCCTGGGCGTGGACGTGTGGGAGCACGCCTATTACCTCAAGTACCAGAACCGGCGCGCCGATTACCTGAAGGCCTGGTGGAACGTCGTCAACTGGGACGCGGTCGCCAGGCGCTATGAGGCGGCCAAATAACCCGGTCTCGCAACCCTTATCCCAGAGGAGAAACCAATGACCCACATTATCACCAGCCTGTGCTTGCGCGACGGCGGCTGTATCGAGGTCTGCCCGGTGGAGTGCATCGTCCCCGGCAAGCCGGAGTCCGAGTGGCCGTGGATGTACATCGACCCGGACACCTGCATTGACTGCGGCGCCTGTGTGCCGGAGTGCCCGTACGAGGCGATCTTCCCTGAGGATGAGGTGCCGGAGGCGCACACCGCCAAAGCCGACCAGAAATTGAGCAGCCCCACGGACCCGGCCTTCGCCGGCAAGGGCGGCCACTACTCCGGCCACAACAACAAGGGCGAAGCCGTGGAGCTGGACGGCGTCGTCGTGCTGGCCGGCGGCGAGACGGTCAACCTGCGCGGCGATATCCAGAAGAACTACGACTTTTTCAAGGGCGGCCCGGGTTACGGCGCCAAGTAAGCGTCCCTGACGTCTATCCGGGAGGCAGTCCAGACGGGCTGCCTCTCTTTTTGTCCCCACCGCCGAGAGGCGGGAGACGCAGGTCGGACCGCCGGCGGCCTGCCTCTCGGGCTGGTTGCAGAGGAGCAGCAGGATGAACTACCGCACAGAAAAAGACTCGCTCGGCGAACTCCAGGTGCCGGCTGAGGCCCTGTACGGCGTCCAGACCCAGCGCGCCGTGCTCAATTTCCCCGTCTCCGGGCTGCGTCCGTGGCGGGCCTTCATCTGGAGCATGGCCGTGATCAAGCGCGCCGCCGCCGAGGTGAACGGCGCGCTCGGCCTGTTCAGCGATCGCGAGGTGGGCGGGCGGAAGTACACGGCGCAGCAGCTGGTGGACGCCATCGTCCAGGCTGCCCAGGAGGTGATCGACGGCCGCTGGGACAGCATGTTTGTCGTCGATCCGTTCCAGGCCGGCGCCGGGACCTCGCACAACATGAACACCAACGAGGTCATCGCCAACCGCGCCACCGAGCTGCTGGGCGGGACGCGCGGCCAATACCTGGTCGGGCCGAACGACCACGTCAACATGGCCCAGTCGACCAACGACACCATCCCCACCGCCATCCGCCTGGGCTGCCTGTGGCGGCTGGACGAGCTGCTCGGGACGCTGGACGCCCTGGCCGAGGCGCTGGAGGCCAAGGCCGTCGAGTTCGATGACATCGTGAAATCAGGCCGCACCCACTTGCAGGACGCCGTGCCGGTGCGGCTGGGCCAGGAGTTCGGCGCGTACGCCAAAGCCGTGCGCCGCGACCGCGAGCGCGTGGCGCGCTCGGCCGAAGGCCTGCGCCGGCTGGGCATCGGCGGGACGGCCACCGGCACCGGCCTGAACGCCCATCCCGAGTACCACGCCCGCATGGTCCGGCGCCTGAGCGAGCTGACCGGGCTGACCCTCTACCCCTCGGACAACCTGTTCGAGTCGATGCAGTCCATGGCCGACGCCGCTGACTTCTCCGCCTCGCTGCGGACGACCGCGGTGACGCTGACCCGCATCGCCAACGATTTCCGCCTGCTCGCCTCCGGCCCGACCACCGGTCTGGACGAGATCCGGCTGCCGGCCGTGCAGCCCGGCTCATCCATCATGCCCGGCAAGGTCAACCCGGTGCTGGCCGAGATGCTCAACCAGGCCATGTTCCACATCCAGGGCTGCGACCACACGGTGGCGCTGGCGGCCCAGGCCGGGCAGCTGGAGCTGAACGTGATGATGCCCATCATCGCCCACAACCTGTTCGAGGCCATGCAGGTGATGATCGGGTCGGTGGGCGCCTTCACACGCTTCTGCGTGGTAGGGGTGCAGGCGCAGCGCGAGAAGGCGGAGGGCTGGCTGGGCAAAAATCCCATCGTCGCCACCGCCCTCAACCCCCTCATCGGCTATCTGACGGCGGCGGAACTGGTGAAGGAGGCCATGGCGCGCAACATCACCGTCCGCCAGGCGGCGGCCGAGCGCATCGCGCGCGGCGAATTGCATCACAAGGACACGGGCGCGCCCATCATCCTGGCCACGGTGGACGCCGCGTTGGGCGACCTGCGCCGGTTGACCGAGGGCGGGTTGGGCGGCCCGGCGGGAGGCGGGTGACAACGGAGAAACGGATAAGCGCCAAGAGGGCGGCAGCGGATGAGAGCATGGACGAACGAGAACGGCTGGGGCGGACATCCTCCGCTCCCAGCCGTCTGTCTGTTCTCAATCCGCTGATTTTTCGTCCGGGTAAACGCGCCAGCCGAGCCGGTCGGCGGCCTCCAGACGCAGAAAATCCGCCGGCGCGTTGGCCAGCACCAGCTCCGCCTCGGCCAGCACCTCGCCGGCCGGGGTGCGGATCTCGGCCCGGGCCACGGCCAGCCGGGACTTGAGGCGCACCAGGCGGCCGACGGCGCGCAACGGCGCGCCGGTCGGCACCGGCCGCCGGTAGCGCACCTCCATTTTCACGGTCACAAACAGGCGTTCCGGATCGCCGATCATCACCGTCCGGCCGCCGGCCTCGTCCAGGATAGCGGCCACGATGCCGCCCTGGGCGACGCCGGGATAGCCCTGGTGCCGGTCGGCGATCACGAAGTCGGTCGTGACCGTCGCCTGGCCGTCGTCGTAGAAATGCAGGCGCAGCCCGGCCGGGTTCTCGAGGCCGCAGGCAAAGCACATGCGCGAGTTGGGCTGCTTGGGCATGGCGCCTCACGCGGCCAGCGGCGAGAAGGTGTCGATCATCAGATAGGGATCGGCCATCGGGTACAGGATCGGGCAGGTGCAGCCGCGCCGGAGGTACTCCTGCACTTTGGCGCGCGCCTCCTCGGGCGTGCCGGTGGCCGAGATCTTCAGCACGAACTCGTCCGGCACGAACTGCATGGCCTCGTGGACCTGCTCCCGGGTGGCCGGCCAGCCCAGGATGGACTGCACCTTCCTGACGATCTCATCCGAGACGCCGGAGGCCTTGGCGATGTGCGGCTGCTGGGCCAGGTATTGCGTCAGCAGGACCTTGGCGGCCTCGATGGCCTTCTTGCGGTCGTGGTCCACGGCGCACACCACCAGCTGGGGCCGATCGAGGTCCTCCACCCGCCGCCCGGCCTTCCTGGCGCCTTTGTCCAGCAGCTCCAGGGCCCTGTCGTTGTACTCGGGCGGCACGCAGTAGTTGAGCACCGCGCCGTCGGCGATCTCGCCGGTCAGTTCCATCATCTGGTCGCCGGTGGCGCCGATGTAGATGGGGACATTGCGCGGCTCGCGGCGGCCGTGGACCACGTCCAGCTCGATGCCCGTGACCCGGTGAAACTCGCCGTGGAAGGTGACGTTCTCCATGCGCAGCAGGCGGCGCATCACCTCCACCGTCTCCCGCATGGCCAGCAGCGGCTTGCGGCGCTCGATGCCGACGTTCCTGGCCAGCGGGTCCCACCAGGCGCCGATGCCGCAGATGATGCGATTGGGGGCCAGGTCGTCCAGCGTCAGGAACGTGGCGGCCAGCAGGCCGATGTTGCGCGTCCAGTTGTTAATGACGCCGGAGCCGATCTTGAGCTTCGACGTGGTGGCCGCAAACGCCGCCATCGGTACGATGGCGTCCCGCACCAGGCGGCTCTCGGCCTGCCAGACGGCCTCGAAGCCTTTCTGCTCGGCGTACTGGGCGTACTTGATGCCGTCCTGCAAGGGATGGGCGTCCTGCAAATAGAGGGCGACGCGCGGATGGTTGAACATAGGGCCTCCGGGTGAGTGGGGTGAGGGGAGTATACCGGAAATGGGAATCGGGGAGGCAAGGCGAGGGGGGAAGATCAGGGGGCAAGTTTCAGGGCGGCGGGCTCGATCTGGCTGAGCGCCAGGTCCTCGGGCGTGTCCAGGTCGAGGGCCACGCCCGGCCGACGGCAGAGGCGGGGCTCAACGCCGGCGGCGCGCGCCAGCGCCAGGTGCGTCTGGAAGCTGTCGTCGCCGAAGGCGCAGGCGATCAGGCCGGGCGGGCGCACGAAGAGCGCGTTGGTGCCGCGCTCGTGGCGGTCCGGGGCGATGACGACGGCCGGATCATCGCCGGGCGACAGCAGGGCCGCCACGTCCGCCGGGCCCAGGTGCGGCAGGTCGGCGGGCAGGATCAGGACGGCGCGGGCGCCTGAGGCGCGGGCCAGGCGGACGCCCTGCTCAAGGGCCGCGTTGAGGCCGCGATCTGCGGTCTCGGGCACCGGCTGCGCGCCCCGGCGCTGCGCCAGGCCCAGGACGGCGCGGTCACGGCTGACCACCAGGCGGCGCTCGATGGCCGCCGCCTGCGCCAGCGCCGACAGGGTATGCGCCAGCAATCGCCGGCTCAAGGCGGCGCGCTCCGCCGGCGAGATCAGACCGGCCAGGCGGCTCTTGGCGCGCGCCAACGCTTTGACCGGGATGATCGCCCAGATCGTCATCGCCCCGGCTCACCGAGCCGCCCTCAGCGACCGGGCGAAGTCCAGCGTCGCCTCGGCCAGGCGGGCGCGGTCGTCGTCGCTGCGCATGACCGTGTCGGTCACCCGCGTGGCCGGGCCGAGCGCCTCGACGTCTGCCGCCAAGCCGGCGTCCACCGTGTCGAGGACGAACCCCGTCAACAAGTCCCGATAGTGCCCGGCGACGGCGGTCGCGCTGACGTCCAGGCCAAGCTCGCTCAGCAGTTTGGCCGCCGGCCCTTTGATGGCCTGGCCGCCGACGATGGGCGAGACGGCGACGACCGGCCGCGCCCGCACCCGCTCGCGCAGGCCGGGCAGGCTCAGGATCGGGTCCAGGCTGAGGAAGGGGTTGGACGGGCAGAACACGACCAGGTCGGCGGCGTCCAGGGCCTCCAGGACGGCCGGCGCGGGCGCGGCGGCCTCCAGGCCCGCGAAGCGCACGGCCCGCACGCGCGGCCGGCAGCGGCGATGGACGAAATACTCCTGGAACTCGAGCTCGCCTTCCTCCGTGTCCACCCAGGTGCGCACCGCGTGGTCGCTCATGGGCAGGATCGGGTGGCGGACGCCCAGGGCCGCGCCCAGCGCCGCCGTCACGTGCGTGAGCGACTGGCCGGCGCGCAGCCGGCGCGTGCGCTCGACGTGCGTCGCCAGGTCGCGGTCGCCCAGCCGGAACCAGGTGGGGCCGCCCAGCCGCTCGAGCGCGTCCATGAAACTCCACGTCTCGTGGCGCTGGCCCCAGCCGGTCTCGGGGTTGGCCAGGCCGGCCAACGTGTACATCACCGTGTCGAGGTCCGGCGCGATGTGCAGCCCCAGGTGTTCGAAGTCGTCGCCGGTGTTGACGACGAGCGTGAGTTCAGCCGGGGTGAGGATTTGGGCGAGGCCGTGGGCGAGCTTGGCGCCGCCGACCCCGCCGGCCAGGGCGACGATGTTCATGATCGGGTCTCAGCTACGGAGAAGGCGGCGTGCGCCGAGATCGCCAGCGTCACCGCGCCCTCAGCCTCCGCGCTCTCCGCTTGCTCAGCGGTAAAGGCTGACCTCCGCCAACGGCTTACGCACGGGCGGTTTGCCGGCCTCGGCCGGATAACCGAGCGTGATCAGGGCCTGCGGCTCCCAATCGTCGGGCAGGTCGAGCGCGGCGCGCACCGCCTCCGGGCAGAAGAGCGGCGCGCACAGCCAGCAGGCCCCCAGGCCTTCGGCGTGCGCGGCCAGCAGCAGGTTCTGGGCGGCCAGAGCCACGCTCTGCACGGCCATCAGGTATTCGGCCTGCCGGCGGCGCTGGTCCGGGTAAGCGTCCATCTCGGCCAGGGTCAGGCACAGGACCACGACGACCGGCGCTGCGCTGATCCGGGTTCGCGAGCGGGCGAGGTCGCGTTCGACGACGGCGGCCGGATCGCCGTCGGCCAGGCGGTCGGCGCGCAGGCGCTCGCCCATGCAGGCCGCCAGCCGCGCCTTGGGCTCGGCCCCGCGCAGGACGGCCAGGCGCCACGGCTGACGGTTGTGGGCCGAGGGCGCCCAACGCGCGGCGTCCAGCAGCCGGTCCAGGGTCGCCTCCGGGATGGGCTGCTCGGTGTAACGGCGGATGGAGCGGCGGGCGCGCAACGCCGCCAGGAGAGCGTTCATCGTCGGGTCAGCGGAACAGGTCCATGTCCCTGGGCCGGATCAGTTCCTGGGCGTTGCCGTCGCGGAGCGGGTAGGGCACGCCGCGGATATGGATCACGGGCCGGCCCTCGTCCGCCTGGCCCATCAGGCACGAGGCGGCGGCGGCCAGCTCGTCGGCCAGGCCCACCTGCGTCACCTGGAGCGCGTACTCGAACAGGTCGGGCCGGCCGCGCAGGTCGAGCAGGGCCGGCAGGCCGGCGGCGCCGATCGCCACGCCGACGGTGCCCTGGCGCCAGGCGCGGCCGTGCGAGTCGTTGATGAGCACGCCGACGTCGGCGCCGGTCGCGGCGCGCAGGCCGGCGCGCAGGCGCTGGCAGGTGGCGTCCGGGTTGGCGGGCAGGCACAACAGAATCTCGGGCTGGCCCGCGCCGTGGGGGCCGACGTTGGAGCGGTCGACGCCCGCGTTGGCGCAGACGAAACCCAGGCGGTGCTCGACAATCAGCGTATTGTAGCGCGCCCGCAGGACCTCCCGGCTCTCGCGCAGGACGACCTCGACGAAGCGCGGGTCTTTCTGGGTGACGGCGGCCAGTTCGTGCGCGCGGGCCGACGGTGTGACGGCGGCCAGGTCCACCAGGCGCCCCTCGGCCTTGGAGACCACTTTCTGGGCGAAGGCCAGGACGTCGCCGTCCTGCAGGCCGAGGCCGGCCGCCGCGAGGCCGGCCAGGGTCAGCGCCAGGAGGTCGTCGCCGGGCTTCACCAGCGGGAAGCCCGGCAACGCGGTGAGGGTCATTTGGGTCATGGCAGGTCGGCGCGCGTCATGCGTGAGACGCACTCGGTAAATCAGGGCGCGTCGGGCAGTTCATGTTTCGTCGAGGCCCGTGATCTTGATCCCCATGGCTTTGGCCTTGTAGCGGATGTTCAGGCCGATCAGGATGGACGTCAACCCTTCGGGCACCACCGAGTTGACGAGCGGGCCGGCGTCCCAGGCCCGCATCCCGGCGTCGGCGGCGAGCTGGATCACCACGGCCTTGGCGTCTTTGTCGTCGCCGCAGACCAGCACGTCGCAGTCAATGGCCCGGTCCGGGTCTTTGAGATGCTCGGCGGAGATGTTCTGGAAGGCGGTCACCACTCTGACGTCCGGCCCGAGCAGGGCCTGGGCCTCGAGGCTGGCCGAGCCGCCGGCGGGGAGCTGGACGCGCGTCACCTTGGGCGGCACGAGCGGCACGGTGACGTCGACGAATATCTTGCCCTGCACGGCGTCGCGCACGGCTTCGAGCGTGGCGCGGTGGGCGGCGTAGGGCACGGTGAGGACCACGATCTCGGCCGCGCGCGCGGCGGCGGCGTTCTCCAGGCCGCGGACGGGCGGGGGGGCGCCTTCGGGGCGCGGCTGAACGCCGCTCTTGCTATTCAGTTCGGCGGCGGCGGCGACGGCTTTTTCGGGCGTGCGCGAGCCGATGAGGACCGCGTGGCCGGCCCGGGCCCAGCGCAGGCCGAGGCCGGAGCCTTCGTGGCCCGTGCCGCCGAGAATCGCGATGGTCTTGGGTGTCAACGTTTGCTCCTTAGGCCATAAGCGGGGGATGAGCCGCCCGACGCCTTGCGGATGACGCCGGGCGTGAGGCGTCAACGTGTGCGGTCAGAACAGCGCGTGGTACCGCTTCCAGGTCTGCGCGGCCAGCTCGCGGCTGCGGGCCGTGATGGCGGCTTCGTCCAGGAACAGCAACTGCCGGTCCCGCATCAGGACCCGGCCGCCGCAGATCGTCGTCGTCACCAGCGACGGCTCGAAGCCGAACAGGATGTGCCAGGGCAGGTTGCCGGCGGAGAGCGGCGTGGTGGGGTGATAGTCGACGAAAATGAGGTCGGCGTAAGCGCCGACGCTCAATTCGCCCAGCGCCGCCGCCGGGAAGAACTGGCGCGCCAGCGCGGCGTTGTGGGTCACGGCCATCTGGATGATGTTCAGGCCGTTGGCGCGACGCGGGTCGCGGTGGGCGACCTTGTGCAGCAGGTAGGCGGCCTTCCACTCCTCCCACATCGCGTTGGAGAAGCCGTCGTTGCCCAGGCCGACCCGCACCCCGGCGCGCAGCAGCCCATCCACGTCGGCGGCGCCGACGGCGTTGTTCATGTTCGAGCGCGGCTGATGCGTCACCCAGGTCCCGCTGGCGCGCAGCCGTTCGGCCTCGCGGTAGTCAATGTGGACGCAGTGCGCGGCGATGCTCTGCGGGCCCAGCAGGCCGAACTTCTCGAGCCGGTCGATCACGCGCGTGCCGCTCTTCTTCAGGCTGTCGTACTCGTCGGCCTCATGCTCGGCCACGTGGACGTGGAACCCGCCCGCGTGCGCGGCCCGGCAGGCCTCGAGCGTGGCGTCCGAGAGGGTCAGGCTGGCGTGCAGGCCGAAGGTGGCGGCGATGGGGGAGGCCGGGTTTTGGGTTTGGGATTTGATGAAGCGCTCGTTCTCGCGGATGCCGGCGCGCGCTTTCTCCGGCCCGTCGCGATCCGTCACCTCGTAGCACAGCACCGCGCGCAGGCCGGCCTGGGCCACGGCCTCGGCGATGACGTCCAGCGAGCCGTCGATGGCGTTGGGCGAGGCGTGATGGTCGATCAGGGTCGTCGTGCCGTGCTTGACGGCATCCACCAGGCAGACCAGGGCGGAATAGCGCACCGCGTCGAGCGTCAGCGCCTTGTCCAGCTTCCACCACAGGCGCTCGAGGATCTCGGGGAAATCCCGGGGCGCGTCGCCGGGGATGGCCAGGCCGCGCGCGAACGCGCCGTAGAAGTGGGTGTGGGCGCAGATATTGCCGGGCATCACGAGCTGGCCGCGCGCGTCGAGGACCTCGGCCCCGGGATAGCGCGCGCGCAGGTCGGCCTCCGGCCCCAGGTCGGCGAGGCGGTCCCCGTCGAGCTTCAGGGCGTGGCCGGGCAGCAGCCGGTTCTCGGCTCCCCAGGTGACAAGGGTGGCGTTGGTGATAAGCATAGGAAAGCGGGGGGTGGCTTGTGGTCAGACGATGCCGGCGGCGCGCATCTCGGCGATCTGGGCCGGCGTATAACCCAGTTCGGCCAGCACGGCCTCGGTGTGCTCGCCGAGCGTGGGCGGAGGCAGGCGGTAGGCGGGCGGGGTGTCCGTCAGGCGGACCGGGTTGGCGAGCGACCGCACGGGGCCGGCCATGGGATGCGCCTGGACGATGACGTTAGCGCGCGCCAGGTAGTGCGGGTCGGCCAGCAGGTCCGGCACGGTGTTGATCGGCCCGCACGGGATCTCGGCCGCGCGCAGCTGTTCCAGCAGGGGGCCGGCGGCCAGCGTCTTGAGCCGCGCGGCCAGGATCGGGATGAGCTCGGCGCGATGTTTCAGGCGCGCCGGGTTATCGGCGAAGCGCGGGTCATCGCGCACGCCCGGGCCCAGGCCGAGCACCGCGCAGAACGCCGCCCACTGTTTATCCGACCCGACGGCGATGATCACGTCCTTATCGGCGGCCTGGAAGACCTGGTAGGGCACGATGCTCGGGTGGGCGTTGCCGATGGGCTGCGGCGGCTGTCCGGTGGCGAAGAAGTCGCCGGCCAGGATCGCCAGATAGGCGGCCTGCGACTCGAGCAGGCTCAGGTCGATGAACTGCCCCTGCCCGGTGTGTTCGCGGGCGCGCAGGGCGGCCAGCAGGCCGATGACGGCGTACAGGCCGGTGGTCATATCGGCCAGCGGGATGGGGTAACGGATCGGCCCGGTCTCGGCCGTGCCGGTGACGGACATCAGGCCGGCCTCGCCCTGCGCGACGAGGTCATAGCCGGAGCGGCCGGCGTACGGCCCGGTGCGGCCGTAGCCCGTGATCGAGACGAAGATCAGGCGCGGGTTGAGGGCATGCAGACTCTCCCAGTCCAGGCCGGCGCGGCGCAGGCTGTCGTCGCGCGGGAGGTTGCACAGGAAGGCGTCGGCCGAGGCCAGCAGCCGGTGCAGGGCGTCCCGGCCGGCCGGGGCCTGGATGTTGAGGGTGACGCTGCGCTTGTTGCGGTTGGTCGCGCAGAAGTACGCCGACTCGCCGCCGGGCAGGCGCGCCCCCCAGCGCCGGCTCTGGTCGCCGGCGCCCGGGCGCTCGATCTTGATCACGTCCGCGCCCAGGTCGCCCAGCAGCATCGCGCCGTAGGGGCCGGCCAGGGCCTCGGTCAGATCCACGATGCGCAGATCAGCCAGTGGTTGCAGGGCCATAATCTCTCACCAAGGATTTAGCAGGAGGCGACCGCAGCGTGATTATAATCCCTTATCGTCGTCGCATAGCCGCGCGGTCGGCGGCCGAACGGCGCTGGCATCCCGCGGGGAGAAGAACAGCATGTCCGCCTCTCTGAAGCCATCCGGCTTGATCCTCCTGGCGCTTGGGCTGGCCGCGTGCACGGCGGCGCCCACAGCGACCCCGCCGCCGGCCCTGACGGCGGCCCCCACGGCGGCCGCGCCCGGCGCCGATCCGACGCCGACCCGGCCCGCCCCGGCCGGCGTCGTGACGTTCGTCATCGACCCGGCGCGCACCGTGGCGAGCTACTCGGTGGAGGAGACGTTCATCAACGACAACAACCGCCTGGGGACGGCCGTGGGCCGGACCAGCCAGGTGACGGGGCAGATCGCGCTCAACTTCGACGACCCCGCCGCGAGCGAGTTCGGCGAGTTCACGGTGGACATCAGCACCTTGCAGAGCGACAGCCGCCGGCGCGACGACGCCATCCGGCGCGAATGGCTCGAGTCGGCCGCTTACCCGGTGGCCGCCTTCCGCGTGCGCGACGTGCTGGACTTCCCGGCGGAGGCGCAGGAAGGCCGGACGATCCAGTTCAAGTTGCTGGGCGACCTGACCGTGCGGACCGGGACGCAGACCGTGACCTGGGAGGTGACGGCCAGGCTGGAGAACGACGTCCTTTCCGGGCGGGCCACGACCTTTATCCGGATGGCCGATTTTGGCATCGAGCCTCCCCGCCTCGCCGGCATCCTGACCGTCCGGGACGGCGTCACGTTGACGCTGGACTTCGTCATGCTGCCGACGGAATGAGGCGCCAGTGACGGTTGGCGGGCGGCGTGCTATAGTTCCAGGCAGGCCGCCCGTCACCCGCAATCCGCAACTCACATGATCGAAGTCCAAAACCTGACCAAGATTTACACGATGGGGGATACCGAGGTGCGCGCGCTGGATGGCGTGAGCCTGAAGATCGAGAAGGGTGAAATGGCCGCCATCATGGGGCCGAGCGGCTCGGGCAAGAGCACGCTCATGGCCATCCTGGGCTGCCTGGACGTGCCGACCAGCGGGCAGTATCGCCTGGACGGCGAAGCCGTGGAGAAGTTGAGCGACAACCAGCTGGCCGACATCCGCAACCGCAAGATCGGGTTCGTGTTCCAGCAGTTCAACCTGCTGGCCCGCACCACGGCCCTGGACAACGTCATGCTGCCGCTGGTGTACGCCGGCCTGA
>DAOUAB010000023.1:0-7473 GCA_034434015.1 Anaerolineales bacterium
ACGAAGGGGCACGAAGGGACACGAAGGGACACGAAGGGGCACGAAGGGGCACGAAGGGACACGAAGGGGCACGAAGGGACACGAAGGGACACGAAGGGGCACGGAGGGACACGAAGGGGCACGAAGGGACACGAAGGGACACGAAGGGGCACGAAGGGACACGAAGGGGCACGAAGCTCGCAGTTGTGCGTTTCAACTCGTAGCATTTCGGTCGAGGAGGTGGGCTGAGGGGTTAGCGGGTTTCCAAAATGGCCTCACGCCACAGCCGGACCGAGTTGAGCACGGCCAACCCCTGGGCCCGCGGCAGGTCGGCGCGCCGCACGATGCGCTCGGTCAGACGTCCGTCCGCCAGAAGCTGCGCCCGGTACGTGCCGGCGAGCAGCCCGCACGTCACCGGCGGCGTGACCCAGGCGCCGTCCAACCGCACCGCGATATTGCCGAAACACGTCTCCGTGATCTCGCCGCGCTCGTTCCAGAGCAGGGTGTCGTCGGCGGCGAGGCAGGCCGCGCGGGCCTCGTCATAGACAGCGCGTTGCGTGGTCTTGTGGAAGAGGAAGACATCGCCTGAGTCGACCGGGCCGGGCGCGAGCGCCAGACGCACCGGGCCGGCGGGCGGCGCCAGCGGCTCGGCCTGGCAGGTCACGCCGCCGTCCTCGCCGACCAGCACGCGCACTTTATGCGCCTTCCCCGGCAGCGTGGCGGCCAGCGCGCGCAGGCGCGCCTCGACCTGCTCCAGAGCGATGTTGACGCCGAAGTAGTCGGCCGAATCGCGCAGGCGCGCGAGGTGCCGGTCCAGCAGGCCATAACCGCCCGCCGGCTCCCAGCGCAGCGACTCCAGCAACTGGAACGCCGGCCGCCGGCGCTGGAGGACGCGCGCCTTGATCTGGCACTCGGCGTACTCGTCCGCGGCGTCCGAGTCCCAGACGATGCCGCCGCCGACGCCATATTCGGCCTGGCCCGCCTCCCGGTCCACCAGCACGGTGCGGATGGCGACGTTGAACTGGGCGCGTCGCGGCCGACCGGGCCCGGCCGGGGCGACGAAGCCGATGGCGCCGGTGTAGACGCGCCGGGGCAGCGGCTCCAGCTCGCGGATGAGGCGCATGGTGCGCGGTTTGGGCGCGCCTGTGATGGACGCGCACGGGAACAGCGCCGCCAGGATCTCGACCAGCGAGGCGCCGCTGGCGGCCGTGACCGTGGACGTCATCTGCCAGACGGTGGGGTAACGCTCGACGGTGAAGAGGGCCGGCACCGCCACGCTGCCCACAGCGGCGACGCGGCCCAGGTCGTTGCGGAGCATATCCACGATCATCACGTTCTCGGCCCGATTCTTCTCGGATGCCGCCAGCCAGGCCGCCTGGGCCCGGTCTTCGGCCAGAGTCCGGCCGCGGGCGGCTGTGCCCTTCATCGGCCGCGCCTCCAGGCGTCGGCCCTCTAACGTGAAGAACAATTCCGGCGAGGCCGAACAGATGGCCCAGCGGCCCAGGTCGACGAAGGCGGCGTAGCGCGCGCGTTGGGCGTCGGCCAGCGCCAGGAACAGGCTCCACGGGTCGCCGGCAAAGGGCGCGCGCAGACGCAGGGTGTAGTTCACCTGGTAAGTGTCGCCGCGGGCAATGTGGTCCTTGATGCGCGCGATGGCCTGGTCGTAATCGGCGCGCGTCTGGCTGGGCGTCCACTCGCCCAGGTCGTGACCGGGTTCCGGGGCAGGCGTGGGGGCCGGGATGACCTCCGGCGCGTCGTACGCGCCGAACCAGAGCAGCGGGAACCCGTCGGGCGGATGCGTCGCGAGGACGGGGTCGAACGCCGGGGCGGCCTCATAGCTCAGAAAGCCGGCCACGGGCAGGCCGGCTTCGACGGCGGCCTCCACCTGGCGCAACTGCGGCAGCACGTCGGCCAGGCGCCCGGCCTGAAAGAGGGCGCGCGGCCTGCGGAAGGCCAGCCAGCGGCGCGCGCCGGCGTCGTGCAGAATGACGTCGCCTTTCATGCAGGGCGATTATCCACGAAACGGCGCTGATCGCCCAAGGGGCTCGTAGCGTCCGGTAAAATACAGCCGACGGCCTCCTGCCTGGCTGCCCCCTGGCCGCGCGGTTGACCGCCCGGAAGAGGGCCGGGCGAGGGCCCCAAGAGGTGGCGGATGAGTATCTTCCAGATCGCGTTGTTACAGATGACGCCGCACGGCAATGATCAGGCCGCGAATTTGCAGAAGGGCACGGAGTTCTGCCGGCAGGCCCGGGCGCTGGGCGCCGACCTGGCGCTGTTCCCGGAGATGTGGAACATCGGCTACACGTCGTTCGTGCCGCCCGACACCCGGCACGGCGACCTGTGGCGGGCGCCGCGCTTCTGGGGCCCGGAGGCCGAGCCGGCGCCGGACCTCGACGAGGCCCGCGCCCGCTGGCAGGCCCAGGCCGTCAGCGTCGAAAGCCCGTTCGTCGCCCACTTCGCGGCGCTGGCGCAAGAGCTGGACCTGGCCATCGCCCTCACGTACTTGCAGCGCTGGCCGGGCGCGCCGCGCAACGCCGTCTCGCTGATCGACCGGCACGGCGACCTCTTGTTCACTTACGCCAAGGTCCACACCTGCGACTTCGACTATCTGGAGTCGGCCTGCACGCCGGGCGATGACTTCTACGTCGCGGAGCTGGACACCGCCTCCGGCCCGGTGCAGGTGGGGGCCATGATCTGCTTCGACCGGGAATTTCCGGAGGCGGCCCGGCTCCTGATGCTCAAAGGCGCCGAGGTGATCGTCATCCCGAACGCCTGCACCCTGGAACTGAACCGGCTGAGCCAGCTGCGCACGCGCGCGTACGAGAACATGACGGCGGTGGCGCTGGCCAACTATGCCGCGCCCAACGACAACGGGCACTCGGTCGCCTTCGACCCGATCGCGTTTGACCGCCAGGGCCGCTCGCGCGACACGCTGATCGTCGAGGCCGGCGAGCAGGAGGGCATCCTGCTGGCTCCGTTCGATCTGGACGCGCTGCGCGACTATCGCGAGCGTGAGGTGTGGGGAGACGCGTTTCGCCGCCCGCACCGCTACGGCCTGCTGACGGCGTCCGACGTGCGCGAGCCGTTCCGGCGCGTGGACCAGGCCGGGAGGCTGTATCCGCGCGCTGAACGCTGACGGGCGCTGTCCATGTCCCGCGTGCTCGTCTCCGGCCTGATTAATATCGAGACCACCCTGCGGATCGAGGCTTTCCCGCTGCACTACAACCCGGTCAACTACCCGTTCTTCGGCGTGGCGAGCACCGTCTCGGGCGTGGGCTACAACGTCGCCAAGGCGCTGACGACGCTGGGGCACGAGACGCGCTTCGTCTCGCTGATCGGTCGGGATGTGGCCGGCGGGCAGGTGCGGGCGGCGCTGGCGGCCGACGGGCTGCCGGGGGAGTTTGTCCTGGACGCGGCCCACACGGCGCAGTCGGTGATCGTCTACGACCGCGACGGGCGGCGGCAGATCCACGTCGATCTGAAGGACTTGCAGGAGCGCGCCTATCCGGTCGAGGTCTTCCAGCGGGCGCTGGCGGGCTGTGAGCTGGCGGTCCTGGGCAACATCAACTTCTCGCGGCCCGGCCTGGCCGCCGCGCAGCGCGCCGAGATCCCGGTCGCCACCGACGTGCACGCCATCGGGTCGCTGGACGATGAGTACAACCGCGACTTTATGCAGGCGGCCCAGGTCCTGTTCATGAGTCATGAGCGCCTGCCGGCCTCGCCGGAGGAGTGGGCGCGGGCGGTGCTGGGGCGTTACCCGGCGGCCATCGTGGTCATCGGCCTGGGCGGGGAGGGGGCGCTGCTGGCGGTGCGCGGCGACGGTTTCATCGGGCGGTTCCCGGCCGTGCGCACGCGGCCGGTCGTCAACACCATCGGCGCCGGCGACGCGCTCTTCTCGGCTTTCCTGGCTGGCTATCTCCGGAGCCGCGACCCGTACCGGGCGCTGCGCCGCGCCCAGGTCTTCGCGTCTTACAAGATCGGGGCTGCCGGGGCGGCGGACGGATTCTTGAACGCTGCTGAACTTGAGGCGCTATGCCGCCAGACGGTCAATGCCCCTTCAGATACTCCCGGATCATGAGGGCGGCGGTGGCGCCCTCGCCGGCAGCGCTGGCCGCCTGCTTGGTGCTGCCCAGGCGCACGTCGCCGGCCGCAAACACCCCCGGTAAGCTGGTTTCCAGGGTGGGCTTCGTCACGATGAAGCCGGCGCGGTCCCGCTCGACCTCGGCCGGCAGCCAGCCGGCGTTGGGCGTCAGGCCGATGAAGACGAACACGCCGGCCGGGTCGAGTTGCTCGACGGCGTCGGTCCGGGTGTCTTTGACCTTGATCGCGCTCAACTTTCCGTTTCCGATGAACTCAATCACCTCGGTGTGGTAGCGCACCTCGATTTTGGGATTCGTCAGCACCTTGTCGACGATGATCTGGCTGGCCGTCATCTTATCGCCGCGCACCAGGAGCGTGACCCTGTCCACGAAGCGGGCCAGAAACAGGCTTTCCTCGCCGGCGCTGTTGCCGCCGCCGATGACGGCCACGTGCCGGCCCTTGTAGAACGGGCCGTCGCAGGTAGCGCAAAAGTGGATGCCGGCGCCGATCAGGTCGTCCTCGCCGGGCGCGCCCAGGCGGCGGTAGGTGGAGCCCGTGGCGACCAGCACGGCCCGCGCGCCGTATTCGGCGCCGTCGGCCGTGGTGACGTAGAGCGATTCGGCCTCGCGGCGCAGCCCGGTGACCTCCTGGGCCTGGAGCAGCTCGACGCCGAAGCGCCGCGCCTGGACGGTCAGCCGGTCGGCGAACTCGGCGCCGCCGATGCCATCCGGGAAGCCCGGGAAGTTGTCCAGGCGCTCGGTGACGCCGGCCTGTCCGCCCAGGCCGCTGCGCTCGATGACCAGCGCCTCCAGGCCCTCGCGCGCCGCGTACAGCGCCGCCGTCAGGCTGGCCGGCCCGCCGCCCACGCAGATCAGGTCGTAGTAAGCCGTCTTGGCGCGCGTCTGCAGGCCGAGCTTGGCAGCCAGCTCGGCGTTGCTTGGCTCCACCAGGGTGCTGCCGTCCTCGAACACGAGGGTCGGGATGATGCGCTTGCCGTTGTTGACGCGCTCCACCAGGGCCAGGCCGGCGGCGTCCTGCTCGACGTCCACCCAGTTGTAATGGACGCGCTGCTCGCCCAGGAACTTCTTGGCGCGCTTGCAGTCGCCGCACCATGGGGCGCCGTAGACGGTCAGGTTGGTATGGGACATGACGATGGCCTCCAAGAGTGTTGCTCAAGGAATAGTCGCTCAACGGGCCGAAATGTTACAGGCGGCGGGGGAGCAGATGGCGGAGGGCCTGGGGCCGAGCGCGCTTCGCTACAGGCCATCGGCTGAGGCGCCGCCGCTCTGCTGGATCAATTTGGCCACCAGCGCCGTCCAGCCGGTCTGGTGGCTGGCGCCCAGGCCGGCGCCGTTGTCGCCGTGGAAATACTCATAGAAGAGCAGGTAATCACGCCAGTGCGGGTCGGTCTGGAACTTCTCCAGGCCACCATACACCGGTCGGCGCCCGTCCGGGCCGCGCCGGAAGAGGCGGATCAGGCGGCGGGACAGCTCCTGGGATATCTCCCACAGCGTCAGATACCGGCCGGAGCCGGTAGGGCACTCCACTTTGAAGTCGTCGCTGTAGTAGTGGTGGAATTTCTGGAGCGCCTCGATGATGAGGTAATTAACCGGGAACCAGATCGGTCCGCGCCAGTTTGAGTTGCCGCCGAACAGGCCCGTGCGCGACTCGGCCGGCTCGTAGTCCACCCGATATTCACGGCCGTCTATGTGCAGGACATAGGGGTGGCGGGCGTGGTGTTTCGACAGCGCGCGCACGCCGTAATCGGCCAGGAACTCGTCCGGGTCGAGCATGCGGCGCAGGATGCGTTTCATGCGGTGACCGCGCATCAGGGCCAGCAGGCGGCGGTTGCCCCGGCCCGGCTCGTACCAGCGCGAGACCAGGGCCGCCAGCTCCGGCTTGTGGTCCAGGAACCACTCCATGCGGCGGCGGAAGTGCGGCAGCGCGCCGAGCAAGTCCGGGTCGATGGTCTCCACCGCGAAGAGCGGGATCAGGCCCACCATCGAGCGCACCTTCAGGCGCTGGTTGCGGCCTTCGCCGAGGTGCAGCACGTCGTAGGGGAACTCGTCCTCGTCGTCCCACAGGTGGATGCCCTCGCCGGCCAGGTTGTTCATGGCCCCGGCGATGTACATGAAGTGCTCGAAGAACTTGGTGGCGACGTCTTCGTAGGCCCGGTCATGGCGCGCCAGTTCCAGGGCGATGGTCATCAGGTTGAGGGCGTACATGCCCATCCAGCTCGTGCCGTCGCTCTGCTCCAGATGGCCGCCGGTGGGCAGCGGCGCGCTGCGGTCGAACACGCCGATGTTGTCCAGGCCGAGGAAACCGCCCTGAAAAATATTCTTGCCCTCGGCGTCTTTGCGGTTGACCCACCAGGTGAAGTTGAGCAGCAGCTTGTGGAAGACGCGTTCCAGGAAGCCGGTGTCGCCCCGGCCCGTCCGCTTCTGGTCGATCTTGTAGACGCGCCAGGCGGCCCAGGCGTGGACGGGCGGGTTGACGTCGCCGAAGGCCCACTCGTAGGCCGGAATCTGGCCGTTGGGGTGCAGGTACCACTCGCGCAGCATCAAGATCAGCTGGCGTTTGGCGAAGTCGGGATCGACCAGGGCCAGCGGGAGGCAGTGGAAGGCCAGGTCCCAGGCCGCGAACCACGGATACTCCCACTTGTCCGGCATCGACAGGATGTCTTTGTTGTGGAGGTGGGTCCATTGGGCGTTGCGGCCGGCCAGACGCGCGGCGGGCGGCGGCGGTCCGGCCGGGTCGCCTTTCAGCCAGGCGGCGACGTCGTAGTGATAGAACTGCTTGCTCCACAGCAGGCCCGCAAACGCCTGGCGCTGGATGTTGCGCTCGTCGTCGCTCAGCCCGGCCGGCTGGACGGCGGCGTAGAATTCATCGGCCTCGCGGCGTCTGCGTTCGAAGAGCGCGTCGAAGTCGGCGAACGGCTGGGCGGCGGGCGTGTGCAACAGGCGCAGCCGCACGGCGGCCGCTTCGCCGGCGCCTAACGTCGCCCGGTAATGGACGGCGGCCTTGGTGCCGGTCTGGGCCGGGTTGACGGCCTCGGTCCGCCCATGGACGACGAAGTCGTTGATGCCATCCTTCACATACGGGGTCCGGTTGGGCGTTCCGTACAGACGTTGCGTGTTGGTCTCGTTGTCGGTAAAGAGGAAGCGGAGGGGCGGGGCCGAGACCCGCCCGGACTTTAACTGGTCGCAGTGCAGCCAGTATTCGTCGAGGTTGGCGCTGGTCGCCCGGAGGGTGTCAGCGTCCAGTTTCTGCAGGGTGGGCTTGCCCTCGCCCACCTCGCCCCAGGCCCAGGTGTTGCGGAACCACAGGTGCGGCAACAGGTGCAGGTCGGCGGCCTCCGGCCCGCGGTTGACGGCCGTGATCCGGATCAACAGGTCTTCGGGCGCGGCTTTGGCG
>DAOUAB010000024.1:0-138318 GCA_034434015.1 Anaerolineales bacterium
CGATCTGCTGCCAGTGCGCGGCTGTGTCCACGCGCGTCGTCACCGCCCAGTCCGCCCACGCCCGCGCGCGCCGCTGGACGCCGTCGACGTCCATCACCAGCTCGCCGAAGGCGGCCTGATACGCCGCCTGCGGCCCCGCCGTGGGCGCCAGGTAATACAGTTTCGACACGCGATGCGCGGCCAACGCGGGCGCCGGGGCATAGTCCGGGTCGGCGGCCGCCACCAGAGCCGCGGTCGTGAACTGGGCGATGGCGATGTGGTCCGGGTGGCCGTAGTAACCGTGCGGGTCGAACGTGACCACGACGTGCGGCCGGTTCCGGCGCACCTCGGCCGCCAGCTGGCCGATGATGTCGGACGGCGCGGCCTGGTCCAGCTCGCCGTCGCCGTAATCGAGCACGTGGACGCGCCGCAAACCCAGCACGCGGGCGGCGGCCAGCAGTTCCGCCTCGCGCCGCTTGCCGAGCGCGGCAGGCCCCGGGTAGTCCTCGGCGGCGCCGAACCAGCCGCGCTCGCCGCGTGTGGCCGTCACCAGCGTGGTGATCACGCCCTCGGCCGCGTACTTCGCCAGGATTCCGCCGGTGCCCAGCGACTCATCGTCCGGGTGGGCCAGGATGGCCATGAGCTTGAGGGGGGAGGTCATGTGAATGCTCCGGCGCCTGGGCGCCTCACAGCGCGTCGCCTGCCAGGCGCGGCTGAACGGCGTCAGCGCGAGTTGCTTCCGGGGAGCCCGCCGCGGCCTTCACCAGCTGCATCCGGACCTCGAACGCGTCCTGGTCCGGCTTCAGCGTGTGCGCGAACCCGCTGTTTTCGATCAGGCGCAGCATCGCGGCGTTGTCGCGGTGGACCAGGGCCAGGAAGCCCAGCACGCCGCTGCGGCGGGCGTGCTGGCTGATCTGGTTGAGCAGCGCCCGCCCCAGCCCGCGCCGCTGGTGGCGGTCCTCCACCAGCACAGCCGGCTCGGCCAGTTCCGCGCGGTTTTCGTCGCGCACATAGCAGGCGTAGCCCACGATCTCGGGCGCGGGGCCATCGGCCACGGCCACGAAGGTCGCGCCTTCCGGCCCGCTCAGCGCGCACAGCCGTTCCATGTCGCGCGCGGTCGGGTGGTATGGCCCGAGATAACGGAAGTACATGCTCTGTAGCGACAGGCGCGCGTGCATGGCGGCCAGCGCCGGGGCGTCACCGGCCTGGGCCGGGCGGACGACAATGCGCGCTTTGCGCCCGGCGGCCGCCGCCTGCGCCGCATCCGGCTGGCGCGTCGGCCCGGCCAGCGCCTCATCCAGCGCCTGGAGGAAATCATTGGCCACGCCCATCACCTGCGCGACGGCCCGGCGGTCCGCGCCGCGGTCGCTATGCTGGCGCGCCCAGGCCTCCGCGAGCCAGTAGGCGTACGGCGCCCGCCAGTTCACGGCCGCGGTAGCCGACCGGTCGGGGCGGCGCCGCCCGAGGTACTCGGTCAGGACCGCGGCCGCGCCGTAGCTGAGGAAATGCTCATCAAACAACGCCTCCGTCCACTCCGGATGCTGACGCGCCAGCGTTGTGAAGGCGCCCATGATCGCCTGCCGAGGCCGGCCTCCGGCCAGCCGCTGGGCCAGGACGTTGCGAATGCGTTCCCAGGTGTTCATCGTCATCTCCTTACAGACCGCGCCAGACGCCGGGCCGGCCGGGCGTCAAAACATGCCGACAGGGTAGCCAGCCTGCGCCCGCGATTCGTCCTCCGGATCGTCCTTCGCCGGAGCTTTCGACGAAGATCGGGCTTTAGGGGGATGACCGAATCAGACAAAGAGAGTATGAATTTTGATGAAGAGAGGTGAAGATGCTCTCCTTACGTCAATCCAATCCAGATGATCGTGATTGGACGATGGGACCCGCGCCGCTGGAGGCGACGTTGTTCGGCCGGTTTGCCGTCCGCCTGAACGGCCAGCCGGTGGAACAACTCCTGCCGCGGCCGGCCCAGGCGCTGTTCGCCTACCTGCTCCTCAATCCCGGGCTTCATCATCGACGGGAACAACTGGCGGGCCGGCTGTGGCCGGACTCGTCCGAGGCGCCAGCGCGCAAGAACCTGCGCAACGCGGTCTGGCAGTTGCGCAAAGTCCTGGGCGAAGGTTATTTGCTGGCGGATAAGGAGACCATCGCGTTCAACGCCGCCACGCCGACCCTGGTTGACGTCGCCCGGCTGACCGATGACGGGGCGCTGGCGGACCTCGACGCCCTGCTGGAAGCCGTATCAGCCTACACAGGCGAACTGCTGCCTGGCTTCTACGCAGACTGGGTGCAGCTTGAGCGTGAGCGGCTGCGCGCGCTCTTCGAACGGCGTATGCAGGCGCTGTTGGAAGGCCTGGCCGGCCTCGAGCGCTGGCCGGAAGTGAAGACCTGGGCCGAGCACTGGATCGCCCTGGGGCACGTGCCGGAGCCGGCCTTTCGCTTCTTGATGACGGCCTGCGCGGCGCAAGGCGACCTGGCGGGGATGGCGACGGCCTACCGGCGCTGCGTGCAGGCGCTGACGCAGGAATTGTCTGTGCCGCCCTCAGCCGAGACCCGGGCCCTCTATCAACGGCTGTCCCGGGTGGAGCCGCCGGCCATGACGCTGGCGCCGGGTCCGCGCGCCGGCGGGCACAGCCAGCCGGCGTCGTCCCCGCGCCCGCGCCCGCTTCCGGTCCAGCCGACGGCCCTTGTGGGCCGCGAGCAGGAGTTGAGCGAGATCACGCGCCGCCTCGGCGAGGCGCGTCTGCTGACCCTGGTGGGTCCGGGCGGCGCGGGCAAGACACGCCTGGCCCTGGAGGCGGCCCGCGCGCTCAGCGCCGCACCGCTCTTTCCGGATGGCGCCGCCTTCGTGGCCCTGGCCGGCCTCACCGCCTCCGAGCAGATCGTCCCGGCCATCGCCCAGGCCGTGGGGTTTTCTTTCTACTCGGCGCAGTCGCCGCGCGCGCAGCTCGTGGATTACCTGCGGCCCCGCCAGATGCTCCTGGTGCTGGACAATTACGAGCACCTGCTCGACGCGGACGGCGTCGGTCTGACGGCCGAGTTGCTGGCGTCGGCGCCGCGGCTCAGGCTGCTGGTCACCTCGCGCGCGCGCCTCAACCTGGAGGGGGAACAGATCTTCCGCGTGGGCGGCCTGGCCCTGCCGGAGAGCGCTCCGGCGGCGGAGGCTGCCTCGCCGCCGGAGGCGCTTTGGGCCACCGCCGCCGCCTACAGCGCCGTGCAATTGTTCGTGAACAGCGCGCGCCGCGCCGCGCCCGGGTTCAGACTGACCGCCGAGGACCTGCCCGCCGTCCTGCGCCTCTGCCAGCTCGTGCAGGGCCTGCCGCTGGGGATCGTGCTGGCGGCCGCCTGGCTGGAGATGTTGACCCCGGCCGAGATCGCGCGCGAGATCGAACAGAGCCTGAGTTTTCTCGAAGCCGACCTGAGCGATCTGCCGGAGCGCCAGCGCAGCCTGTGCGGCGTCTTCGATGCGTCATGGCGCCTGCTCACCGAGCCGGAACGCCAGGCCCTGACCCGGCTGGCGGTCTTTCAAGGCGGCTTCACGCGCGAGGCCGCGCAGCGCGTGGCCGGCGCCGCCCCCCGGACGCTGCTATCCCTGATCCACAAATCCTGGTTGCAGCCGGAAGCCGGCGGCCGCGCCCGTCTGCATGAACTGGTGCGCCAGTATGTGATCGAACGGCAGCCGGCCGGGCCTGAGGCCTGGGAAGAGTGCCGGGGCCGGCACGCGGCCTACTTCGCCGAGAGCCTGCACCGGTTGAGCCCGCGCCTGCGCGACCAGCACCTGCCGGCCGTGTTCGCGCTGGTGGCCGCCGACGTGAGCGACATCGCGGCGGCCTGGTATTGGCTGGTGGAGCGCGGCCAGGTGGAGGCCGCCGTCTACCAGATGCTGCCGGCTCTGTACCGGTACTGCGAGGCGCACTACCAGGGCTTCTGGCTGCAGCCTTTGCTGACGGCGGCGCAGCAGGCAGTGCGGCGCGCGGCCGAACTGCCCGACCGCCGCCGGTCGCTGGCGATCCTGCTCACGGCGCAGGCCGCCTTCCTGCGCGCCGGCGCGCCGGTCCGCATCACGGTGCTGGAGACGGCGGCCCCGGCCTACGAGGCCGAGCTCCGCGAGGCCTGGGAGCTGGCGGGCCAGGCCGAGCGCCTGATGGCGCTGAGCTGCTGGGGGCCGCTGCTGGCGTCTATCTACGGCTGGCTGATCGACGACGCCGAAGCCATGCGGCAACTGCGCCGGCTGCTGCCGCTGCTGCGCGGCGAGGACTCGGCGGAGCGGCGCTGGGAACAGGCCTTCGCGTTGCAGAGCCTGGGACGCCTGATCTACATGCGGCTGCCGGACGATCATCCGGCCCGGCGGCTGGCCGAAGCGGCCGAGCATCTGCAGGCCGCCCTGGCGTTGTTCCAGGAGCTCGGCGACGAACGCGAAACCGCCTACACCCTGCGCCTGATCGGCATCGTCCACCTGATCCAGCAGCGACTGCCGGAGGCGGCGAGCTGCCTGCAGGCCGCGCAGGCCCGGATGGAGGCCACGGGCGATTGGTCCAACTCCGCGGCCGTCGACTGGCTGCTGGCCGACATCGACCTGCGCCAGGGCCGCTACGACGACGCCTTCGGCCACCTGCGCTGCATAGCGCGGCGTTTCGTCGAGCGCGGCCATCTGCGCAACGGGACGGCGGCGCTCTCGCGCGAGAGTTATGAGGCTTTGCGCTATGGCACCATCGCGCACGCGCTCCAGGTCCGCGAGCAGACGCTGGCGCAGGCGCGGGAGGCCGGCGACGAGCACGGCCTGGCCTGGTTCACGTGGGAGATGGGCGAGATCCAGCGGGTGGCCGGCGACCGGCTCGAGGCGCGCCGCTGGTACGACGAGGCCCGGGCCTTGTTCGAGCGGACGCAGGACCAGAGCGGACGGATCTTCTACCATCGCGGCCTGGGCGATCTGGCTTTCGCGCAGGGCGACTATGCCGAGGCCCAGCGCCAGTTCCAGGCAAGTTTAGAGGTCACGCGCCGGGCGCCGCATGAGTGGGGCGCGGCTTACGCCCTGGCCGGCCTCAGCCGGGCGGCGCTCGCGCTCGGCCAGACCGAGGCGGCGCGCGTCTCCGTGCTGGAGGCGCTGCGCAAGGCGCATAAGACCGGTGACGGCGGCGTCCTGCTGGTAGCCGTCATGCGGGCCGCGGAACTGCTGGCCGGCCTCGGCCAGGCGGCGGCGGCGGCCGAACTGGCGGCGCTGGTCCAGGGCCATCCCCTCGCCTGGCGCGAGACCCGGATGCAGGCCGACGCGCTCCTGGCGGGCGCCGATCCCCGCGCGCTCGCTTTCCTCCACACAGCCCACCGGCGCGATTTGTGGGTCACGGCCGAGCGCCTGTGGCAGGCGCTGTCGGCGCCGCTCAACTGAGGCTCCTCCCCCTCCTCGCGGGCCTCCCGCTTTCGCAGGACTTTACTCCGCCTTTTGGCCGAATTGGCCGCTCACAATAGAAAAGGACGTTCGCAGGGACGCAGCCGCGGGCGCTGGCTGGACGACCGCGCCCTAATTTAGGCCCGTGTCGCGACGTGACCGGGAGCGGCACAGTCGCTCACGCGGGCCCGGACGCGGCGGAGGTTAGGCCCATGTCCCCTCGTCCAGCGCCGGTTCGCCTGGCGTTCCTGATCACTCTGATCCTCGCCGCTGGCAGCCCCCTGCCGACCACGGCGGCCCGCGACCGCATCGCGCCCAAGGAGAACTGGCGGGCCATGCGGCTCGTCCGGATGTTGCAGGACACCTATCAGGTCTCGATCGCGGGTTTTGGAGAAACGGGCGGAGGCGCGTGGCGCGAGATGGCCGAGCTCCAGTGGACGGCCGAGGCCGTCCGCCGCGTCGCGGCGGCGGTGGGCGGGCCCGCCCACTTCCGCCGTCTTCTGGGCGGTGTGGTGCGCGTGGCCCGCTGGCCGGTGGGCGTGCGGGCCTTTGCGCCGCCCGGCCGCCTGGCCGCCGTCGGCGACGTGGTCCTGACCGACTATCACTTCGAGCATGGCCGGCTGTACGCCCTTTACCTGACGGCGCACGAGTTTGGGCACGTCCTGGACACGCGCAGCGGCGGCCGGTTGTCGCGCGAGCTGGCGCGATCGCTGGGAGCGCGGCGCTGCCCGTCGCACGTCCCGCCGGACGAGTGCCCGTTCGATCTGGGCGCGGCGGCCGAGCCCGCGCCCGGCCATCCGGATGAGCCCTACGCCCGGCGCTCGCCGGAAGAGTACTGGGCCGAAGTGTTCGCCACCTACAGCGTCCCGGAATACTACGCCGCGGACGCCCACAATCATTCGCTCGGGCCGCGCGCGCGCCGGTTCGTGGAGGCCCAGCTTGTGAGCCGGCCGTGAGGCGGCGCTGGCGCTAATGGATGGGCGCGGCGTGCCAGCGCAGCAGGCGCAGGCCTTCCAGCCGCAGGACCTCCGGGTAAAGGGCTTTGTAGATGTGGCAATTAGGGGATTTCACGTCGTTGCGGCCGGTGGCCTTGAAGGTCAGCAGGGGGCAGCCGCCCGCGCACCAATAGCGCCATTCACAGTCGCGGCAGCCTTCCTTTTCATTGACGGCGATGTTCTGGAAACCGGCGTCCACCGCGCGGACCAGGCCGAGCGGGTCTTCGGCAAAGACGTCGGCGACCGTCTTCTCGATCTCCATCTGGCAGCGCGCCACGCCGCCGCGCTCGTCGATCACCAGGTAGCTGTGGCCGGCGCCGCAGGCCCGGTCGTGCGGGGCCGCGAAGGAGGCGCGGTCCACCAGCGAGGCCAGCAGGCTGGCGCGCGGCAGGCGGGCCTCGATGACGGCCAGCGCCTGGCGCATCCCGGCCAGCAGGGCCGCCTCGTCCGCGCGCAGGTCGGCGGCGGCGCAGTCGTTCTCGCGGAAGAAATTGAGATTAAAGAGCAGCTCGCGGTCCAGCGCGAAGGCCACGGCCTCGGCCAGCGCGCCGGCGTTGCGGGCCGTGACCGTGATGGAGAGGTGCGGGCGCACGCCGTGGGCCAGCGCCCGGTCGAGGCTGTGCGCGACGGACATGAACGAGCCGCGGCCGTTGGCGAAGATGCGCTGGGCGTCGTGGGCGGCGCCGACGCCGTCGAGCGAGATCATCAGCCGGACGCCCTCGGCGCGCAGAAACTCCAGCATGGCCGGCGTCAGGCCGACGCCGTTGCTCAGCACCACCTCGCGCAGCGCCAGGCCCTGCGCGGCGGCCAGGGCGCGGGCATAGGCGTGCAGGGCGCGGACGAGCGGGAAGTTGAGCGTCGCCTCGCCGCCCGCGTACTTGAGCTTGACGGCCCGGAAGCCGTGATGGCGCGCGGAGCGGAACACCGCCTCGACCGCGGCGCGGCCGGTGGCCTCGTCCATGGCGGCGTTGGTCTTGTTCAGGTAGCAGTAAGTGCAGCGCAGGTTACAGGCGTTGGTGACGTGGAGCCAGGCGGTGAGCGTCTGCGGCTCCGGGCGGCCGGCGGGCTGGAGCAGGCCGGATGGCTGAAGCAGGCCGAGGGCGGCCAGTTGCCGGCTGGCGTCCAGCACGTCCGGCGGGCGGAGCGCGGGCAGCGCAGGCGCGACCTCCGCCGGGAGGCGGGGCCGGGCGTAGGCGTCCAGCACGCGCCGCGCGGCCTCGTTCAGGACGACGACGCCGGCCGGGCCGGGCGGGTTGAAGGCTAAGCTGTGGTCATCCGGGAGGGGGGCGCGGTGGAGGGCGGGCGTCGTCTGCCAGGGGAGGTCGGAATCAAAAACAGGTCGGCCCGAACCGGCGGCGAGGCCAGAGTCAGGGCAGGCGCAATCATCATCCAGGCGTTCGCCGGGCGGCGACCACAGCACGCGCGGGATCAAGGTATGAGACACAACGCGCTCTCCTCCTTCATTATTTCTTTTGTCGTCCCCAGCGCCGGGACGGGTGCGGCCGGCCACCCGCGATCCCGGGCCGCAGCAGTTACATGAGCGCTCGCTCCTCGAGGAAAGTGCGTATGGTATCGGCCCTGATCCGGTAACGGGCCTCCATCTCTTCGATCGCGCGTCGGATGAGCCTCAGTTCGTCGTCGTTGAGCTTTTTCAACCGTTCGTACATCCGGTCGGTGCCCCGGCGCATATCCCGGAACATTCCGCTTGTAAACAGCGCGTCATACTCCAGCGACAGCGCATAATGCTCGACGGCGCGGGCCAGGGCCGACAGGTCTTTCTGGTTTTCAAAGGCAATATAGGCGATGTGGCCGCGCAACAACTCGGCCTTGCCCAGGTGCGCCGCCAGCGGAAAGATCGCCTCGGAAACTTTGAGGGTCGGCCGGCCTTTCGCGGGGACGAACCGGTAGGCCTCAGGCGCCGCTGCTTCAGCTTGATCTAACTGGGCCAGGGCCTCCTCGGGATGGCCGAGATAATAGTCCAGCCAGCCGATGTTCACCAGTGCGTTGACCTGTTGATGCAGGAAGCGGCTTTGTGCGGCGATCTCGATAGCCCGGTCGAGGGCGGCGCGGCTTCGGCTGGCCGCCTCGGCGGCTGAGCCGCCTCCCCGCCGGACCAGAAACTTGACCAGGTCCCGGTAGGCGCAGCCAAGCTCGATCAGGGCGTCCACCAGGCTCGCCGGCTCGGTCACCGTCCGCTGCCAGATCTGCACGGCCTCCTCGGCGTGTCGGGCCGCCTCGTTCAGGAGCCACTCGGTTTGCAGGGGATAAAAGCGGTCCCAGTCACTGATGCGGCGTTTGGCCTCCGCCAGCGCGGTGAGCGCCAGCGCCCGCCCGCGTTCCAGTTCAGCCTGCGCGCACAGCCGCAGGGCTTCCTCCGCGTAGTGTATGGCGTCGTCCAGATTGTTCTCGCGGATCTTGATGTGCGCCAGGGTATTAATGGTCAACCCGGTTGGACCGAAAGGCCCGCGCTTCTCGCGGAACTCTTTAGCGTCCCAGGCCTGCTGCCAGGCGACGGCGAACTCGCCGAGTTCCGCCCGCACAAAGGCGATGTTGGTCAGCGTCGTCGCCTGCTCGCTTTCGATGCGGGTGGCGCGCCAATCGGTCAGCGCCGAACGATAGGAACTGACGGCGGCATGGTAGTACCCCTGGAGCCGCAACAGATAACCCCGGTTGTTTTGCGCACGCGCCAGCGCGACCTTCTGCCGCGGCGAATCGGGCAGAGCGGTCAGGCCGTGAACGGCCTGGCGCAGGAGTTCTTCTGCTTCCTCAAACTGGCCCAGCCGGGTCCGCGCCAGGCCCTCCCAGGAGTTGAGCTCCAGGCGCGTGATCTCGTCTCCGGCGGCCAGCGCGCCGTCCGGCTCACCGCGCAGCCGCTCCGCCAGCTGGACGGCCGCCTCGTGGCGGCCGGCATGCACCTCGCGCTTGACCCAGCGGACTACGGCATCGGCGGTGATCACAGCCTGGCCGGGCCGGCCGGAGATTTGCGCGTGGGCGAGCTCGGCCCGGCGCTGGTCGAGGAAAGCCTGTAACTCGGCCCCCAGCATAAAGAGCAGGTCGTCGTCGCCGCCCGCCAGGCTTTCTTCGGCGTAACAGTAGTATTTCTCAAATCCCTCTTGCAGATCGCCGTGCAGGTGATAGTACAGTTCTTCAACCAGGCTGCGCGCTTCGTCGTCTTTGGCCTGCGCGACCTCTTCCGGGTCCGGAAGACCGACGCGGGTGCGCGCCGCCTGGAACAGCTCCGCCACGCGTTGCTGGGCCCGGCGGATTCGCGCGCGGTAATACTCGTGCAGGGTGTGGATCACGGCCCGGCGCGATGTGGCGTCCAGCTGCGCCCAATCCTGCTGTTCGCGCCAGGCATAGATCGCATCGTGGAGGAAGAGGCGCCGGTCCGCCGGGCGGATCTTCACGAAGGAGAGCCGGCGCACGCTGGGCGAGTCCAGGTATCGCCGGGCCCGGTCCAGGTCCCAGGCCGCGGGGTCCTCCGGCGGCCGATCGTTCCGGCGCCGCCAGCCCGACAGCCGCGCCAGCAGTTCGGCGTCCATGCCTTTGCGCGCGCGCGCCAGATGGCGGATCACGTCTTCGGCCGGCCGCCCGACATCGGTCAGCTTGGCGAACAGCGCCGCCCGGTCCGCGTCGATCTCCACGCTTTCCGGTTGCGAGGCCGCCGGCTCTGCATAAGGCAGGCGCCCGAATACGGCCAGATAATCAATAAGCAACGCCAGCAGGATTGGCGGCACCCCCAGCCATTGGCCGGCCGCATCCCGATCGCTCAGGAGCCGGAAGACATGCTGCTGCTGTTCGGCGGAAACAGCCCGGATCCACAACGCCAGGTTGTCGTCGCCGTCCTTGTCGGCCATTTCGGCCTCGGCCGCGAAGTACTCGCCGACTTCGGCCTGGGAGAAGCCCTTCAGTTCCAGCGGCACGAAACGTTTGCGCTCGAGCGCCAGGCGCAGGCGCTGGCGGACGCTGTCCGGCTCGGTCCGGCCGGCCAGGATGATGACGGCGTTCTGGACTTCCGGCAGCAGGCGGGTGAACAACCACTCCAGGCCAGGCAGGTGAGTCGCCGGCTGGCCTAGCGCGTTCGCCGCCGGATCTTCGTAGAAGAGCATTTCAGCCGTGTCCAGGACCAGGATCAGGCGGCGCGTGCGCGTCAGCGCCCTCAGATCGTCGATCAGCGCGCGCAACATGGCCTCCGGCGCCCGGCGCCAGCCGCTTTTCACATAGGCCTCTTCCGCTGTGCGGCGTTCGGCGCGGTAGTGCTCGAAGCCGGCGCCGTCCGGCGCCAGGACGCGCTGGATGGCCGCGGCCAGGCCCGCCGGCGTGCGATGAAAGGTGTGATAGACGTCGATGATTTCCGAGGCGACCAGGAACCGGTCGGCCTGATCGGCATACTGGCTGAGGATCTCGCCGGCCAGCCGGCTTTTGCCGATGCCGCCCGGCCCCCAGATATACACCAGGCTGTCCTCGGCCCTCGCGGCGATCGCCTCGCTGATGGCCTGGCGTTCCGCGTGCCGCCCGACCAGCCGGGGCACCGCCCGCGCGGTGCGGTAGGACTCGCCCAGATGGTATTCCATCTGCTGGCGAAGCTGAGCCTCCGCTTCCGGATAGGTCGAGGCCCAGGTTTCAAACAACCGCGCCGCCTCGCCGTGCAAGCGGGCCCATTTTTGAGCGCCCGGCGGCCCGCCGTGGCGCAGCGCCGCCGCGATTGCGGTCTGGATGGCGTGATCCAGGACGTAGCCTTTCTCCTCCTCGCGCCATTGCGCGTACCCCAGCCGGACCAATTGCTCGCGAACCTGCTTGGCCTGGGCGTAGCTCCAATCCAGATAGGCGCGGTCCTCGTAGTATTCGGCCAGCATGACCTTGAGGCGCTCTTCGTCGAACGATTTCAGGACGCACAACGCTTCCAGCCGTTCACGCAGCCCGGCGCGCTCCCCGGCCGGCACGGCCTGCAGGATCTCCTGCACGCTGGCCTCGACCCCGTCGGCCAGGCCCAACGTGGCCAGGAAATAATTGCTCAGCGGGTAACCGCCGCCGAGCTGATGGACCTCGGCCGCCGGCAGGCGCGGCTGCGGCGCCTGGCGCTCGATTTGGCGGGCGGTGTCTTCAGGGTGAAACGGCGGCAGCGACAACGGCCGGGACCGGAGTTCGGGCGTGCGCCACGAGTACTCACGCCCACGCCCGGCCATCACCAGCAGCGTGCGCGGCTCAATCGCCAGCGGTCCGAGGAGATAATCTTCAAGCTGCGGCAGCAGCTCCCGATCCCACTCAAAAACATGGTCCAGGAGCAGGGCCAGGGGCCGGTCTTCCAGGCGCCGGCGAGCCGACTCGATCAGGGCGCGGCTCATTTCCGGCAAAGAGGCTGCGGCGATCTCAGCCGGTTCAGGCAGCTGACGGCCGAAAGCCTGCAGCGCCTGCGCCACCGTCGCCGGGTTCAACCGGCGCAGGTCGAGGTGGACGACGGCCAGGGCCGGCAGCTCCTGGCGCAGCCGGTGCTGAAGGTGGCGCAGCAACCAGCTTTTGCCCATGCCGCGCTCCCCGGTAAACGTGATGGCTGGCGAAGCCGGACGAGCGCCGGCGGCCAGTCCACGGGCCTGGTCCAGGATCAGTCTGACCTCCTCTTCTCGGTTCACAAAAAGATCGGGGGCGTAGTCCAGGGTCCTGATCGGAGCATCGGCAACCACAGTTCCCTCCTCGGCCATAGCCGGCGGCCGGCGCGGCGCGCCTGTCAGGCCAGCGGCTGTTGCGCCAGACCGGCCAGATCGGGCCGGCTCCGGGCATAGTCGCGCCAGGCGCGCTTCAGATCGTCGCGGGTAATCTGGACGGCGGGATAACGCTGCGCGGCGAGAAACAGCGTTTGGCGCGTCAACACCAGGATCTCGCGCGGCATCGGCGGGCTGGCGTACGCCAGGCGCGTCTCCAGGTCGCTCAGGTCGGGCGTGGCGATGGCGGCCAGGCTGCCGAAATCGCCCCGGGTGGCGAAGAAAACGCGCCGGCGAATCACGTCTGCCAGCGCGTCGGGCGACCAGGTCAGGCGGGCGGACTGGCTCGCGGCGATAAGGTCGGCGAAGCGCGCCGCCAGCGCTGCCTCAATCTCCACCGGCAGGAACGCCTTGGCATACACGCGCTGCGCCGCCCAATCCGGCGCCAGGGTCAGCACGGGCGCCAGGCAGCCGACAGCCGTGTTCGCATCGGCGGCGGTCTCGGCGGCGGCGTCGAGGCCGTCCAGCATAAGATATACGGCGGGGAGGCGCAGAATATCCAGGAGCGCGGTCCGGATCTCGCGCCAGCGTTCGAGCGCCGGCGGGCGCCCGGCGGCGGGCGCAGCCGGCAGGGCCTCCAGCGCCCGGCAAAAGTCCACGACCGCATGGGCGGGCGGCGGGTCGGGCGGCAGGAAAGCCGCCGGGAAGAGTTCACGCAACGGCTCCAGGCTCTGGCTTTCCAGGCAGGGCGCCAGAAAAGTCGCCAGGGGCCCGGGCAGGTTTCGAGCCAGCACAGCCCGGAGATACTGACGGGCGCGGTCATCCTGCCGGAAGAACCAGTGGGGGCGATGAGCCAGGGCCAGGAGCAGATGGCGCGCCGCGGCCTCGCTGATAGCGGCCAGGTGGTCCTCCAGAGATGGCGCGGCGTGGCCCCAGCGCAGGAACGGGACGGTGTACGGGAGCGGGAAGGGGCGATTGGTCTCCTGCCCGATCCAGCAGGCGCGGGCCAGGTGCGCGCTCAACGCCGTCTTGCCGCTGCCGGGCGGCGCGAAGAGGAGAGAAAGCCAGCTCCCCCAGGCCGCCGCAAACGCGTCATGGCCGACAAAATAATGGCCGAGGTCCGGATCAGCGGACGCCTCCAGGCGCTCGAATGGCTCAGACTGCAGGCCGACAGCCCGGCACCAGGCCTGCCAGCGCTGGTGAGGTTGCGGATACTCCTCTGACTTCGCCAGGTTGTGGGGGAGCGAAACCGATGCTTGTGCCGTCATGTCCTCGATCCGCTGAGACCAATGCCAGGCCCCTGATGGCTTGGGGTTCTCAGCATTGGCTCATACTGTAACCTGTTTATCGTCCAGCGGCCTGACATTAGCACATCCGGGGATGCCAGTTGCCTGCTGAACGGCTTACAGTTTCCTTACCAGCGGCTCACCAACCGGATGCCGTGGCCACGCACAGTCACCAACAGGACCGGGTTATCCGGGTCGGGTTCGAGGGCCTGCCGTAACCGATAAATATTCGTGTCGATCAGGCCGTCATAGTGTTTGGGCGGTTCGTAGCCTTTATCTTGCGGGGAATGCGGCACTGCCGGCAATCCCCGGTAAGCCCGATAGTACAGGTCGGCTTTACCGACGACCTGGTCGCTATGCTGATACAAATATCTCAGAATGTCATAGGCCTTGGCCGGGATGGCGTCTAATGAGACCAGCCGGCCCCCGACGCGGACCTGCCGCTCTGCTTCGTCGAGCCGGAAGCGCGGCGGGTGGTTGGCGCGGACGCGCTTCCAGGTCGCCTCGTCGAGGGCCTGCGGCGGGTCGGAGCTGAGATAGTGCTCCACCAGGGGCTGAAGCTGGTCGAGCCATTCGCGGGGCAGGCCCCCTCCAACGCGTTCCAGCCAGGCCGTCAGGCCGGGCGCGGAGCACAGGTCGGCCAGGGAGGTCAGGTTGTGTGAGTCGATCAGGGTCAGCCGGCGTTCGGCCAGGGCGCGCAATTCCTCGGGCGACCAGCGCAGCTCATAGCCCTCCACCCGCCGCCGCTGCACGCTCACGGCGCGCAACAGGGCCGGCCGAAGATAGGCGGGCAGGCAGAGTTTGTAGGCCAGACCAGACTGCTCGAACAGGGCCAGCGTGGAGAGGAACGCGCTCAGGGCAGCCGCCACGCGGTCCGGCGCAGCCTCGGCCCAGGCCTCCAGGCCGTCCGTCATGATCCAGATCCCGTCCAGCCCCATCCGGCGCAGCGCTCGCATCAGCTCGGCGATCACCTGGTCCGGGCCGGCGGTGGGGTAAAGGATGTCGTCCAGGGTGGCGGAGACGATCTCGCGCAGGCGCGCCGCTCCGGCGGGGGGGCTCTCGTCGATCAACGGCCCCAGCCGGATAGCGCGATCCCCCTGGAGGCAGCGCTGGATGAACCAGATGACCCGTCCCCAGGCCCAGGCCGGGATGGCGTCCAGGTCCGGCGCCGCGCGCGCCACGTGACCGGCCAGCGTCCAGGCGCAGATATCCAGAATCTGGTTGAGCTGGCGCTGGACCCACTCGGAGCCGGGCACGGAGTCGTCGGCGCTGGGCGTCAGCCGCCAGTCCACGATCAGGCGGAGCGGGCGTCCCCGGTCGTCCACACAGCGGGACCGGAGCATCCGCTGCACGCTGGTCTTGCCGGCTCCGGCCTCGCCGAAGATCACGGCCGAGCCTGGCCCGGCCATGCGCTCGAAGTCTGCGGGCGGGACGAAGCAACGCGCCAGCCAGGGCTCGTCCTCGGCGCGCAGCCGGCTGAAGGCGGCCAGGCCGGGGCGCGATTCGGCAGCAGCGTTCATACGCCCTCCGGCTGGCCTAAGATCTCGTCCAGGTCTGCGCGCGATAGCAACCGCCCCGCCGCGGCGATGCGGGCGAGCAACGCATTGCCTCGCCGGATGAGCTCGACGGGCCTTCCCGCCGCGGCCCGGATGAGGCGGTCATTCGTCCCGGCCGAGCGCGCGCCAAAATCGCACCAGGAGGCCCAGGCCGTCTCTCCGACCGTCTCCAGGCGTTTCAACAACCATTGCGCGATGTCGGCTTCCTCCCAGCGCCAGACCAGCGCCTCCTCGATGCGCAGTTCGTCGCGGGCGCGGGTCAGGCCAGGCGCATCCAGCGATGGCAGAAAAACCTTGAAGAGCAAATCTGGATGTTTCGGCGCGCCGCGCAAAAAACCGAGCGACGCGAGGGCGGCCGCACCGTCGCCGGCCTGATCACCGGGCCAATCCAGGATCAGCAGCGTCCGGGCATAATCGCCTGGTCGCGCTACGGCCACCTGTTGCAGGGCAGCGGCGCTGCTCGGAGAAGGCGAGGGCGCCGCCGCGCTCGTCAGCCGGCGGATTGTGTCGAGCGTCAGCTGGCCCGAGCCGTCTGTCAGGAAACCGAACTGGAGCAGCAGCTGGACCAGTTCATCGCCTCGGGGCGCATACTGATCAACCAGCTGGCCGATGGCGGCTTGACCTTCCGGGGGAAGGTTGTAGTAATCCGACGGATTGGCCAACAGGTAACTGAGCATGGTCCGGGCCGCCGCTGCGCCGAGATGGGCGGCTTGAAGGGAGGGTTGCAAAGCGCAATATACCGGGAAGACCCCCAATTGCCAGTAGTAGGCTCTTTGGAAACGGCCCAGCAGGGCCTCATGCGCCACGAAGAGGGCGGCCGCCGTCTTGCCTGAACCGGATACTCCATGGATAAGGGTGGAAAGGTTAGAGCGCAGCCGGCTGAAGGTTGTCGTCTCGTGCCGGGTTCGCAGGAGCAAGGGGTCATCCTCGGCGCGCTCAAATCCGAATGGATTGTGCGCCAGCCCAAAGTCAGGCGGCAGCCCGGCGCTCATCGGCTGACGGCTCCAGAAGGTCAGGCTGGGCCAGGCGCGCAGGCAGGCCGTCCAGGAACGCTCAAACGGCTCTGCCGGGGAACCGGCCCCGGCCAGGAGTTGCGCCCGCGCCTGGTGCTCCAGGCAACGGTGTAACCACTCTACCGGGGCGGCGCCGGATGGCCAATGGCTGGGGGCAATGCCGCCGGGCGGGGAGGCAGCTCCCGGGCCTGACCGGGCCTCGACCTTTTCCAGCAGCGCCCGGGTGAACGCCGCCGCTGTCACGGCCGCGTAACCCTGCCAGCGGTCGCGCTTGTTGGCGTCGCCATAATCACAGATGCCGCGCACGATGAGAAAACCGGCCTCGTGATTCCAGGCCGCGTCCGCAATGCCCGAACCTTCCATCTCGATTGCTTTGACGCCGAATCTCTGCGCCAGCTCGTCGCGGCGCGCGGCGTAACGGAGCAGGTTGTTGGCTGAGGCAATCGGCGCCAGGAAACAGCGGGGTTCGCCCGGCCGGCGCCTGGGGTCCGGCGGGTGCGGCAAGGTCCTGGCCGGGTCGGCAGGATCGCTCAGGACGTCTTCGGCCTCGGGCGGCCGGGCGGCGTCCTGGAGATGAGCAGCGCGCGCGATCAGGTCAATCCATTGGCGCTGGCCCTTCAGCTCCGCCCGGAGGATGGCCCGGGCGGCCTCCAGCAGCCGCGGGCTCGGGGCGCGGGGGAGTGGGCGCGGGATGGGCAGCTCACCGGTCTGCCGGGTGTAATCATACTGGATGACGCCGCGCTCGTCGGACACCACGACGTCACCCAGCCGAACATGCTCGTCCGGCTCGTCCGGTTTCGGCACGCCGGCGGCGATGCCGGTCATCAGGACATATTCAACGTTCGGGAAATCTTTGAGCAGAGCGGTGGCCCGGGCCGCGGCAGCGTTCGTCCCCATGCCGGTCTCCCGGACGACGATAGCGTGCTGGCCCCCGTTGGCGGCCGGCAGCGCGCCCAGAATGTACGGCACGCCTTCCACCCAGATTTCCCGGGGATTTTCCAGCATCGCCTCGACGGCGGCCGTCTCCTTGGTCAGCGCCGTCAGAATGCCGATGGTCGGCCGGGCTTGTTCGGCGGCCAGCTGTTCAGGGTCAGTCCGGCTCTGTCGCTCCACAGTCCCGCTCATAAAGCCCCCAACTATGCCGTGAAAGGCGGCTCAACAGGTTGTCGTCATTCTAGCATGGTGGTCCCTCGCCGCCGGTGACGGTCAAATGACGATTGTCTGCCAATCCGGTAAGGTTGTGGTGAGTTTGGGGTGAGGGAGCCGCATCCCCGGCGCGATCCAGCCGCGTGATCGGCGACGTTCCTCCTGTGCTATGTTGCCTGCGAAGACGCGCTTTACCCACAGGAGGTCTTCGCCCCCCACAACCCTCTCCCTCCCCCCGCCGACGCGCCGGGCCAGCCGACAGCCCGGCGCGCTCTTTGTCAGCGCTTCTTCAACGTATAAGGCGACTGCAAGTTGCTCGAAAGCCAGCGGTAAGCTGGCGCCAATCCGGCTGATAGCGTCCTGGCAAGTCAGCGCCCTGGCGCCCGGCGTAGCATACAAACAGGCCGGTCATTCATCACCGCCCGAGAGGAGGGAACCATGACCGTCAACGTCGTCAGCCGCGCCGCCGTCGTCCTGGTGCTGATCATCATCGGGATGGCCATGCTCCTGGGCTTCCAGGCAGCGAACGCCCCCGCGCAGTGGGTCGGGGTCCAGGCCACCGTGGAGGCCGGTCAGATGCAGCGCACGCAGCAGGCGCTTGAGATCGAAGCCCGGCAGACGCAGATCGCGATCGAGGCCGATCAGCGGAAGGCTCGGGCCACCCAGGAATTTGAGCACCAGCGCGCGCTGGATGCCCAGGAGCTTGATACGGCTCAGCGTCGCGCCCAGTGGGTGGATGTGCTCCTGGCCGTCCTGGCGACAATCCTGGGCATCGCCATTCTTCTGGTCGCCCTGGCCGCCGCCGTCCGGCTGCTCCGCGCCGCGCCCGCCGCCCGGCCGGCCCCGGACCTGCGCGACCAGTTGCGCGCCGCCGCCCGGGCCAACGAGCTGCTCGAACGCCAGCTGGCCGAACTCCGGGCCACGCGCCCGGTCGTCCCCGGCGCCAACGGCCAGCACAAATCGGCCGCCGAGCCGACCAGGACCGGCAACAAGGATTACGGCAGCGGCGAGCCGGCCACAACCGTCAGGCCCTGAACCGGCCCGACGCCTCAGGCGCCCCGGAGATGGAGACCCGGGGCGCCGTTTTTGTCAGCCGCTATGTCTGAAGTGGGGCGGAGCTCCCCGGCCTCTCAAACCCCTCCCCCGCCGCATAGCGCGTGACGAGGCCGCCCCAATACAATGTCGCCGCGCCGCGCCCCAGCACCTGCCAGGCCCGTCCGGTCCCGTCGTCCAGGACCCCGGTCTGCTCGTCCAGGCCGATGAGCAGGACGCCGGGCAGTCGCTCCAGCAGGCGCGCGGCCCATTTGTGGCCGAAGGTGTCGTGATGGGGGAGGACGCACGCGCCGGGCACGAAGCCCAGCCCGGCGTGCACGGCGTCGCCGGCGGGATCGTAGTAGTGCTCGCACAACACCATCGCCCCGGCGCTGCTGCCGGCGATGACGGCCCCGGCGGCGTGCGCGGCCCGTAACGCCTGCGCCGCCGCGCCCCCCGCCAGCGTCTGGCCGAGGTAGTGCGTGAAGCCGCCCAGCAGGTAGATCAACCGGGCGCGGCTCAGCTCGCTGACGATGGTCGGGTCATCGGCGCTGGCCGCGTCCACCAGCGGGACGACGGCGACGTTGCGCGCGCCCAGGCCCCGGAACCAGCGCTCGCCGTTGCGGCCGGCGCGCACAGCGTTGCGGTCCGGCGCGGCGGCGGCCGGGATGAGCCGCAGCGCGGCGTCCGGGCCGCCGGCCCGCGCGATCGCCAGCCGGTCCGGCTCGGCCATCCGGCCCCCGAACTCGGCGCCGCCTTCCAGTAGCAGATAGCCCATAGTCTCGCCTCCACGGATAGGATTATAGTTTCTGCCGCTGCCTGAGTGGACATGCTATAATCGCCTCGCCGTCGCGAGACAGGAATTCAACTTCACATGTCGGCCTCCACGGAAACCCTGGTCGCCTGGACGGCGGCCCTTCTGCTGGTGGGGGGGATCATCGCGCTGCTGGCAGGCGTCGCGCAGTTGGCGCGGTCGCGCCGCCAGGCCTATTTCCGTTTCCGCCGGCAAGCCATCCTGAGCGGCTGGCGCAATGTGATGTTCGGCGTACTCTTCCTCCTCGCGGCCGGCGTCGTCCGCCTGGCCGGCCAGCGCGCGGTCGAGGTCTTCGTGCCGCCCACGCCGACGGCCACCGCCTCGCCGACGGCCAGCCTCACCGCCACGGCCACGCTCACGCCGACGCGCACTTCGCCCCCGTCGGCCACGCCGCCGCCGACAACCCCGCCGCCGCCCAGCGACACGCCCGACCCGACCGTCAGCCCGACGCCGGCCCGGCCGCTGGCCCTGCTCACGCGTCCGGCCGGGACGCTCACCGTCACGCCGCCCGCC
Source organism: Anaerolineales bacterium (assembly GCA_034434015.1). Lineage (GTDB taxonomy): Bacteria > Chloroflexota > Anaerolineae > Anaerolineales > UBA6663 > SpSt-583. The sequence goes on from DAOUAB010000024.1 coordinate 19,423, forward strand.
GGGGCCGTGATCGCCAACCTGCGCGTCGGGCGCTTCAACGATTGCGCCAGCCAGCGCGGCGTGGCCGACCTGTTCGCCACGCCGCCCAAGACGCTCTTCGCGCTGTTCGACTACGACGGCTGGCAGGCCGGCGTGGAATGGACCAGCGTCTGGCTGCGCGACGGCCAGCCGGTGTTTGCGGAAACGCTGTTATGGGACGGGAGTACGGGCGGCTGCGGTTTCGCCGATTACGACGGCGGCGGCGGCCCCTGGGCCGAGGGGGCCTACGAGGTCCAGATCTTCATCGGCGAGACCTGGCTGGGGTCGGCGACGTTCCGCGTCTACGACCGCACGCCCACGCCGTAGGGACGCGACATGTCGCGCCCCTACGGCGCCGCCATGGCCCGCGCAATTGCGGCCGCCACGCGCGCGTTGTTTTCGAGCAGCGCCAGGTTGGCGGCCTTGCTCTCGCCGTGGGTAAGCGCCGCCACGCGCGCCAGCAGGAACGGCGTCACAGCTTTGCCGCGCACGCCCTGCGCCTCGGCCTCGCTCACCGCCTGGCGGATGGCGCGCTCCATCTCGTCCGCCGGGCGCGCATGCTCCGCCGGGCACGGCGCGCATACCAGCAGCCCTCCCGTCAGCCCGGCCCCCCACAGCGCGCGCGCGATGGCGGCCACCTCTTCCGGCGTGTCGGCGCGCGCCTCCAGTTTCAGGCCGCTCTCGCGCGAGTAGAAGGCCGGGAACTCGTCGGTCCCAAAGCCGATGACGGGCACGCCATACGTCTCCAGCCACTCCAGGGTCGCCGACAGGTCCAGGATCGCCTTGGCGCCCGCGCAGACCACGATCACGGGCGTGCGCGCCAGCTCGGGCAGGTCGGCGGAGACGTCCGCCCGGTCGCCGCGATGCACGCCGCCGATCCCGCCGGTGGCGAAGACGCGCACGCCGGCCCAGTGCGCGGCGATCATGGTCCCGGCCACGGTCGTCGCGCCGTCGCGCTTCTGGGCCAGCGCCACGGCATAGTCGCGCCGACTCACTTTCCATACCCCGTTCGCCTGAGCCAGATATTCCAGTTGCGCGTCGTCCAGCCCGATATGGACCTGCCCGCCGAGCAGGGCGATGGTGGCCGGCTCCGCGCCGCCGGCCCGGACCGTGGCTTCCATGCGCCGGGCCAGCTCCAGGTTCTCGGGCCAGGGCAGGCCGTGCGAGATGACGGTGGACTCCAGGGCGACGACCGGCCGGCCGGCGTCGAGCGCGGCGCGGACGGAGGGTTGATAGATGAGGTTTGGAATGGACATGATCCTTCAGATGAACAGGAACGGCGCGTACAGGATGAGCATGGTGACGAGTGCGATGACGGCCAGCCACGGGAGGTACCACGGCCACGGGCCGAGCCGGTCGATCAGGCTGGGCGTGTCCGGCGGGCGGGCCAGGTACATGTAGTTGCTGCCCAGCCGCCAGTTGATCGCGGCGACCAGGGCGGCGTAGACCAGCGTGCCGGCGGCCACTGTCAGGATCGAGCCCCAGGTCGGCCGGAAGCCCTCGACCAGCGTCATGTAGAGCGGCGCCGTGAACAACAGACCGTGCGAGACCATCGCGGTCCAGAACTTGACGTGCGGGAAACCGTAGCGCCCGGTGTCGGGCGTGAGCAACGCCTGCAGTGCGCCGCCGACTCCCAGGAAGTAGCAGAACTGGTAAAGGAAATAACTCCGGGTCAACAACATGACGGCCGAGACGTAGACCAGCGCGCTGCACAGGTGAAACGGCAGCAGGGTTCGGGTCGTCCACTGGCCGGTGGTGAGGTTCCACAGGTGCCAGATCGTTTCGTTGATCAGCAGCGCCGCGGCCATGCCGACCCGCAGCGCCTGGCGCGCCTCCGCGCCCAGCGCGGGCGCGAGCCAGGGCCAGGCGACGTTGACGGCCAGGACGACGCCGAGCACGGCCAGATGGGACGGCCCAAAGTGCACGAACGGCCGGCCGGCGTAATCCCTGGCCCAATACTGGCGCAGATTCCTCATTCACACCTCTGCACGGGCACGGCCGCGCGCCCACCGACGCGCAGGCCGCCGCAAATCCCCTTTCAGTTCATGTCCGTCCCTGGCCCCCAAGCCGTGGGCCTGTCGGGTCGAAGGGCGGGCGGCGCATGCCCGGCCTCTGCCTCAGCCGCCACAGCACGCCGGCCGGGTAGCCGATCATCTTGGCCAGATCGCCCGTGACCCGGATGACCGGGATCCAGGCCAGGGCGCACAGCCGGTCGAGCCGCGACAACGGCCTCAGCCTCGGCCGGATGCGGCGCAGCGGCGCGCGCACATACGCCAGCCCGGCGGCCAGGCCGGCCAGCCATAGCCACGGGTTGACCGCGAGCGCGGCGTAGACCAGCAGCGGCGCTACGACCAGGTAGGCGAAATAACGCACCGCGTGCTGGCGCGGGAACAGGTTCGCCTTGCCGTCGCCGCGCGCGTAAAGAAAGTATTGGCGCGCGAATGCCCGCAGGCTGGCGCGCGGACGGAAATGGACGCGCGCCTCCGGCACAAACACGAACGGCCCGAACCGCCGGCGCACCTCCAGGTCGAAGATCACGTCCTCGCAGAAATCAAGCCACTCCGGGTAACCGCCGGCCGCCTCCCAGACCTCTTTCCGGAACGCCACGCTCCGGCTGGAAGGCAGGTAGGTCGCCGGGTTCACGTCGCGCGGTTCCGGCAGCGTCGTCGCCCCCAGCGCGATCTCGAACACGGTCTGCGGGTCGCTCTGGAAGAAGCCGGCCACGGCATGGGGCCCCTGCTCCCCTGCTCCCTCTCCCCCATCTCTGATGGGGGAGAGGGCTGGGGTGAGGGGGGCGATCAGCTTCTCCAACCAAGCCTCTTCGCAGCGGACGCCGGCATCGGTCACGGCGATGACGTCGCCGCAGGCCGCAGCGATCGCGGCGTTGCGGCCCTGGGCGATGTTGGCGCCCGGCCGCTCGATCACGCGCATCGGCAGGCGCGCGGCGTACTCGCGCAGGATGTCCGGCGTGCCGTCGCGCGAGCCGCCGTCGCAGACCACGACCTCGTCCGGCGGCCGAGTCTGCGCCGCCAGCGAATCGAGCACCGCCCGGATCGTCCCGGCCTCGTCCAGGACCGTCATCACCACCGAGACTTGCATCGGGCGCGATTATACGTGCTTGTGGGCGGTCAGTGCACGGGATAGGCAACGGCCGGAGCATGCCCCCCTCGGCTCCGGCCGTTCAGCGTCGTCGGGTGACGCCGCCCCCTTTCCCCCACATAATACTAATGGCCGGGCGGGGTCGGGCCAAGTACTTGCCGGCAAAAAAATTGCAGGGCAGAATCAGCCTGGTTCACGAGGATCGAGCGAGGGAGAACGGCCATGCACTTCAACCCTGAGCCGGCCGCCGACGGCGATGATCTGCCGCACCTCGGCGCGCTTTGCCGCCGCATCCGCGAGAGCCGCGGCCTGCGCCCCACCGACCTGGCCCGCGCCTGCAGCGTCGAGGTCTCCACCGTCACGCGCCTGGAGGAGCGCGGGTCGGCGACGCCGGAGACGTTCGATCGTTATCTGGGCGCGCTGAGGACCCTGTCGCCCGGCGCCTGGCCCCTGCACCGTGAGCGCCTGCTACGCGACCTGTTCGCCCGGCGCGGCGAGGTCGCCGAAATGCAGGCCCGGCTGGAGACGGTGCGCTTCGACCTGTGGCCGTCGCCGCGACGTCCGCCGGACCTGACCGCGGCGCTGCGCGCGCTGGAGGCCGAGCCTTACCCGGCCATCCTCACCGACTCGTTGTGGTTCATCCACGCCGCCAACCGCGCCTTCTTTCGCCTCTACAGCGTCGACCCGCACGCCCCGTTCCTTTCCACCTGGCCCGGCTGGCACATCCTCGCCGCCAAGTTCGTGGCCGGCTCGCCGCCGCGCCGCATGTACGACGATCACGATCAGTATCTCGGCCGCGACGTCGTCGCCTTCCTGGAGACCGCCGCCCCCTATCTGTTCACGGCGCAGATGCGCCGCCTCCTCGCCCGCATCATGACGCTCTCGCGCGAGAACGGCCTGGACTTCCGGGCCTGGTGGCGCGCGGCGACGTCGTTCAGCCTGCCGTTTGAGATGAAATCGCTCAAGCGCACGCAGACCTTCCAGGGACAGCCCATCCGCATCGAGCCGACCTGGCGCGCCTTCCCGGCCGACCTGAACGGGCACGGCCGGGCGGAATTCACGCTGACCGTGATCACGCCCTGCGACGCCGCAGCCGAGCAGCTGTTTGCGGGCCTGCGCCATGACAGCCGCGGGCCGGAGGTCTACTTCGCCGCCGACTACGACCGCGACGGCGACTTTCATGTGAACGCCTGGCCCGAAGTGCAGCGCGACTTTCAGGCCCAGGCCCGTCGGACGGAGCCCGCATGACCGGCCCCGCCCGGCGGCTCGAGATCACGTCCCTCTCGCACGCCGGCGAGGGCGTGGCGCGCGACGCCGGCCGCGTGGTCTTTGTGCCGTTTGCGCTGCCCGGCGAGACGGTGCGGGCCGAGATCGTGGAAGAGAAGAAGGGGTTGGCGCGCGCGCGCCTGCTGGAGGTCCTCGCGCCTGCGCCGGACCGCGTCACGCCGCGCTGCCCGCATTACTTCTCTCCCCCGCTTCCCGGCTCCCCGGCCGCCCGGCTGGCCTGCGGCGGTTGCCAGCTCCAGCACCTGGCTTACCCGGCCCAGCTGGCCTTCAAACGGCAGCAGGTCGCCGATCAGCTGGCGCGCGTGGGCGGCTTCGCGGCGCCGCCGGTGCGCGCGGTCCTCGCCGCGCCGGACCCCTTCGGCTACCGCAACCAGGTGCAGTTCGCGCTGGCGCCGGACGGCCGGCTCGGCTTCCACGCCGCCGGCTCGAGCGCGATCGTGCCGGTGCGCGAGTGCCCGATCGCGGCGCCGGGCCTGATGGACCTCTTCGGCCAGATCAGGCTTGAATCGGTCCCGGAACTGGACCGGCTGACGCTGCGCGCAGGCGCGGAGGGCGAGCGCCTGATCGTCTTCGAGTCGGCCTCCGACGCGCCGGACCTGGAGCTGGACCTGCCCGTCTCAGCCGCGCTGCTGCGCCCGGACGGCGCCTCGCTGGCCCTGGCCGGCCGGGATGACGTGGTCGAGGTCGTAAAAGGGCGGCCCTTCCGCATCTCGGCCGGGTCGTTCTTCCAGGTGAACACGGCGATGGCCGGGCCCCTGGTGGACGAGGCGCTGGCGGCGCTGGCGCTGTCCGGCGGCGAGACGGTGCTGGATGTGTACTGCGGGGTCGGCCTGTTCTCGGCCTTTATGGCGCCGGCGGCCGGGCGCGTGATCGGCATCGAAGCCTTCGAGCCGGCCGTGGACGACGCCGCCGTCAACCTGGATGAGTTCGACAATGTCGAGATCTACGCCGCGCCGGCCGAGGTCGTGCTCCCGGCCCTGGACGTCCGCGCCGACGCGGTGCTGGTGGATCCGCCGCGCGCCGGCCTGGCGACGGCGGCGCTGGACGCGCTGCTTGCGCGCCGCGCCCCGCGCCTGGTCTATGTGGCCTGCGACCCGGCCACGTTCGCGCGCGACGCGCGGCGGCTGTCAGCCGGCGGCTACCGCCTCGAGTACGTCCAGCCGCTGGATTTGTTCCCCCAGACCTATCACGTCGAGTGCGTGGCGCGCTTCACGGCCGCCTGAGATCGGCCACAGCGCCGCCGCGCCGCGCCGCGTCTCTCCACGCCTCTGGGCCCTGGCGGCCTCGGGCGGCCTGGAGCTATGGCGGGAGCGAAGCGGGAATCGGGTAAAATGGGCGCATTCTTGATCCTTTGAGCCGCTATGGTTGAGACACCCACCGCCCCTATCCTCGTCGTCGAAGACATCGCCAGCGTGCGCGAGCTGATCGAGTTGCAGCTCAAGGCGCGCGGCTACCGCGTCGTCAGCGCCCGCGACGGCCAGGAGGCGTTGGACCTGATCACCCAGCAGCGCCCGGCCGCCATCGTCTCCGATATCCTCATGCCGCGCCTGGACGGCTTCTCGCTGGCTCACCGGCTGCGCACCAACCCGATGACGGCCGGTATCCCGATCATTTTCCTGTCCGCCACGTACGTGTCGGCGGAGGACGAGCGTTTCGCGCTCAACCTGGGCGCGCTGCGTTTTCTGCCCAAACCCGTCGACGCCGACCTCCTGATCGGGTCCTTGCGCCAGGCCCTGAGCGCGCATGGCCAGGGTCATCCCCCGCTCACCGAGCGCGAGTTCTACGCCGGCTACCGCCAGCGCCTGAAAGCCAAACTCCAGCAGAAGTCCCAGCAGATCGCGCGCACCCAGCAGCAACTGGTGACAGTGGCCGAGGCGCAGCGTGAGACGTACCGCCATGCCCTGGCCGAGGCGCAGGCCCAGTACGACGAGATTCAGCGCGAGCTCGACGCGCTGGCCCAGGTGCTGGACGCGCTTGAATGAGGCGCCGCGCAGGCCCCTCTCGCCGCCGCTTTCTCCAGTGGGGCGTAGCCCTGGCGGCCGGCGCGATAACGCTCCCCCGGCCGCCGTTGCGGTTGGCCGCGGCGGCCCTGCCCACCCCCGTCGCCCGGCATTACTTCTCCGACCCCGACGCCCTCGCCGCCGCCGCCGGGCGTTTTGATGCGGTCCTGCTCCCGGCTTACGCCGCGGCCAGTTTGATCCAAAGCGCGCGCGCGCTGGCGCAGTGGCCGCGCGCGCCGGGCCGCGCCCACGATCCGGCCGGCGCCTTTACGGCCCCGCTGCTTGTCGCCGCCGTCGCCGTGCGCTATCGCGGCGCGCCGCCGGAAGCGTCGACGCTGGACGACGTCTTCCAGCCGGGGGCCCTGTGGCCGGCCTTTGGGCGGCTGGCGTTCGGCGTCGCGCTGCTGCGGCGCGGCTGGCTCCCGGACGAGACCCATCCGGGCCGGCTGGCCCAGGCCGCGCGTGATCTGTCCGCCGCGCGCCCGCGCTTCGTCGCCGACCCGGCGCGCGCCCTGGCCGCGGGGCAGGGTGAGACGGCGCTGGCCCTGGTCGATCTCGCCGCGCCGCCGCCGGACGCCCGCTTCCCGGCCGGGGCCCGGCTGGCGCTGGAGTTCGACTGGGTCATCCCGCGCGCTTCGCCCCGCGCCGCCGAAGCGGAGGCTTTTCTCGCCGCCCAGCCCGCGGAGGGCGCGCCCTGGCCGTCCCGGGCCTATACCCTCTCGCCGCTTCCGCCGCGCGCCCGCGCCCGACAGGCCGCGCTGTGGGCCGAACTTCTCAGGGCTGATCCGGCGAAATCCGCGTCATCCGCGGCCCGAGGACCGGCCGCTGGTTTGAACTGAGGCAATCCCCTGACGTGACCGACTTCCTGCACACCGCTATCGAGATTGCGCGCGAGGCCGGCGCCCTGCTACGCGACGGTCACCGCCGCGCCGACGCCCGGGCCGAGTACAAAGGCGCGGTCGATCTGGTGACCGAGTACGATCGGCGCTCGGAGGCCCTGATCCTGGGCCGCCTGCGCGCCGAGTTCCCGGACCACGCCATCCGCGCCGAGGAGAGCGGGCGTTCCGGCCGGGCCGCCGAATACGAGTGGCTGGTCGATCCGCTCGACGGGACGACGAACTTCGCGCACGGCTTCCCGATCTTCGCCGTCTCCATCGCGCTGACGCGGCGCGCCGAACTGGTGGCCGGCGTGATCTACGACCCGCTGCGCGACGAGTTGTTTGCGGCTGAAGCCGGCGCCGGCGCGCGCCTGAACGACGCGCCCATCCGGGTCTCGGCCGAGGCCGCGCTCGACCGGGCCTTGTTGACGACGGGTTTTCCGTACGATGTGCGCACCAGCGACGTCAACAACTTCTCCCAGTTCAACGCGTTCTACCGCGCCGCGCAGGCCGTGCGCCGCCCCGGCTCGGCGGCCCTGGATGGCGCGTACGTGGCCTGCGGGCGTGTGGACGGCTACTGGGAATTTAAGATGAAGCCGTGGGACATCGCCGCCGCCGCGCTGATGGTGCGCGAGGCCGGCGGGCGCGTCACCACCGCCGACGGCGACGAAAACTTCCTGGGCGCGTCGTCGGTGGTCATGTCCAACGGCCTGATCCACGCGCCGATGCTGGCCGTGCTCGCCCAATCCGCCGCCTGACGCCTCGGAGTTTCGTGTGGAGCCTTTGAGCCTGCGCCGCGCCCGGCCCAACGATTGGCCCGCCATCGCCGCGTTGCTGCGCGACGCCGGCCTGCCGCTCGCCGGCGCGCACGCGCACCGGGACGATTTCGTTCTGGCGTTCCGAGGGGGGCGCCTGGTGGGTTGCGCGGGCCTGGAGCGCTACGGTCAGGCCGCGCTGTTGCGCTCGGTGGCCGTCAGCGCGTCGGAACGCGGCGCCGGGGTCGGGCGCGCGCTGGTGGCGCAGGCGCTGGACTGCGCCCGGGCCGCCGGCGCGCGCCAGGTCGTCCTGCTCACCGAGACGGCCGCCGATTACTTCGCGCGCCTGGGGTTCGCGGCCATCGCGCGCGAGGCCGCGCCGGAGGCGGTGCGCGCCTCGGCCGAGTTCACGGGCGCGTGCCCGGAGACCGCGACGGTGATGGCGCTCAGGCTGCCGCCGGGCGCTTCTTAGCGCGCCTCAGCAAACTGCCGGATAAACTCGCCGATGAAGCGCTGGCCCTGCCAGTAGTCGTCCAGCCGGATGTTCTCGTTGGGGGCGTGGGCGCGCGCGCCGAAGTAGCCGATGCCCGCGCACACGGCCGGGATGCCGAGCCTGTCCGAGAGCGGGTACATCGGCCCGGAGCCGCCGCTGCGCGGGTAGAGCACCGGGTCCTGGCCGTAGACGGCGCGCGCCGCGCGGATGGCGGCCTGCACCACGGCGGCGTCCGGGCGCGTGCGCGACGAGTGTTCGGCGCTGTAGCGGGTGAGGGCGATGTCCGTGAAACCGCGCCGGTCCAGGTGCGCGCGCAGCAGCTCGTCGATGAGCTCGGGCGTCAGGTCCGGCACCAGGCGGAAGTCGAGCTTGGCGCGCGCCTGCTTGGGCAGCACGGTCTTGGCGCCCTCGCCCGTGTAGCCCGCCTCCAGCCCGCAGATCGTCAGCGTCGGATCGAAATACAGGGCGCGGTTGGCGGCCCGCGCGTCCATGCCGTTCTGGAACGCCTGCAGGCCGTAGTGGGCCTTCACCGTTTCGGCGTCGAACGGCAGCCCGTCCACCCAGGCCAGGTCGTCGGCGTCCGGCGCGCGGACGTGTTCCCAGTAGCCGTCCAGCGTGATGCGCCCGGCGGCGTCCTTGAGCGAGGCCAGCGCCCACAGCAGCCGCCACGGCGCGTGCGGCAGGAACGGCGCGTAACCGGAGTGAGCGTCCACCGACATCATCTGGAGGGACAGCTCGAAGTAGGCGATGCCCTTCAGCCCGAGCGTCAGGCTGTACTGGTCGAGCTCGTTCTTGCCGCCGAACTCCCACAGGCAGCCGTCGGCCTGGAGCAGCGCCGCGTGCTCGCGCGCGAACGCCTCCAGGTTCGGGCTGCCGATCTCCTCCTCGCCCTCGATCACCCACTTGATTTTGAGCGGCAGCGGCCCGCGCGTCGCCAGCCAGGCCTCGATGGCCTGCATCCGGCAGAGCTGGTCGCCCTTGTTGTCCGCCACGCCGCGCGCGAACAGCTTGCCATCGCGCACCGTCGGCGTGAACGGCGGCGTCTCCCACAGCTCCAGCGGCTCGGCCGGCTGCACGTCGTAGTGGTCGTAAATCAGCAGCGTGCGCGGCCCGTCGCCCAGCTCGCCGTAGACGACCGGGTGGCCGGCAGTGGGGATGAGGCGGACGGCGAAGCCGCGCGCCTCCAGGCGTTCGCGGGCCAGCGCCGCCATCTCGGCCATGCCCAGGTTCTGGGCGGCGACGCTCGGCTGGGCGCAGTAGCGCTTCAGCTCATCCAGGAATTGCTCGCGGTGCGAATCGAGGTAAGCATGAAACGGATCCATAGGGGCTCCTGTGAGTCGCCGGCGATTGTAGCGGGAATCGGATCTCCCCGCCTCCGGCCTGATCTTGTTATAATTATCCTTCGGCACCCCGGGTTAGCCCATCTGTTCGACCTATGAGGCCACCATGCCCCGTGACAAGATCGTGGTCGTCGGCGCGCGCGAGCACAACCTGAAGAACATCACCGTCGAGATCCCGCGCGACCAGTTCGTGGTCATCACCGGCCTGTCCGGCTCAGGCAAGTCGTCCCTGGCCTTCGACACCATTTTCGCCGAGGGCCAGCGCCGCTACGTGGAGAGCCTGTCGGCCTACGCCCGGCAGTTCCTGGGCCAGATGGAGAAGCCGGACGTGGACCGCATCGACGGCCTGAGCCCGGCGGTCAGCATCGACCAGAAGGGCGTCAGCCGCAACCCGCGCTCGACCGTCGGCACCGTCACCGAGATCTACGATTATCTGCGCCTGCTGTTCGCGCGCGTCGGCGTGCCGCACTGCCCGAAGTGTGGGCGTGAAGTCCGCAGCCAGAGCGCCGAGGAGATCGTGGAGGCGGTCCTGGCCTACCCGGACGGCGCCCGGATCCAGGTGCTCGCCCCGGTGATCAAGGAGCGCAAGGGTCACCACCAGCCGGTGTTCGAGGACCTGCGCAAGAGCGGCTACACCCGCGCGCGCGTGGACGGCGAGGTGCGCGACCTGGCCGACGAGATCGAGCTGGAGCGCTACAAGCAGCACACGATCGAAGCGGTGGTAGACCGCTTGGTGGTTCGGAGTTCGGGGTTGGGGGCTGGCCGCCTGAACTCCGCGACCCCGGCCCCCGGCCCCGAAGAGCTTCAGGAATTCCGCTCGCGCCTGACGGACTCGATTGAGACCGCGCTCAAGCTGGGCGGCGGCACCCTGGTGATCAACGACGTGACCCGCGGGGAGGACCGGCTGTTCTCGGAGAACTTCGCCTGCCCGTTCGATGGGATCAGCCTGCCGGAGATCGAGCCGCGCACGTTCTCGTTCAACACCCCGCACGGCGCCTGCCCGGGCTGCCAGGGCCTGGGCGTCAAGCTGGAGATCGACCCGGCGCTGATCATCCCCAACCGCGACCTGTCGATCGAGGCCGGCGCGCTGGCCGTGATGGAGTGGCGCAACCAGGAGGAGGGCCGATCCGGCTACTACTGGCAGACGCTGGAGGCCGCCGCGCGCTTCTACGACATCCCGCTGGACGTGCCGGTGAAGAAGCTGCGCCCGGAGCAGCTCGACCTGATCCTGTACGGCTCGAACGGCGAGAAGGTGCCGGTGCGCTACACGTCGCGCGACGGGCGCCAGGCCACCTGGGAGACGGTCTACGAGGGCATCATCCCCAACCTGAAGCGGCGCTACGAGGAGACCACGTCCGAGTACATCCGCGAGAAGATCCAGGGCTACATGTCCGACCGGCCGTGCGAGGAGTGCGGCGGGCGGCGTCTGCGCCCGGAGGCGCTGGCCGTCACCATCGCCTCGGCCGAGGGCGAGCGCAACATCATCGACGTGACCGGCTGGCCGGTGCTGCGCACGCTGGAGTGGGCGCGGTCGCTGAAGGGCACGCTCAGCCCGCGCGACCAGAAGATCGCGGCCCAGATCCTCAAGGAGATCATGGCGCGCCTGCAGTTCCTGGTGGACGTCGGCCTGGATTACCTGACGCTCAACCGCACGGCGGCCACCCTGTCCGGCGGCGAGGCCCAGCGCATCCGGCTGGCGACGCAGATCGGCTCGCAGTTGATGGGCGTGCTGTACGTGCTGGACGAGCCCAGCATCGGCCTGCATCAGCGCGACAACGCGCGCCTGATCAAGACCCTGCAAAACATGCGCGACCTGGGCAACACGCTGCTGGTGGTGGAGCACGACGACGAGACCATCCTGGCCGCGGACTGGGTGGTGGACCTGGGGCCGGGCGCCGGCGAGCACGGCGGGCGCCTGATCTTCGAGGGCACCGTGCCGCAGCTGCTTAAGGATAAGCGCTCGGTCACCGGCGCCTACCTGTCCGGCCGGCTGAAGATCGAAACGCCGACGGCGCGCCGGCCTGGCAACGGCCAGCACCTGATCGTGCGCGGCGCGCGCGAGAACAATCTCAAGAACATCGACGTGGACATCCCCCTCGGCAAGTTCGTGTGCCTGACGGGCGTCTCCGGCTCCGGCAAGAGCTCGCTGCTGGTGGAGGTGGTCTACAAGCGGCTGGCGCAGCTCCTGCACGGCGCGCACGAGCACCCCGGCACGCACGTCGAGATCGAGGGCTGGGACCAGATCGACAAGATCATCAACATCGACCAGAGCCCGATCGGGCGCACGCCGCGCAGCAACCCCGCCACCTACGTGGGCCTGTTCGACGAGATCCGCAGCCTGTTCGCCGAGCTGCCGGACGCCAAAGTCCGCGGATACAAAGCGGGCCGCTTCTCGTTCAACGTCAAGGGCGGGCGCTGTGAGGCCTGCCAGGGCCAGGGCCAGGTGCAGATCGAGATGCAGTTCCTGCCGGACATCTTCGTGCCGTGCGAGGTCTGCCACGGCGCGCGCTACAACCGCGAGACCCTGCAGGTGCGCTTCAAGGGCAAGCACATCGCCGAGGTGCTGGACCTGACCGTGGACGAGGCCCTGGAGTTCTTCGACGCCCAGCCGGCCCTCAAGCGCAAGCTGACCACGCTCAGCGAGGTCGGCCTGGGCTATATCCGTCTGGGCCAGCCGGCCACCACGCTCTCCGGCGGCGAAGCCCAGCGCACCAAACTGGCCAAGGAGCTCTCGCGCCGCTCGACGGGCAAGACGCTCTACGTGCTGGATGAGCCGTCGGTGGGCCTGCACGCCGCCGACGTGCACAAGCTGGTGGAGGTGCTGCAGCGCTTCGTGGACGAGGGCAATACGGTGCTGATCATCGAACACCACATGGACATCATCAAGGTCGCGGACTGGATCATTGACCTCGGCCCGGAGGGCGGCGACCGGGGCGGCTATGTGGTGGCCGAAGGCACCCCGGAAGATATCGCGCGCGTCAAAGCAAGCTACACGGGGCAGTTCCTGAAGCGCTACCTGAACGGACCCAATGGGAACGGCAAGAGGAAGTAAGCCCGGCCGAAGAAGCCCAAAGACTTTCTGGCGCTCACCGGCCTGGCCCGACGCGAGTTCGACGTGCCCCTGCCGGCGTTCGAGCAGAGCTTGCCAAAGCCTGGGAAGCGTCGCCGGCGACGGCAGCAGGCCCCTGGTGATGGTCGCAAAGCTGCACTCCCGATTGCGGCCGACAAGGCGACGCCGGCTATTTTGACCAGCCTGATGCGCACCTGCCGCAAGCCGGGCCAGAGCTGTTTGGCCTTGGGGGTCGCCCTGTGATGTCATAAGGCCAACCCGGCTCGCTCTCGGGCGCGACCGTGCGACTGATGGAGTCGACCACTTCCAGCTCTACCCGCCGGTCTGCCAGGAACCGTAGTGTCCAGCGCTCGCGGCCTAGCGTGCCAGCGTAATGATCCCTTTCTCCAGGGCTGTGGTCACGGCCGCAGTCCGGTCATCCACCCCCAGTTTGCCGTAAATATGAATGAGGTGGGTTTTGACCGTGGCCGTGCTCATGTGCAGACGCTTGCCGATTTCCTTGTTGCTCGCTCCTTTGGCCACCCATTGCAGCACTTCAATCTCGCGGGCGCTCAAGTTCCCTTCGGCTGGGGCATGGATCCGGGTCACGAGGCGAGCGGCGACGGCCGGGGCCAGAATGGAGTCTCCCCTGGCGGCGGCGCGGATGGCGCGGAACAATTCTTCACGGGGGGCATCTTTCAGCAAATAGCCGGTGGCCCCGGCTTCGATAGCGCGCAGGATATCGGCGTCAGAATCGTAGGTGGTCAGGACGATGATTCGGGACGACGGCTGTTGGGCGTTGATCGCCTTAATTGCCCCCACTCCATCCAGGCCGGGCATTCGCAGATCCATCAGGGTGACGTCGGGGGCGAGGGAACCGTGCATCTTAACAGCCGTGTCGCCATCCGCGGCCAAGCCTATGACCTCAAAACCGGACTGGCCCGCTAACATTCCGGACAGCCCTTCTCGGACAACCGGGTGATCATCTGCAATCAAAATGCGGATTTTGTCCATAAGCAACCATTCAATCTGCCAACTCCTGAGTAGCCGACAGCTCTTCCCTTAGCGGTAGATCGGGATAGAGACGACAACCGTCGTCCCCTCGCCGGGTTCGCTTTCCAGGGTCACTGAGCCTCCACATTGTTCGGCCCGTTCGCGCATCGCCTGCAAGCCGTAGCCGCCGGACAGGGGCGACGCCACCGCCCCGGCGAAAGCCACGCCATTATCCTGAACGTCCAGAACAACCACGTCATCCATATACGAGAGGGTGACCTGCACGGCCGTGGCCTGGGCATGTTTGCGAATATTAGCCAGCGCCTCCTGGGTCGCTCGCAGCAGCGTCACTTCGATATCGGGATGCAAGGGGACCGGGTCGCCGGTGGTGGTCGTGGTCAAGGGAATGCCGGTTTCTTCCTGCCAGCGGACGGCCGTCCGTTCGATCGCATCCGGCAGTGATCGCTGATCCAGTAAATGCGGTCGCAAAGCGTGTACCACCTGGCGCGCCTGTTCCAGGCTGGTCCGAGCTGTCTCACGGGCCCGGTCGAGATGCTTTTGCAGGGTGTCCAGATCATCAGGCAGGGCCTGATCCGCCGCCTCCAGGTGCATCACGATGCTGATGAACCCCTGGGCCAGGGTATCATGGATATCTCGCGCCAGCCGCTGGCGTTCTTCCAGAATCCCTGCGCGCCGTTCCGCTGCCGCCAGCTCCGCCCGGGTTGCTTCCAACTGTTCAACAAGCCGCCGACGCCGCATGCTCTGCCCAATAATGGCCGTTATCCACACGCCGAGGATGATGGCCCCCAGAGCCGTGAAGAGGAACACCCAGATGATGGGGTTTGTCAACGAGAACGTCGCGCCGGCATCGGCCAACTGCTCGTAGATGATAGACCCCGTCAGAATGAGGACGACGATCACGCCATAGCGGAGGGTTAGATGGAGAAAAACCTGGCCGAATAGACCGAAGAGGGTGAAGTAATAGGCAGGTGATACATTGACCAACGCGAACCAGAGAATGATGACGCCAATAAAAACGATGAAGCGGAAGGCGGCGTGTTTGTCCGATTCCGCCGATTGCCTGTGGGCCAGCTTCAATCCCCCCCAATGCCAGAGCAGCAAGATCCCCGTCAGCAACAGCACCGCCCAGGCCGGGGCTTTACGGCCATCGTCTAACAGCATTAGCCCCGCGGAAAAGATGACGGCGGCGTAGAAGATCGCTTGCCACAGCCAGTCCCACTTCACCCAGGCGTCTTTCTGCCTTTCCTGCTTAGTGTGCATGGTCTACACCAATGGAAGTCGCCAGCTTTCCGAACGCCGGTCGAGAACTATTTTCGAGCACAGAAAGCTGGTGACATCTTTTCTCAATAACAATCAGTGTAGCTTACTCCCAGCGGAATGTGAAACGCGATATCACGAGGCCCAGGATGAGCACTGCCGCGACTACCGTCACCGAGGTGAGGTTCCAGGTTCCCTTCAGCCAGAGGTCTTCGACCAGGATGACGACATGCGTCAGCGGCAACCATCCGGCGATCTGTTGCACGAAGTCGGGCATGATGTGGCGAGGCATGGCCGCGCCGGACAGGAAGAGCATCGGGTAGAAAATAGCCATCCCGACTGCCTGGGCCGTTCGGGCGGAGGGCATGACGCCGGCCAGGACAAAGCCTACGGCGAAGAAGCTAAAGGCGCTCAGCAGAATGGCCGGAACGATAGCCAGATTGCCGTCGGGAATGCGCAGGCCGAAAATGGCCAGGCCGGCGATGAAGAGCAGGCTGATGCCGGCGGCTGTCATCACGACCTGGGCTGCCACCTGCGACCACAACACTGGAGTGGAACCCAGGGGCGTTGCGCGCAGCCGCCGCAGAATGCCCAGGTCACGATAATTGGCCAGCGTGGTGGGAATCCCCAGCACGCCAATGGTGCCGACAATCATGCCGATGTAACCGGGCACGGACAGATCTACCCGGCCGTAGCCGCCGAGCAGCTCATCGGCTTCGTTGCCGAAGATGAAGCCAAACAGCACCATGACCATCACCGGAAAGGCGAGGGTGAAGAAGAGAGCCACCGGCTCGCGGAGCTGGAGTTTCAATTCCATGTAGGTGAGCTTGAGAAAGGACTTCATGCTTAACTCCTTTTGATCATGATGGTTAGCCGGGTCGGCACAAGGCTTCACCTTCGCTCAGTTCCTGATCGTTCGCCCGGTCAATGCCAGAAAGACATCTTCGAGATCGGCCTGCTGCACGCGCAGGTCGGCCGGGGCGATGTTGTGTTGGGCCAGCGCGGCGGCCACATTGGCCAGCAAGGGACCATGGCCGCTGATGGTGATGTGTTGATTGTGTTGGTGCACGGCGGTGACGCCGCTCACGGCCTCCAGCCGTTTCGCCTGAAAGCCGTTGGGAACTGAGAAGAGCACCTTCGTCTCCCCGTTCAGGCTGGCGATCAGGTTGTCCGGGGTGTCCAGGGCGATGACCCGGCCATGATCGATGACGGCCACCCGGTCCGCCAACGCTTCAACCTCATCCATGAAATGGGTGATGACAACAACGGTCTTGCCCTGCTCGCGGATAGCGCGGATCAGGTCCCATGTCGCCCGGCGAGCCTGCGGGTCCAGCCCGGTCGTCAGCTCGTCCAGGAAGACGATTTCGGGATCGTTCAACAGGGCCAGCGCAATGAACAGGCGCTGCTTCTGCCCGCCGGAAAGACCCCCAAACTGAGTGTTCCGCTTCTCGGCCAGGCCCCATTGCTCTACCAGCGGCTCCCAAGGGACGGTCTTTTCATAGAAGGAAGCGTATAAGTCAAGCGCTTCCCATACTTTCATCCGCTCCGGCAGCGCCGCTTCTTGCAGCTGGGTGCCAATGCGGTTGCCCAACTTGCGCGCCTCGGTCTGCGGATCCAGACCAAGCACCGAGACGCTGCCGCCATCGGGCTTGCGCAACCCAATAACTGACTCGATCGTCGTCGTCTTGCCGGACCCATTCGGCCCGATGATGCCAAAGATCTCGCCTTCAGCGACGCTGAAGGAAACATCCTCCACGGCCGTAACCCCGTCGTAAGCCTTGTGCAGATTGCGTACTTCAATCACCGGTGTCATCGTACTCTTCCTTCTAGCGCTAGCTCTCTTAGCGGCCGCGATACAAGAGGATTGAAACGCCAACGGCCAGGATGCCTAGAGGCCACAGGCCCGAGACACTGTAGCCCAATGCCATCGCGGCCATGTAGGCGAAGGGCAGCACGGCGAAAACGGCCATACTGAAGACACGGCGGGTGAGGCGGCCGTCTTCTTTGTAGCGCCTGTAAGCCGACACGCCGATCCAAAAAATGGGCACCAGGCCTATCAGCATCGAGGGACTGTGTCCCGCGAAGGTGATCCCGGACGTCCCCATCAAGAAGATGGCGCCCATGAAGACCATCAACGCTCCCATCCACTTTCCAGATGCGTGTTCCCTTTTGGCATGTTCTGAATTGACAACGGTTTCCTGTTTCATGACTTCCTCCTGCCTGTTTCTGACTGTTGGGTCAGTGTTCAATGGCCACACAATAGCAGCCGGCCCGGAGAAAGTGACCGGTCGAGAGATTGAACTGGCGCTATCGAGGGATGGATTACGCAGTCAACCGACTGGGGGAGACCGCATCAACCGATCGGTTGATGCGCTGTTTGGCCTTTCGGGACCAGTTGGACGAAAACCTGCGTCCAGCCGCTTTCGCGACATAATTGTCGCGCCAATTTTTCTGGTAGCACCCCAGTAAACGGAAGTGCGGCTGGATTCCGGCTTTCGCCGGAATGACCGGCCTCAATCGAACTGGAGATCGCGGTAGCGGACCGGGACCGGCTCCAGCGCCAGCGCCACGGCCTGCTCCAGCGTGAGCGCGCGGCCGTCCGCCAGCGGGCCCGCTTACGGATTCTCAATGAAGATCACGATGGTGCTCTGGGCCGCGCCGTTCCGGTAGGGCGTGGCGCCGGCGGCTATGGCTTTGATCGGCTCCAGGTATGGCCCGACCTCGCGGTCGAAGGACTCGGCCGACGGCAGCCCGTCGCGCACCAGGGCCAGGACGCCGCGCATGTCCACGTACAACACCGGCCGGACGCCGTCCGGCAGCGCGCTCCACACCTGGCGATGGACCGCCGCCTCGCTCACGGCCTCGCCGCCGTCGAACACATCGGTGAACGCCGCCGCGGACGAGGCCAGGGTCAGCCAGTTTTGGGCCACGCCGTAAACCAGCGTCCCCCCCGAACCCGGCGCGGTCAGCGCGAACACGTCGGCGCCAGCCAGCGTCTGCGCCTCCACCGTCATCCCCATATCCGTCTCCAGCGCGCCGTTGAGGTCGTCCAGCGCCGCCTGCACCAGCGCGGCGTCGTCGGTCTGGGCCATCACCACGAAGCCCAATTCCATCTGCGCGTTCTCGACCAGCAGGCTGTCCGGGTCGGCCAGCAGGGCCAGGGCGACCTCGCCATTCAGATGGTGCATGACTTCATCCGCGTCGAAGCCGAACTGGCGCTCGAACTGGCGCAGGGCCTCGTCGAAGTCGCCGCCGGCCTGGTTCAGGGTGTCCCGATAGGTGGCCCACGTCAGGTCGGGCCGATGGCCCAGGGCATACGCCAGCGTTCCGGCGGGCAGCAGGTCGCTGGCGGCCGCGCGGGCGCTGAAGCTCATCATCTCGCGCTGGGCGTCGCTGAGCTTGGCCTCGTCGTAGCGGAAGCTGGCATCCAGGCGCAGGCCCTCGTCGGTCGCCGCCAGCGTCAGGTACAGGCCGCCCAGCGCCTCCACCGTCTGCCGCGTGGTCTCGTCCATCGGCAGGCCGGTCTGGCTGTTCTCCGCCAGGTTCAGCAAGCCCTGGCCCGGGAAGTACACGTCCAGCAGTCGGTCGCCGGGCAGGCCGGCGCGCAGGTCGCGGAAATCGGCCCGGTCGGCCAGGGAGTCGGCGGCGCCCTGCTGGGTGTCAATGACGGCCTTGAGCGCCGACAGGCGGTTGCTCAGCAAGAACACGTCCCGCGAAAGCGCCACGACCACCGGTTCGTCGGCGCTGTTCTGGATGTAGAGCGTGACGCCTTTGTAGATCTCGTCGTCGAACGTCGTCCCGGACTCGGCGGCCACCGCGTCGATGAACTTGAAGAGGAAAGCCTCGGCCCGGCGCCGGTCGCGGACCTCGGCCAGCACGACGATGTCGCCCTCGCTCGGGCCGAACTGGCTGACGCTCAGGTCCGCCGCCGTGACGCCCACGCGCTGGCCGAGCCAGGGCAGGATGTCGTCTGTGACCGACAGGCCGAGCGAGTCGCCCAGGCTCTTGTCCAGCTCCTGGACGGCGTCGTCGGCGCTCTGCACATTGCCGGCGCCGGGCACGTCGGCGAAGGCCTGGAGCACGCGCTGGAGCCTGGCCGAGCGGAACTGGAGCAGATCGGCGGACAGGTAGAAGGCGCTGTCGCCGGGCGCGGCTTCGGCCAGCGGGTCGTAGCGGCCGGCCAGCCGGTCCAGCAGCTTCCAGCCGAACGGGTCCAGGAAGAGCACGCCGGCGGTGGCGGCCGCGCAGCACAGGCACACCAGCAGCGCGCCGCCGGCGATGCCGCCGATCAGCAGGCTGCGGCGGCGCGGGCCCGGCGCCGGGGACGGGGGCGCGGGCGGCGTTTCCGGCGGGGGCGGGTTGAGCGGTGGTTCCATTACGGGCTCCTTTCCGATGAGCGAACTTCGACGGATGAGATGGCGGGCCGGGCGCGCGGCGGCCGCAGGCCGAGGGCCGGCGGCAGGGCCGTCAGCGCCATGACCGCGGCGATCAGGAACGTCTCGGCGATCACCTGGTTGGCGATCTGCATCCCGGCCGCCGCGCTCTGCGCCAGGTTGGTGAGGCCGGCCGCCCGGGCCTGGAGCAGGTGGTCGGCGCGCTGGAGGCCGTAGGTGGTCATGGCCGAGAGGCCGAGGGTCATGCCGCACAGCCGCAGCAGGATGACGAGGGCGGAGGCCACGCCGCGCTGCGCCTCGCCCGCGGCGTTGACCACGGCGGCGGCGATGGGCGCGATGACCAGCCCGAAGCCGAGGCCGGCCAGCACCAGGTGCGGCAGCATCACGCTGTAGGGCGTCGTCGCGGCCCAGGCGCTCATCAGCCCGAAGCCGGACACGGCGGCCAGCAGGCCCACGGCCGCCGGCCAGCGATAGCCCAGCCGGCCGGTGAGGGCGCCGCCGGCCAGCGCCGCGAACGCCATCGGCACAGTCAGGCCGGAGAGCATCCAGCCGCTGTCCCAGGCGCCCTGCTGCAGGTCGGCGGCGACCAGGGTGTTGATGAACAAGGGCACGTTGGCGATGGCGATCACCAGGCTGAAGCCGACCAGCAGGTTGGTGAGGCCCGCCAGGGCGAAGTTGCGGTCGCGGAACAGGCCGAGCGGCAGGAGCGGATGACGCCCGCGCCACTCGAGCAACAGGAAGACGAGGAAGAAAACGGCCGCGGCTGTCAGCCAGGGCAGCGAGACCTGGGGCGGGGCCTGGCTCCCGAACGAGCCGCGCGCGCTCAGTTCACCGCCGCCGCCCAACCCCAGGCTGAGGGCGACCAGCGCGGCGGAGATGGACAGCGCGCCCGGCCAATCGAAGCGGCCCGCGGCGCGCGGCTGCGGCAGGCCGCGCAGCCGCCAGGCGATGAGCGCGAAGGCCAGCAGGCAGACCGGCAGGTTCAGCCAGAAGATGACGCGCCAGTCGAAGAAGCGCACCAGGACGCCGCCGTACAGGTGCCCCACCACCCAGCCGGCCGTGTCCACGGCGCCGATGAAGCCCAGCGGGCCGGCGCGCCGCTCCGGCGGGAACAGGTCGCCCACCAGGGCCATGCTCACCGGCACCATCGCGCCGCCGCCGAAGGCCTGCACCGCGCGCCCGGCGATGAGCGCCCACAGGTCCATGCGCGCCGGGTCCGGGCGGACGCCGACGAGCGCGCGGTACGCGGCGGTCAGCCAGCGGGCGGGCAGGTCGTCGGCCACGGCCACCCACAGCGAGCCGAGGGTGAAGATGAGCAGCGCGGCCAGGTAGACGGCCCGGCGCCCGGCCAGGTCCGAGAGGCGGCCCATGAAGGCCATCGCCACGGTGTAGGCCAGCAGGTAGCCGCTCACCACCCAGGCGGCGTCGTCCAGGCCGGTCTGCAGCGGGATCTCCAGGTCGAAGACGACGTGCGGCAGGACGGCCGAGACCACGGTCAGGTCGAGCGCGCCGATGAAGATCGGCAGGCACACCAGGGCCAGGGTCAGGTAGGGGCCGGGGCGCCGGAGTGTCACGGGGCCGGCGCCTCGATCGCGGCGGGCTGGTCGAAGAGGTCGAAGTCAATGATCCAGACGGTCGGGTCGGCCGGGTCGGTCTCCGGCTCCACCACGCGGATCCGAATCACGCGCGCCGTGTCCGGCTCGGCCCACCACTCGAACGCCAGCCGGCCGCGCCCGACCAGGCCGGCCGTCATCGCCAGCACCGGCTCGCCGGGCGCGGAGGCGGCCAGGTGGAAGAACTGCTCGCCGGGCAGGTCTTCGATCTCATCGAGGCCGAGCAGGCGCAGATCGGTGAGGTGGCGGCGCATGAACGCGGCCAGGCCGGCCTCGGGGTCGAACAGGGCGGCGGGGTTGTAGCCGAAGCCGGAGTAGTTCCCCCACTCGCCGGTGAGCGGGTGGCTTTCCCAATAGTCATCGCCCAGCGCCACCACGTTCACCTCGGCCACCAGGCCGGGGCCGATGACGCGCACCTGGGCGCGCGCCCGGTCCGGGGCGACGAAATCGCCCTCGGCCCGGCGGAAGGCGAAGGTCCCGGTCGGGTCCACGTAAGCCGGCGCGCCGCTGCGCTCGATGCTGAAGTGGACCGAGGTCAGGCTCTGCATGGCCTGCGCCGAGCGCTCGAGGAGTTGATCGGGCGTGGGAGTCGGGGTGGGCGCGCGGCAGGCCGCCAGGGCGCTGAGCCACACCAGGGTCAACAGCGCGCGGCCTGGACGACGGGCGGCAGATGAGGAGAGCGCAAACGAAGGCAGACGCTGGGCCGCGACGCAGGTCACGATACCCCCGATAGCCGGCGATGGCGCGCAGACGCCGGGCCTGTCGGCATTATACAGCCGGAGGCCGCGCCCAAATCGGCCCGGCGGGGGGTACTTCCGGCCCAGAGTGTTTCGGTCGGCGCGCGCAATGCCAGAAGGTCAGCCAGGGGGATGACGCCTGCTTGTCCGGGCCGTATCCCGATGCCGGTGTAAACGCGTTGGGGCGCACGGCCGTGCACCCCGGCTGGTGGGAAATCACACAAAATTCGAAAAACG
Source organism: Anaerolineales bacterium (assembly GCA_034434015.1). Classification (GTDB taxonomy): domain Bacteria; phylum Chloroflexota; class Anaerolineae; order Anaerolineales; family UBA6663; genus SpSt-583. The sequence goes on from DAOUAB010000024.1 coordinate 41,594, forward strand.
ACCCTTGTCCGCCAACGGCCAGCCTTGTTATGGCGGCCGGCTTTCAGCGTCGTCGTGTTGGCGTCACGGCTGAACGCGGCGTCGGGCGCAGCGCGCATAGGAGAAAGCGGCGCCCAGGATGCCCCACTCGATCGTAACGTCCAGGCCGCAAGCCGCGAGATCGTCCCGGCGGATGGGGCGCATCCCATCAAACAGGAAGGCCAGCACGCGGCCCGGGTACAGGCCGGGCTGTCGTTCCACCGGCTCCAGCAGCCGGACCTCCCCCCGGCACACGCGCGCCAGCTCTCCGAGGGCGGCCTGCTGCGCCCGGCGTGGGAGGAGACCCAGCGCGCCGGTGACGATGACGAAATCGAAGCTCGCCTCGGCGAAGGGCAGCCGGGTCACATCGGCCTGCAGCACGTCGCCGGGCGGCGCGCCGGCCCCGGCCAGCGCCCGCTGCGCGAGCCGGAGCATCGGGCGCGAGAGGTCGAGGGCGCAGACCGACACGCCGCGGCGGCGTAGTTCGGCCGCCAGTTGACCGCCGCCGCAACAGGCTTCCAGCGCGCGCCCGCAGACGCCATCCAGCAGGCGCAGACGATGCCGGAACCAGAAATCGGCCCGGCCGAGGTCGCTATACAGGCGCGCCAGACGGTCCCAGTAGGTCATCGCCGCCCTGTGAAACTTATGCGGCGGCTTGCAGGCGCCAGTCGCCGGCGTGAAAGACGCGCCTCATAAGCAGGGGTGTTGTCAACACCATCAGGTGGACGCCGGGCGCCGTGATCTGCAAGCGCCAGCGGATTTCGCCCCATCCAGAGTCGACCAGACCTATCTTAGCCGGCAACCCGCTGAGGCCGGCCGGCGGGCGTCCTCATTTTTCGGTGACAGCTGTCAAATTAAGGGAGCTTGAACCACCCGCCCTGGCCGCTCGACTGACCGGGCAGCTGCACGCCGGCGGCACCATCGTCCAATACCCCTCGCGCAAATGACTTTGGGCTTACGTTGAGCGTTGCTTAACCTCGGGTCACTATCCTGAACTCAGCATGAAACCAATCCGTCGGCTTGACCTCTGGACGGCCCCCCTGGGTCGACATCGGCGCGCGGCGCGCGTCCGGCCCGGCCGCGGCCCCTCCCATAACCCGAGTGCGCCCGCCGCCGCGCTGCCCGCCGGCGCCCAGCAGGCGCTGATGGGGCTGGCGGCCTGGCAGGCGGCCCGGACCGGGCCATAACCACGGCAACGTTGCGCGCCCGCGCCCAAACGTCATGCGCCGCCGCGGCCTGCCCCGTCGCCACTGGTTGACCCGATGAATCTGAGCGACCTGACTCTGGTCCTGCCCACGCGCAACGAGCGGGCCAACCTGCCCGCCTTCCTGGCGTCGGTGCCGGAGACGATCCACCTGCTCGTGGTGGACTCCAGCACGGATGGCACGGCGGATTGGCTGCGCCAGCAACGCCCGCGGCGCACGCGCGTCATCGTGCGCGAGGCCAACGTCACGCAGGCCCGCCAGATCGGGGCGGAGGCCGCCGGCTCGCCCTGGCTGCTGTTCACCGACGCCGATGTGGTCTTCGCGCCGGACTATTTCGAGCGCCTGGCCGCCATCAGCGGCGCCGACGCGCTGTATGGCCCCAAGTTGTCGGCGGATGGCCGGTTTGCGCGCTACTACCAGGTGGTGACCGCCGGGCAGCGGCTGGCGGACAGGCTCGGCATCCCGGCCGTGTCCGGCTCCAACCTGTTGGTGCCGGCCCGGGCCTTCTGGGAGGTCGGGGGCTTTGACCTCGAGTTGAGCTGCAACGAGGACTCCGAATTCGGCTGGCGGCTGGCCCGGCGCGGCCACCGCCTCCGCTTTGCGCCGCAGCTGGTGGTCTACGCCCGCGACCACCGGCGGTTGCGGAGGGGCGCGGCGCGCAAACTCGCGCACTCGCTGGCGCGCTGCACACTGCTGTATCTGGGCGTACTGCCGCCGGCGCTGCGGCGCAGTGACTGGGGCTATTGGTCGCCGGAGCCGGGATCTCGAAAGGACAGCCATGGAATCGAGCCGCAACTTTGAGACGGCTTATCGCATAGTGGACCTCGACGGGGCGGCGCGCTGGCTGTCGATCATCTTCAGCCCGCCTGCCGTCGCCGCCGCCGGGCTCGCGCTTGCGGCCGGCCGCCTGGCGACCCCGGGCGCCTGGGGCTGGGCCCTGGCCGCCATGCTGATGGCCCTTTGCCCGCCGATGGGCTACGTGGCCTGGCTGGTGCGGCGCGGCGCCGTCGCCGATTATGATCTGCGCGTCCGCACCCAGCGTTATCGGCCCTACCTCATGACGGCCGTCTGCGGCGCGGCGAGCTGGCTGGTCCTGACGCTAGGGGGCGCGCCGCCCTTATTGCGCGGCCTGGTCGGAGCGCTGGCGGCGCAGGCGGCGGCGCTGATGCTCATCACCCTCGCCTGGAAAATCAGCCTGCACACGGCGGCGGTGGCCAGCCTGGTGGCGATCTGCCTGGCGGTCTTCGGGCCGGCGGCGGCGCTGTCGGCCGCGCTGGCGCCGGCCGTGGCCTGGGCGCGGGTGCAGTTGCGGCGGCACACGCCCGGGCAAACGGCCGCCGGCGCGCTGGTGGGTTTCCTGGTGACTGCGGTCGGCCTCCACCTGGCCGGGTGACCTCGCCGTGCGCATCGCCCTGCTCACCGAAACCTTTCTGCCAAAAGTGGATGGCATCGTCAACACGCTCTGCCATTTGCTAGAGCATCTGGCCGCGCGCGGCCACGAGAGCCTGCTGATCGCCCCGGCTGGCGGCCCGCCCCGTTATGCGGCGACGCCGGTGATCGGCCTGCCCGGCCTGCGTTTCCCGTTGTATCGGGAGCTGACGCTGGTGCCGCCGCCGAATGTGGACCAGAGCCTGGGACGTTTCCAGCCGGACATTGTCCATGTGCTCAACCCGGTCTCGCTCGGGCTGTCCGGGCTGGCCTGGGCGCGGCTGCGGGGCGTGCCGGTGGTGGCGTCCTATCACACCGACTTGCCGGGTTTTGCCGAGCGGTGGGGGCTGGCCTGGGCGGCGCCAGTGTTGTGGGCTTTTCTGCGCGGCGTGCACAGCTTCGCCGATCTCAACCTGTGCCCGTCGCGGCACACCCAGCGCGAACTGCAACGGCGCGGGTTCCGGCGCGTCCGGGTCTGGGGGCGCGGGGTGGACGCTGAGCGTTTCCAGCCGCAGCGCCGCGAGGCCGTCTGGCGCGCGCGCCTGGGCGCCCCGGCGGCAGGCACACCGCTGCTCCTGTACGTCGGGCGGCTTTCGCCGGAGAAGCGCGTGGACTGGCTGCGCCCGGTCCTGGACCAGAACCCCGGCGCGCGGCTGGCGATCGTCGGAGACGGCCCGGCGCGGCCCGCGCTGGAGGCCCTGTTCGCGGGGACGCCGACGGTCTTCACCGGCTATCTGCGCGGCGGGGACCTGGCCGCCGCTTACGCCGCCGCGGACGTCTTTGTCTTCCCCGCCGCCAACGAGACGCTCGGCAACGTGGTGCTGGAGGCCATGGCCTCCGGCTTGCCGGTCGTCGCCGCGAACTCAGGCGGCCCGCTGGACCATCTCCAGCACAACCGGCATGGCCTGCTCTTCGATCCCCACGATCCGGCCGACCTGGCCGAACAGGTCCGCCGGTTGTTGCGCTACCCCGATCTGGCCCGGGCTTTCGGGGAAGCGGGGCGGCGGCATGCGCTGGCCCACACCTGGGAGGAGACCTTCGAGGGCCTGCTCGACCAGTACCGGGTCGTGATGCGGCGCCGCGCGCGCGTCATGCGGGCCGCCCGGACGCGCCTGGAGCCGCGCAGCCCATGACCGGCCCGCTCCGTTAAGCGCCCTTGCGACTCGGTTGAAACTGGCTTGACGTGAGCGTGGCAGAAATAGGCAATCCGTTGCCCATCCGCAAAGTCGAAGCGCGCTTGTGAAGCGCTGGCGCAGCCTGGCGCGGCGCGGCGATTGCATGTGGGCGATCCTGCATCCTGCTGAGGAGAAGAAAATGTCCTGGAAGTCACGTCTGGTCACGCGCCTGGGCGCCGCCGTCGCCCTGGCCTCCACGCTGCTGGCGGCCTGCGCCCCGGCCGCCGCGCCGGGGGATTCCATTCCCGTCACCAATGTCGATTGGTCCACGGTCAAATCCGCGGCCGAGGGCGGCGGGATGGAGGCCCTGATCGCGGCGGCCAAGGCCGAGGGCAACCTCCACACCATCGCCCTGCCGCGCGACTGGTGCAACTATGGCGAGATGATCGACACGTTCAAGGCCAAGTACGGCATCGCCGTGAACGAACTGAACCCGGAGGCCGGCTCGGCCGACGAACTGGAGGCCATCCGCGCCAACAAGGACAGCGGCGGCCCGCAGGCCCCGGACGTTATTGACGTCGGCGTGGCTTTCGGCCCGGCCGCCAAAGAAGAAGGCCTGATCGCGCCTTACAAAGTGGAAGGCTTTGACAGCATCGCGGGCGTGAAGGACCCGGAAGGTTACTACTACTCGGACTACGGCGGCGTGCTCACCTTCCAGGTGAACATGGAGGTGGTCAGCGACGTGCCTGAGGACTGGGCCGATTTGCTCGATCCCCAATACAAGGGCCAGGTGGCGATCCCGGGCGACCCGCGCGCCAGCAACCAGGCGGCGCAGACGGTGTACGCCGCGGCGCTGGCTAACGGCGGCTCGCTGGATGATGTCGCCCCCGGTCTGGAGTTCTTCAAGCAGATGAACGAGGCCGGCAACCTGCTGCCCGTCATCGCCACCAGCGGCACCTTTGCCAAGGGTGAAACCCCCATCGTCGTCGCCTCGTGGAACTACCTGTCGCTGGCCGCCAAGGAGCAGTTGGCCGGGAACCCGGACGTCGCGATCGTGTATCCCGCCTCCGGCTCATGGGGCGGCTGGTATCTGCAGGCGGTGAGCGCCTATGCACCCAACCCGGCCGCCGCCCGTCTGTGGCAGGAATTCCTGTATTCGGACGAGGGTCAGAAGATCTGGATGAAAGGTTACTGTGTGCCCGCCCGTTTCGCGGACATGAACAACCGCGGCGTCATCCCGCAGGACCTGCTGGACCGCATGCCGGCTAAGGGCGTCATGGAGAATGCCGTCATCCCGAGCGTGGACCAGCTTTCGGTTGCGCGCGAAAAGATCAAGGCCGAGTGGGACCGCGTCGTCGGCGTAGACATCCAGGCCGCGCCGTAACCGGCCGCGGCTGCGCGTGCTCCGGACGGACGGGGCGGAGCCCACTCCGCTCCCGTCCGTCTGTCCGCCGCCATGGCTTCACTCGCTGAACCGCTCCCCGCGCCGGCGGTCCGCGTCCGGCTGCAGTTCTCCTGGGACTGGCTGGGCCTGGTCCCCTTCGGCCTCTTCGCCGTCGCCTTTATCTTGCTGCCGTCGCTGACGCTCTTCAGCGGCAGCCTGCTCGACGCGCGCGGCCGGTTCACGCTGGACAACCTGGCCGGCCTGAACACGCCCGTCATCGTCAACGCGTACCGCAATTCCCTCTCGCTCAGTCTGCTCACCGCCAGCGGCGGCGCCCTGCTCGGCTTCGGCCTGGCCTACGCCGTGGCCTTCGGGCGTCTGCCGCGCGCCCTGCGCACCGCCATCCTCACGTTTTCCGGGCTGGCCGCCAACTTCGGCGGCGTGCCGCTGGCCTTCTCCATCATCGCCACCATCGGCCGGACCGGGTTCGTGACCGCCTTCCTCAAAAACGAGGCGGGCCTGGACCTGTACGGCCTGGGCTTCAACCTGTACACCCTGCCCGGCCTGTTTCTGGCCTATATGTACTTCCAGCTGCCGCTGATGATCCTGATCATGGTCCCGGCGCTGGAGAGCCTGCGCCGCGAGTGGCGCGAGGCGGCGGAGGGGCTGGGCGCCACCCCCTGGCAGTACTGGCGGCACGTCGCCCTGCCGATCCTCACCCCGACCCTGCTGGGGACCGTCATTCTGCTCTTCGGCAACGCTTTCGGCGCGTACGCCACCGCCCAGGCGCTCACCGGCGGCACGATCACGCTGGTGACCATCTTGATCGGCGCGCAAATCCGCGGCGATGTGCTCGGCAACCCCGGCCTGGGCTACGCCATGGTGCTGGGCATGATCGCCATCATGGCCGTCTGCCTGGCCGCTTATTCGGCCCTGCAACGCCAGTCGGAGAAGTGGCTGAAATGAAACGCGCCAACTGGGCCGCCTGGCTGATCGTCCTGCTCGGCGCGCTGTTTTTCCTGCTGCCGATCTATGGCACGCTGGATTTCTCCCTGCGCGCGCAGAAGGGCGTGCTCAGCCTGAAGGCGTACGAGCTGGTTTTCGCCGACGCCAAGTTCCTGGAGACGTTCACGTTCTCGGTCCAGCGCGCGACGCTGACCATCGTCTTCAGCCTGTTGCTGATCGTGCCCACCGCGTACTGGGTGCACCTCAAACTGCCGCAGTGGCGGCCCGTGATCGAGTTCATCACCCTGCTGCCCTTCGTCATCCCGGCCGTGGTGCTGGTCTTCGGCCTGATCCGCACCTACAGCCGGCCGCCGCTGGCCCTCACCGGCTCGCCGGCCACCACCGATCTCCTGCTGGTCGGCGGCTACATCGTCATCACCCTGCCGTACATGTACCGGGCCGTGGACGCCGGCCTACGCGCCCTGGATGTGCGCGCGCTGACCGAGGCCGCGCAGAGCCTGGGGGCCGGCTGGCCGGCCATCCTGCTCCGCGTCGTCTTCCCCAATCTGCGCGGGGCCGTCATCAGCGGCGCGCTGATCACGTTCGCCACGGTCATCGGCGAGCTGATCCTGGCCGTCTTCCTGGCCCGTCCGGCCTTCGGCCCGTACATGGCCCAGCTCGGCAACTTCCGCGCCTACGAGCCGGCGGCGCTGGCCATCATCAGCTACGCGCTCACCTGGGCCTCGCTGGCCCTCATCGATGTCTTCGCCCGCGGCAGCCGGGACGCCAGCCAGGCGGCGGCGGTCCGCTGAGTCCCTATGGCCTTCCTCGAACTCACCCACATCCACAAGGCCTTCGGCGGCGCCGCCGCCGTCCAGGATTTCTCCCTGACCGTCGAGCGCGGCGAATTTGTCTCGTTCCTCGGGCCGAGCGGCTGCGGCAAGACCACGGTCCTGCGCATGATCGCGGGCTTCGAGACGCCCACCGCCGGCCAGATCACGGTCAACGGGCGCGATCTCACCGCCGTCCCGCCCAACCGCCGCAACATCGGCATGGTCTTCCAGTCCTACGCGCTGTTCCCGAACATGACGGCGGCCGGCAATATCGGCTTCGGGCTGACCGTGGCCGGCCGGCCGCGGGCCGAGATCGACCGGCGCGTGCGCGCGATGCTGGAACTGGTGCGCCTGAGCGATTTCGCCGGCCGCTACCCGTATCAGCTCTCCGGCGGCCAGCAGCAGCGTGTGGCCCTGGCGCGCGCCCTGGCCATCCAGCCGGAGCTGCTCCTGCTGGACGAGCCGCTCTCCGCCCTGGACGCTAAAGTGCGGGCCGAGGTCCGCGGCGAAATCCGCCGCATCCAGCGCGAGCTCGGCATCACGACCGTCTTCGTCACGCACGATCAGGAAGAGGCCATGTCGATCTCCGACCGGGTGGTGGTGATGAACAAGGGCGCCATCGAGCAGGTGGCCACGCCCTTCGAGGTCTACAACTACCCCCGGACGGCCTTCGTCGCCTCGTTTGTGGGCACCCTCAATCGCCTGGCCTGCACGGTGGTGGATGCGGCCGCCGGCACGGTGCGGCACAACGGCGCCGTGTTCGCCACGCCGGCCCCCCTCGAACGTCCGGCCGGCGCCGGCGTCGTGCTGATGCTGCGGCCGGAGGAGCTGCGGCTGGGCGAGGCCGGCGGCGAAAACCGGCTGCCCGGCGTCGTGACATCGGTGCAGTTCCTGGGCGCCATCGTGCGCGTGCAGCTCCAGCACGGCGAGACGCCGATCACGCTGGACCTGTTCAACGAGCGCCAGCTGCGGCTGCCGGAGGTCGGCCAGGCCTATACCATCTCCTTCCCACCGCACGCCTGCTGGGTCATGGCCCCGAACGGCCACGGGCCGTCCGACGATCACCCATGAACACCGACCGGCCTGAAACTTTCGCCATGCTTTCCCCCTGGCGTGACAAAGCCCTGTTCACGCCCGGACCGCTGACCACCAGCCGCACGGTCAAACAGGCCATGCTGCGCGACCTGGGCTCGCGCGACGCCGAGTTCGTCGAGATCGTCCGCGACATCCGCCGCCGTCTGGTGGCGCTGGCCGGCGCCGACGCCCGCACGCACACGGCGGTCCTGATGCCGGGCAGCGGCACGTTCTGCCTGGAGGCCGTGCTCTCCTCGGTCGTCCCGGCCGCCGGCCGGGTGCTGGTGGTCGTCAACGGCGCCTACGGCCGGCGCCTGGTCCAGATTGCGGCCGCGCACCGGATCGAGTCGGTCACCCTGGACTATGCCGAGGACCAGCCCGCCGACCCGACGGCTGTGGATGCGGCCCTGGCCGCCGATCCCGCCCTCACGCACGTCGCCGTCGTCCACTGCGAGACCACCACCGGCCTGCTCAATCCCATCGACGCGATCGGCGCCGTGGCGGCCCGCCGCCGCCGCTGTTACCTGGTGGATGCGATGAGCAGTTTCGGCGCCGTGCCGTTGAGCGTCGTCGAGAGCCGGATCGATTTTCTGGTGTCGTCGGCCAACAAATGCCTCGAGGGGGTGCCCGGCTTTGCCTTCGCCATTGCGCCGCGCGCGGCGCTGGTGGAGGCGGAGGGCCGCGCGCGCACCCTCAGCCTGGACCTGGTGGCGCAGTGGCGCGGCCTGGAGGCGGACGGACAATTCCGGTTCACGCCGCCCACCCACGCCCTGCTGGCCTTCGACCAGGCCCTGCGCGAGCTGGAGGGCGAGGGCGGCGTGGCGGCGCGCGGCGCCCGCTACCGCCGCAATCATGCGACGCTCGTGGCCGGGATGCGCGACCTCGGTTTCCGCCCGTTGTTGGCGCCCAGGCACCAGAGCTACATCATCACCGCGTTCCATTATCCGGACCACCCGGCTTTCAAGTTCGACACCTTCTACCGGCTGTTGAGCGACAAAGGCCACGTGATCTATCCCGGCAAGCTCAGCCAGGCCGATTGTTTCCGCATTGGCAGCCTCGGGCGGCTGGGCGTCGCCGACGTGCGCGCCCTGCTGGCCGCCATCCGCGAGACGCTCGTCGAGATGGGCCTGCCGCTGCCGCTGACGTGAGCGCGCCCGTGGAATTCTTCTTTCGCCGCGCGTATCGCGGCCCCCTGAAAGCCGTCCTCTTCGACTGGGCGGGCACGACCGTGGATTACGGCTGTTTCTCGCCCGCGGCCGTGTTCATCCACGTCTTCAAGAATCGGGGTGTGGACATCACCCTCGAGCAGGCGCGCGGCCCGATGGGGTTGATGAAGCGCGACCACATCCGCGCTATCGCGCAGATGCCGGCCGTGGCCGCGCAGTGGCAGGCCGTGCATGGCCGGCCCTGGACCGAGGCCGATGGGGACGCCCTGTTCGCCGAGTTTGTGCCCTTACAGGTGGCGTGCCTGGCCGAGTTCGCCGACCCGATCCCGGGCGTGGCGGAGACCGTGGCCGAGCTGCGCCGCCGCGGGCTGAAGATCGGTTCGACGACGGGCTACACGCGCGAGATGATGGCGGCGCTCGTCCCCGAGGCCGCCAGACGGGGTTACGCGCCCGATGAGTGGGTGTGCTCGACCGACGTGCCCGCCGGCCGCCCGGCGCCGTGGATGTGCTTCCAGAATGCGCAGCGCCTGGGCGCTTACCCGGCGGAGGCGCTGGTCAAGATTGGGGACACGGCGCCGGATATCGAGGAAGGCCTGAACGCCGGGATGTGGGCGGTGGGTGTGGCGCTGACCGGCAACGAGGTCGGGCTGACGGAGTCCGAGGTGGCGGCCCTGACCCCGGAGGCGCGCCAGGCCCGGCTCAAGCCGGCCTACGAACGGCTCTACCGGGCCGGCGCGCACTTTGTGGTGGATAGCGTGGCGGACTGTCTGCCGGTCCTGGATGAAATCCAGGCGCGCGTGGCGCGCGGCGAGAAGCCGTAGTAAAGCCGTCTGGCGCCCGGGCGACTTTTGCCGCGCATTCTCAGCGGAGGTCAAAGCCGGCATGGTCTGAAGCGGCCGATTGGCCGCGCGCCGGGCTGGCTCTGCCCCTTAAGTCCTATTTCATGGCGGGCGTAGGGAGAGCGTAGGTTTCGCGTAGGGGATAGAACAAGTCTGATTCGGGGGGGCTATGCTATTCTAACGTCCAGAAGGGCATAACTCTTCTTCTCCTCCTTGAGAGAGCCGGGGTCGGCGTCCCCGGCTCTCGCGATTCTGGGCGCTGGCGCACGGACCCGGCGCGCCCGATGGGCCGACCGGCCGCCGGGGGCAGTATAATCCCGGCGTGGACACCAGCCAGCGCCAGATTACGCGAGCCGCCATGACGGTGATGGCGGCTTTTCTGTTGAGCAACCTGACCGGCCTGGTCCGCCAGGTCCTGATCGCGGACGCCTTCGGCACCAGCCGCGTCCTGGACGCCTTCACGGCCGCCCAGCGCGTGCCCGGCATCCTGTTCGACCTGGTGGCAGGCGGGGCGCTGGCGTCGGCTTTTGTGCCGGCCTTCACGGGCTTCCTGACGCGCGAGGACCGGGCGGGCGCATGGCGGCTGGCCAGCGGCGTGCTAACGCTGGTGGCCCTGGTCCTGGCCGCCGCCTCGGCCCTGTGCGCGGTCTTCGCGCCCCAGGTTATCCGCGTGGTCGCCGCCGGCCTGGCGCCGGACGAGGCGGCGCTGGCCGTCGCGCTGCTGCGCATCCTGCTCATCGCGCCCACCCTTTTCGGCGTCAGCGGCCTGCTGATGGGCCTGCTCAACGCCCACCAGCACTTCCTGCTGCCCGCCCTGGCGCCGACCTTCTACTGGCTGGGCATGATCTTCGGTCTGGTCGTGTGGACGCCGACGCTCGGCATCTACGGCCTGGCGTGGGGCGCGGTGCTGGGCGCCGGGCTGCACCTGCTCATCCAGGCGCCCGGTCTGCGCGGCCTGCCCCAGGTCCGCCTGCGGCCGGCGTTCGGCCTCGATAACCCGGCGGTCCGGGAAGTGATCCGCCTGATGGGGCCGCGCCTGCTCGGCGTGGCCGCCGTCCAGCTTAACTTTCTGGTGAACACGGCGCTGGCGACGTATCTCCCGGGCGGGGCCAGCGCCCTGGATTACGCCTGGCGCATCTTCACCATGCCGCAGGTGATTATCGCCCAGGCCATCGCCATCGCCGCGTTGCCGGCCTTCTCGGCGATGGCGGCGCGCGGCGAGGTGGCCGCCATGCGCGCCAGCCTGGCCGACACGCTGCGCCTGATCCTGTTCCTGACGCTGCCGGCCACGGTCGGCCTGCTGATCCTGGCCCGGCCGGTGGTGGCCCTGCTCTTCGAGCGCGGCCAGTTCGACGCCGTCTCCACGGCGCTGGTGGCCTGGCCGCTGGCGATGTACACCCTCGGCCTGGCCAGCCACTCGGTGGTGGAGATCGTCGCCCGCGCCTATTACGCGCTGAAGGACACCTGGACGCCGGTCTGGATCGGGGCGACGGCCATGCTTTTGAACGTGGCCCTGAACTTTGCGCTGGCCGCCCTGTTCACGGCCGCCGGCTGGCCCGCGCATGCCGGCCTGGCGCTGGCCAACACCCTGGCGACGACGCTGGAGATGCTGGGCCTGGCGTGGCTGATGCGCCGGCGGCTGGGCGGCCTGGCGCTGGACCGTGTCTGGCCGGGGCTGTGGCGCACGGCGCTGGCGACGGCGTTGATGGGGGTGGCACTGGCCGGCTGGGCGGCGGCCTCGTCTGGCTGGTCGGTGTGGATCGTGGGGCTGGGCGGCGTGGGGTTGGGCGGCGCGGTCTTCTGGGCCGCCGCCTACGCGCTGCGCAGCCCGGAGGCGCGGCAACTGCCGGAGATGGCGCTGCGGCGGCTCAGACGTTAGAGCTCACCGGACGACCAGGAGGGCGGTCACCAGCCCCAGCAGGATGCCGCCGACCACCTCGCGCGGGGTGTGGCCCAGGCGTTCCTTGAGCTCTTTCTCGGCCAGGGGATGGCCGGTGAACAACTCATCGATCATCAGGTTGAGGATGCGGGCGTGGTCGCCGGCCTGTCGCCGGACGCCGGTCGCGTCGTACACCACCACCATCGACACCACCCAGGCGATGGCGAACACGGCCGAGTCGAAGCCCTCCTGCAGACCGATGGCGATGGTCGTGCCGATCACCAGCGCCGAGTGCGACGACGGCATGCCGCCGGCGCTGAGCAACAGCCCCCAACTCCACTCGCGGCTGGTGAGGTAATGCAGCGGCGGCTTGATGATCTGGGCGATGAGCCAGGCGCCGAAGCCCGCCCACAGGACGCGGTTGGCCGCGATCTCCATCACGAAGTCGGCCATGCGCTAACCCTCGGCCTCGCCGGCCTCGAACGGCGCCAGCGTCCCTTCCGGCGTGAGCGCCCGGACGCGCAATTCGGCGCGGTCCAGCAGTTGACCGCAGCGGGCTGCCAGCGCCTGCCCGCGCGCATACAGCGCCAGCGCGTCTTCAAGGGCCGGCTCGCCGCTCTCCAGCCGGGCGACGACCGCCTCCAGGGCTTCAAATGCGGCTTCAAACGACAGCGCCTCGACGTCGCCCCCCGCGGGCGCGGCTTCCTTGACCTTCTTGCTCTTTGGGCTCATGAGTGGGCTCCTGTGGCGGTCGCTCCGAATTCGCCGTCGCTGACGCGGACGACTAACGCCTCGCCCGCCTGCACCTCCCGGGCGCGGCGGATGACGTCCCCGGACGGCCGGCGGACGATGGCATAACCGCGGCCGAGCACGGCCAGCGGGCTGACGGCGTTGAGCGCCTGGGTCAGGCGGTTGTGGCGCTCGCGGGCCAGCGCCAGTTGATGACGCACGGCGACCGCCGCGCGCGCCTCCAGATCGTCCAGGCGCTGGCGGGCCAGCTGCAGCTGGCCGGCGGGTGAGAGCCGTTCCAGACGGGCCTGCAGCCGCTCCAGCGCGGCGCGCCGCGCCGCGAGGCCGGACGCCAGCGCCTCCCCGGCGCGCTCGGTGAGGGCGTCCACCTCGGCGCGCCAATCGTCGGCTGAAAAGCGCGTCACCAGCTCGGCCGCCGCCGACGGCGTGGGCGCGCGCAGGTCGGCGACGAAGTCGGCGATGGTGAAGTCGGTCTCATGGCCGACGCCGCTGATCACGGGCGCCGGCGAGGCGGCGATGGCGCGGGCGACGGCCTCATCGTTGAAGGCCCACAGGTCCTCCAGCGCCCCGCCGCCGCGGGCGACCAAGATAACTTCCGGGCGAATTGCCTCCGGCAATTCGCCCAGCCGCTGCAAAGCGGCCACGATCCCGCGTGGCGCGTCCGGGCCCTGCACCGCCGTCGGCGCCAGGAGCACCTCGGCCAGCGGCGAACGGCGGCGCAGCACGTTGAGGATGTCGCGCAGGGCCGCGCCGGCCGGGGACGTGACCAGCCCCAGCCGCCGCGGGCGCTCGGGCAGCGGACGTTTGCGCGCGGCGTCGAACAGGCCCTCCGCCTCCAGGCGGGCCTTCAGGCGCGCGAACTCGCGGTAGAGCGCGCCCTCGCCCTGCGGCGCCAGGCTGCTCACGTCGAGCTGGTATTTGCCGCGCGCCTCGTACAGCGTCACCGCCCCCAGCGCCTCCACGGCGTCGCCGTCGCGCGGGCGGTAGCGCTGGCGCTCGGCGCGCGCGCGCCACATCACGCAATCGAGTTGCGCGTTGCTGTCCTTGAGCGAGAAATACCAGTGGCCGGAGGGGTAGGCCTTGAAGCCCGTGATCTCGCCGCGCACGCGCAGGTCCTGCAAACGGTCATCCGCTTCCAGGCTCTGGCGCACATACCGGTTGAGGTCGCTGACGGTCCAGGTCTCGCCGCCGGGCTCGGTTGTGAAGGGGAGCGGCAGGGTCATCAAAAGGATGGTAGCCGAGGCAGGGAGGGGTGTCAAATCCACAGGGCCGCGTTATACTCCGGCGCATGTCCCGGCTTGCCGTCTGGCTGTGCCTCCTGGCGTTGCTGACCGGCTGCGCCTGGCCGGCCTCCTCGCCGCCGGCGGTCTCCCCAACGGCGCCAGTCACGGTGACGCCGGCCCGGCGGCCCACCCCGACCTCCACCGACGTGTCCGGGCACCGCCTGGTCCTCTGGCTGCCGCCCCAGTTTGCGCCGGAGGCCCGTCTTCCGGGCGGCGCCGTGCTGGCCGAGCAGCTGGCCGAGTTCGAGGCCGCCCATCCCGGCTGGACGGTGCAGGTGCGCCTCAAAACCCTCGCCGGCCCCAGCGGCCTGCTCGGGTCGTTGCTGGCGGCCTACGATACGGCCCCGGCGGCGCTCCCGGACCTGGTGGCGTTGACGGCGGACGATCTGGCCGCCGCCGCGCAGGCGGATGCCCTGGTCCCGCTCGATGGCTGGGCGCGGCGGGAGGTCTACACCGACAGCTACCCGTTTGCCCAGGCGATGAGCCGTGTGCAGGGCCAATGGCTGGGCGCGCCGTTCGCGGCCGACGCGCGCCTGCTGGTCTACAACACCGATCTCTATCCCGTCGCGCCCATGCGCTGGTCTGAAATCGTGACCGGCACGCTGATCTTTCCGGGCGCGGAGGCGGCCGGGCTGACCGTGCTGAACGAGTACCTGGCGCTGGGCGGGAGGCTGACCGATGACGCCGGGCGCGTCACTCTGGAGGCGGGCCGGCTGGCCCTGGCGCTCAGCGCCTGGCAGGTCAATCAGCGCGCCGGCGTCCTGCCGCTCTCGACGCTGGACTACGCGGGTCCAGACGAAACCTGGCAGGTGTTCCGCGAGCGGCGCGCGACCCTGGCCGTGACCACGGCGCAATGGTACCTGGCCGAAGCGGGCCGTGTGAGCACGGCCGGGGCGGCCCTGCCTCCCAACAGCCTCGGCCAACCGTTCACCCTGGCCGACGGCTGGTGCTGGGCGCTGGTGGCTAAGGGCGACGACTACACGCCCGCCGCGGCGCTGCTGGACTGGTTGACGGATCCGGCCCGTCTGGCCCCCTGGACGCTGGCGGCGCAGGTCCTGCCCACCCGGGCGGCGGCGCTGGCCGGCTGGGAGGCGGCGCCCGCGGCGCCGCTCGCCGCCGCCGTCGCCGCCCGCGCCCAGTTGCGGCCGGCCCGCCCGATTCTGGAACAGTTGGGGCCGGTGTTACGCCAGGCCCTCGACGACGTGCTGCGCGGCCGCGCCACGCCCAACGCGGCCGCCGAGCGCGCCGCGCAGGAATTGGAGGACCTGCAGGAATAGGACGCTTATGACCATTCAATTTGGAACCGACGGCTGGCGCGCCGTCATCGCCGAGACCTTCACGTTTGAAAACCTGCGCCTGCTCACCCAGGGCATCGCCGACGCCGTCTCGGCCCCGGACTGGGGCGGCGCGAACGGCGGCGATTATGACCCCCGCCTCATGGTGGTCGGTTTTGACACCCGCTTCCTCTCGGACCGGTTCGCCACCGAGGTCGCCCGGGTGCTGGCCGCCAACGGCCTGACCGTGCTGCTCACCCACGCCGACGCGCCGACGCCGGCCGTCTCCTACGCGGTGCGGCACCACCGCGCCGCGGGCGGCGTGATGATCACGGCCTCACACAACGCGCCGCGCTACAACGGCGTCAAGCTCAAGGCCGCCTTTGGCGGCTCGGCCCTCAACGAGCAGTGCCGGCGCGTGGAAGTGTTCCTGCACGACAACGAGGCGCGCGCGCGCGGCCCGAACCTGATGGACTACGACAAAGCGGTGAGCGCCGGCCTGATCCGGCGTTTCAACCCGATGCCGGCCTACACCGACCACCTGCGGACGCTGGTGGACTTCGACGTCATCGCCGCCAACCCGCAACGGCTGGTGGTGGACTCGATGTACGGCTCCGGGCGCGGGGCGATCAAGGGCCTGCTGCAGGGCACCGGCTGCGAGGTGTTCGAGATCCGCGGCGAGATGAACCCCGGCTTCGGCGGCGTCCACCCCGAGCCGATCGCGCGCTACCTGGGGGCGACGGCCGGCGCCATCGCCGCCGGGCACGGCGCGTTCGCCGTGGTCACCGACGGCGACGCCGACCGCACCGGGGCCATGGACGGGCGCGGGCAGTTCGTGGACCCGCACAAGATCATGGCGCTGACCCTGCGCTATCTGGTGGAGAAGCGCGGCTGGACGGGCGCGGCTGTGAAGACCGTTTCCACCACGCGCATGGTCAACCGCCTGGCGGCCCGTTACGGGCTGCCCTGCTACGAGACGCCGGTCGGCTTCAACTACATTGCCGATTACATGTTGGCCCAGGACGTGCTCATCGGCGGCGAGGAGTCCGGCGGCATCAGCATCAAGGGCCACATCCCGGAAGGCGACGGCGTGCTCTTCGGGCTGCTCATCCTGGAGATGGTGGCCGCCTCGGGCGTCACGCTCGAGGAGCTGGTGGACGGCCTGCTGAAGGAATACGGGCCGGCGCGCTACGCGCGCAAAGACCTGCGCCTGGCGCGGCCCGTGTCCAAAAAAGACATGGTCCAGCGGCTAACGGAGAATGCGCCGGCCGGCATCGGCGGCCTGAGCGTCGCCAGGGTGGAGGCGCTCGACGGCGTCAAGTATGTGATGGACGACGATTCGTGGCTGCTGATCCGGCCGTCCGGCACCGAGCCCGTACTGCGGGTCTATGCCGAGGGCCGCGACGAGGCGACGGTGACGGCCCTGCTGGCCTACGGTCAGAAGATCGCCGAAGCGTGACCTCCCCCCTACGCTCGGCGGCGTAGCGCACGGCCGGGCGCCCCTACGACGCCGCCGGCAAGGTCAGCGTGAACGTGCTGCCCTGTCCGGGCGCGCTGACCGCGGTCAGCGCGCCGCCGTGCATTTTGGCGATTTCGTGCGCGATCGTCAGGCCGGTGCCGATCCCCTGCTGCTCGTGTTGCGAGCGCTCGGACTGATAGAAAAGATCGAAGATTTTGTCCAGCTCTTCCGGCCGGATGCCGCGGCCGTGGTCCGTCACCCGGACGCACACCTGGCCGGCTTCGGCCGCGGCGGCCACCAACACCGGCCCGTCCCCGGCCCGCGAGAACTTGATCGCGTTCTCCACCAGCCGCTTGAAGGCGTTGGCCAGGTATTCGCGGTCGGCCAGGATGGCGGGCAGCGGCTCGGCGGGCAGCTCCAGGTTGAGCGCCAGACCCTTGGCTATCGCCGCGTGGCGCTGCTGCTCGACGACGGTCGCCAGCAGGCTGGGCAGCTCCTCCAGGCGCTGGCGGCGCTTCTCGAACGTCGCCTGGGCCTCGCCGGTCTTGAACTCGGCCAGCAGGATGAAATCCTCCACCATGCGCTGCAGGCGCTCGGTGCCGGTCTGGATCACCTGCAGGAAGCGCCGGAACTCGTCGGATTGCGCCTCCGGCACCGTGTCGCGCAGCAATTCCAGGTAGGCGGCGATGTGGGTGAGCGGCGTGCGGAACTCGTGGTTGAGCGTGGTCAGGATGGAGTGTTTCAGGTCGTTGATCTGGCGCTGGCGCGCCGCGTCGAGCTGGGCCCGGCGGCTGAGCTTGTTGCGCACGGCCATCAGCAGGTCGGCCTCGTCGAACGGCTTGACGAGGTAATCGTCCACCCCCAGTTCCTTGCCCCGGTAGATGTCGGCCTTCTCGCCGCGCGCGGTGAGGAAGATGAACGGCACGTCCATCCACTCCGGCCGGGCCCGCAGGGCGGTGTAGAGCCCGTAACCGTCCAGGCGCGGCATCATGATATCGGACAGGATCAGATGGGGGGTGGTGTGCTGGAGCACGGCCAGGGCTTCCTGGCCGTTGGCGGCGGTCAGCACGTCGTAATCGGCCAGCTCCAGCAGGCCGCGCAGCCCTTCGAGCACGGCCGGGTCGTCTTCAACCACCAGAATCCGGTTCCGCATCTGGGCCACCTCTCAAGGCGCGTCTCAGGGTTCGTCGTCTTCGGCGCGGCTGTCAACGGGCCGGCTCACCAGTTTGTAGCCGCGGCCGCGCTGCGTCAGCAGGTAACGCGGGCGCAGCGGCTCCGGCTCCACCTTGGCGCGCAGCCGGCTGACCAGTTTCTCGATGCGCGCGTCGTCCACGCGGTCCAGGTATTGCCCGCCCCAGACCGTCTCCACGATCTGCTCCTTGGTCGTCAGCCGGTCCAGGCGCTGATACAGCAGCCGCATCAGACGGTATTCCAGATCGGTGAGGACGGTGACCTTGACGCCCTCCACCCACACCTCGCCGGCGTCCTCGTCCACGCGCACGCCCAGCGCCTCGTCCTCGGGCGCGGCGCCCTGGCTGCGGACAAAGGCGGCGAAGAGGTCGGAGAAGAGCTGGCCGTCGTCGGTGAGCAGGCCGAAGGTCTGCAGGCGCGCCCGGTCGCGCGGGCTTAAGCCATCGTCGGCCATCGTCACCAGCGCGCGCAGGGCGAGTTGTTCGTCGGGGCGCAGCTGGTTCCAGAGCTTGAGGCATTCCGCCCGCACGTTCGGGTCGCCGGCCAGCAGCTGCGGGTGGCGCTGGGCCGCCTGCGCCAGGGCGCTGAGCAGACCGAAGTGGCCGTTGGCCGCGCGCAGGACGGCCTGGCGCAGCGGCTCGGGCAGGGCCCGGCCGCCGAGCTCATCCAGCACCTGGCGGGCGTCGTCCGGCGTGAGCAGCCGCAGCGCCAGCGTGTTGGCCATGAACAGCTCGGCGAACTCGTTCTCGCCGCGCAGCCCCGGATCGGACAGCGGCCGGACCGTGGCGATGACGTACGCCAGCCGCTCCTGGAATTTATCCTTGAGGGCGCGCAGGTTAAGGAGCGTGCGGTCCTCCAGGGCGGCGTAGACCTCGTCGAACTCGTCCAGCAGCAGCACCAGGTTGCGGCCCAGCTGCGCCACGCTCTCCGAGATGGCGTTGTTGAACGCCAGCGACGCCTGGAACGCCGAGCCGGCCGTCGTGATCCGGTTGTGCTGCTCGCGCAGGTGCTGCATAAGCGCGGCCGGCGGCTCGGCGGCGGCGTCCTCCTCCAGCACCTCCAGCAGCGAGCGCACCACGACTTCGAAGAAGCCCGGCGCGGTCAGCTCCACGACCCGGTTGCAGTCAATGTACACAAACGCGCCGGGCCGGCCGGCCAGCGCCCGGTAACGGGCCAGGTTCTCCGCGGCGGGCAGGGTGCGCAGCAACGGGCTCTTGCCGGTGTTGCTCAGGCCGAACAGGGAGACGCATTCGCCGCGCGCCAGCGCCTCCAGGATGGCCGCTCGGTCGGACGACCGGGTCGATTGAAAGGGCACAGGCATAGGGGACAGGCCAGCGAACAGGATGTCGGTGACGTATTATCCAACAATCGCGACAAAAGAAAAAGGCCAGCGGCGTTGCGCCCGCTGGCCGGAAGGTTGGCGCGCCGGATTAGCGCAGACTGGTGCGCAGACGGCGGACGACGACGACGACCACCACCAGGCCCAGGGCCAGCGCGATCAGGCCCGGCAGCCCGAACTCGTCCGCGAACCCGGTGTTGGAGAGCTGCGTGGGCGTCGCCGTGGCGGTGGCCGGCGTGCGCGTGAGCGCGGCCACGATCGGCGTCGCCGTGCGCAGCGTGCCGGTGGCCGTGGCCCCGCCCAGGCGCGTCGGCGAGGCGGTAGCCGCCGCGCCCTCCGGCGTGCCGGGCGTGCCGGGCGTCCCCGCCTCGGCCCCGCCCTCCGGCGTCGGCGCGGTGGCCGTCTCGGTAGGCGGCGGCGCGGTGTCGGTGGGCGGCGGCGTGTTCGTCGGCGGCACCGGCGTCTCCGTGGCGGTGGGGACCGGCGTCTCGGTGAACGTCGGCGTACTGGTCGGCCGCGCCGCCTCGGTCAACTGGGCGTCGTTGGTCTGCTGGATGACGGCGTTCGTGGCGTTGATCTGCGCCACGGCCGTCTGGTTGGCCGCCACCTGGCCGGGCCGCACGAAGACGACAAAGCCCACCACGAACAGCAGCGTCAGGACGAACAGGACGCCCAGCGCGGCGGCGGCGATCAGAAAATTCCGGTTGGAAGAGGTCTCTTCAGCCGTCGCCTCTTCTTCCAGATTGGGATCATCCATGGCCATGGCCACTCTCCTTTGACCCAGACAGCGGGCCGGCTGCCGGCACGGCCCCGTAGGTTACTCCAAAAGCTCCAAATTGGCGAACGGGACCGTGACGGTCTGGCGCGACCCACGCCCCTCGTCGACGGCGACGGCGGCGACCGGGGCGCGCAGGCCGTTGGGGAGCGACACCGGCCGCTCGCTCAGGCCGAGGATGGTGCCCACCCGGCCGGCCTGCGGGCCGCGCAGCACGCGCACCCGCTTGCCCTCTTTCAGCGGCTCGCCCTCCAGCGGCGGCGGCGGCAGCTCGTGACCCACCGGCAGCGGGATGATGGCTTCCGGCCGCGTGCCCGCGAAACGGTTGGGGGGCGAGGCGTCCAGCCACAGCTCGCGCCCGGCGTTGCCGGCCAGCAAGTTGAAGACCGGCTGAGAAAAACCCTGCACGCCGAACCGGTCGGTGATGAGCACCGGGTACGTCTGCGCCGCCAGCTCCGGCACCAGCTCGGCCGGGGCGCTGCCCAGGATCAGGCCGCGCACGCCGACCTCGGCCAGGGCGCGGAGCGGAGCCGGCGAGTCCAGGCAGCCGGCGGCCAGGATCGCGCCGCGCAGGCTCAATTCCAGCTGCGCCGGGTCCAGCGGCGCCTCCGGCACCTCGCCCAGCAGGCGCAGCACCGAGAAGTCCTCGCGCCCGTTGCCCCACAGCCCGTCCAACAGCGCGCCGGTGGTCTCAATCAAAATACTGCGCCCCGGCAGGACGTTGACGACGGTGCCGGGCAGCCCGGCGCGCAGCTCCACCGTCGTGGTCGCCGCCAGCAGCGCCTTGCCGGCGTGCGCCATGACCAGGCGGCCGTCGACCGGCGAGGTCACCGAGCGCCGGCCGAGCAGGCCGGACTTCTGGGCGATGACCTCGCCCTTCTTCACCGGCTCGCCCTCCTGTTTCACCAGGCAGGCGTCGGCCTTCTCGGCGGCCAGCCCCAGGGCGCGGGCGAAATCCAGCAGCCGGTGAGCGGTGGAGACCTCCGCGTGGGCCACCACGTCGCTGGCCTCCACGCGCTGGCCGGCCCGGACGATCACCTCGCCCGGGACCGGGAGGGTCCGCTCCCGGCGCAGCGTCGCCAGCAGGGTCACGTGGCTGGTGGAGGGGATGTAGGCCATAGCAGCGTTCAGACGGCAGACTTCAGACGATAGAGAGCAAGAAAAGTGCCGGCTTCAGACGCCGGTCAGCTTGAAGTGCCACTGTTGCAGGCGTTCGGCGCGGGCCGCCGGATCTTTCGGCAGGTTGAGCGGGCGGCCGCGCGCGTCAATGACGATGCCGACCGCGCCGCCGTTGGCGACGTCGAAGGTCTGCGCGCGCCCCGGCCCGAAGCCCACGTCGACGCCGGCGCGCGGTTTGAGCGTCAGCCGGCCGCTCTGACCGGACGGCAGCGGCAGCACTTCGAGCGCGCCGGCCTTGACGGCCGCCGTCGTCTCCCGGCCGTCGGCGTCCACCAGTTTCGCGGTGCACACCGTGTCGCCGTCGCGCGCCGGCCCGACGGCCGAGACGGCCAGCCCCAGCCGCATCAGCGCGCCCGACTCCAGGACCTGCACGGCCGCCATCGGGTTGGCGTAGGCCGCGGCGCCGAGCGCCGCCAGCAGGTGGGCGCGGTCCAGCAACAGGTCGGCCACGCCGGTCGGCTGGAGGGCGTCCAGCAGGATCAGGGCCGCCGCGCCGGCGTGCGGGGCGTGGCTCAACGCCGCGCCGCCGCCGATGATCAGGTCGAAATACGGGAGCAGGTCGGCGCGGGCGCCGGGCGCGGAGCGCGGCCAGTGGGCGCGGGCCCGCCGCAGCGCGCCGCGCAGGGCCTGGCGCGCCAGGGCATACTCGCGCTGCAGATCGTCGGCGTCGACCGGCACGGTGTGCGGGTGGAGGCTGCGCTCCAGGCCGAAGGCCTGCACCTCGGCCTCGCTCAGCGCCGACGGCAACCAGCGCGTAAACTGCTCGGCGGGCGCGTCCGCCAGCGTCCCGTGCGCGTTCACGCCGACGCCCAGCTCGGCGGCGACGGTGAGATACAGCTCGCCGTTGAAGGCCGCCGCAATCGAGGTGGAGGCCGACCCGACGTTCACGCTCAGCAGGCCGTTGGCCGAGCCGGCGGTCTGGTTCAGGAAGCGGATCAACTGGCCCTCGGCCTGCGCCGTGGGCAGGATCTGGCCGCCGGCGTAGTGCGCCAGCTCGCGCAGCCCGCCGATCTGGGTGGCGCGCAGGTCGTTCAGCAGTTGGGCCAGCTCGGCGCGCGGGCCGTCGAGCAGCTCGCGGCCCAGCTCCGGCCGGACGTTGGGGCTGGGCGCGAACAGCGCCAGATGGCCCAGGACTTCGGCGACTTTGTCCTTGACCGCGCTGTTGCCGGCGAAGAGCACGCGGACGCGCGGATCGGTCGGCAGACGCAGGCAGGCCAGGCCGACGACTTCCGCCAGGTTGAGCACCGCCTGGCTGGCGCCGCCGTCGGTGCCGCCGGCCAGGATGACTACATCCGGGCGGGCCTTCACCAGCGCGTCCAGCTGCTGCTCCATCCGGCGGCGGTCCACCAGGCTGATCGTCTCCACCACGGTCAGGTACGACGACTCGGCCAGCCGCCGGGCGCTTTTGAGCGACACATCCGGCAACAGGCCCACCAGCGCGGTGCGCACCGGGGCGCCGGCGCTGGACGTGGCCACAAACACGTCGCAGCCGCGGCCGTCGTCGTTGACAGGCGTGATCAGGCGCGCGGACTCGTCCAGCATGGCGCGGCCCGTGACCGCCTCCAGTTCCTGCAGCGCGTGCCGCAGGCCCTCCGACGCGTCCGAGTAAGGCGGGGTGACGGTGGACGGCGCCTCGCCGGAGGCGATGTAGCGGAACGTCCCCTCGACCACGTCGAAAAGCGAGACGCGCGTGGAGGCGGTGCCGAAGTCGGCGGCCAGGATGGTTTCAGGGCGGAACGCGTTGGCGGACATGGCTCGGGACTCCGGCGCCGGCTACTGGAGCAACTGCTCGACGGCCGTCAGGATGGCGTTGAGGCGCTCGGCCAGGTAGGCGACGCTGCCGGCCACCACGCCGGCGTACAGCACGCCGAGGGCCAGGCCGACGAAGACCTCGCCCAGGCGCGCGAACGGCGCCACCAGCAGCGGGCGGGCCACTTTGCCGTTGGGCAGCGTCCGGCCGCCGTACCAGAAGACGGCCAGGGTGCAGACCGTGCCCGCCAGCAGCACCGCCGCGCTGACCAGCTGCTCCAGCGGGTCAACCGCCAGGGCCGGATCGGGCAGGAGCGAGACGAACGTCGCCCCGACCTGCGGGACGAGCGTGCCGGTCAGCGCGCCGCCGACCGCCACCGCCGCGCCCAGCCCGACCAGATACGCCAGCGGCAGCCGGCCGACGGCCGACTGCGGGTTGAACAGCTTGAACGCGAACAGCACGGTCAGGAGCCAGCTGATCCCGAGGAGCAGCAGGCGTTCGGGCGTCAGCGTGCCGAGCAGCGCCAGGAAGAGCTGCGGGTAGATCACGTTCACGGCGGCGACAACCATGACGTAGCCGGCGGTCACGCCCACGAAGGTGTGCACGGCCACGCGGTACAGCGGGTTGTCGCCGATGAGGTAGCTCAACACCATCAGGCTCAACAGCGCACCGACGACGACGCCCACCAGTTCTGCCGACATCAGGCCTTCCTCTTCGTTCGCGAGCGGCGCAGCGCCTGGAGCGCGCCGTGGGCCAGGTTGCCGAAGAGCAGGAGGAGCGCGCTGGTCCACAGACCGCCGCCCAGCATCTGCCAGAAGAAATCGGCCGACGGCGACACCGGGCTGCCCGCCCGCGCCTCGTATTGGGCGGCGCCCATCACGCCGCCGACGAAGCCGGCCAGGCGCGGCTGGGCCGCCGACTGCTCCGCCTCATAGTAAGGGCGCACCAGCGGCGCGACGCCGGCGCCCACCGCCAGCAGCATGGGCGTCGGCCGGCCCTGCGTCTGCTCGATCCAGGCGCGCGCGCCCTCCGCCGTGGCGCTCAGCACCACGACGGCGCCGAAGTCGTCCAGCGTGCTGACGGCGCGCAGCACGGGCAGCTGCCACAGGCCGCCCCGGTCCTCGTACCGCGCGCCGCGGAAGTCGGCCGCGAACGACGCGCGGGCGTCGAGGCTGAATTGCAGGATGCCGATCGGGCCGCCGGGCAGATAGCCCAGGTTGATGACGCTCACGGTCTCGCTGTAGGCGTTCTGCGCCGTCAAGCGGTCCAGCGCCTCCTGCGCCACGCCGGCCCCGGTGAGGCTGGTGCTGACGGCTACCAGGGGCACGCCGCGGCGCGCCAGGTGGCCGACCACGGCGTCGGCCAGGAGGCCGAGCTCGCCGGCGTGGGCCGGCTCATAATCGAAAGCGACCAGCACCGGCCGGTCCACGGGCAGGCCCTCGACGACCTCGAAGGCGGCCAGCGTCTCCGGCGCGGCTCGCGTCGGCCGCGGGAACAGGCTGGGCAGGAGCAGGGGCGGGGCCAGCAGGCCGAAGAGGATGACGACGGTCACCAGCCAGCGCTCCCATGGCACGGCGAGGCGCGCTTTGCGCCGGCCGGCCGGCGCCGTCGCTTTGTCGCCCAGGAGCATGGCGGCCAGCGCTTCCGCCTGGGAAGCCTGCGCCTCGGTGTAGAGCAGTGTGTGGACGTTGACCGCGCTCTTGCCGGGCAGAACGACGCTGGGTTCAGCGCGCAACACGCCGCGCATGCCGGACAGGATGCCGACCTTCTCTTCATAATCGTCCGCTTCCGGCTCGATCATGCGCTCCACTTCCACCGGCCGCATGGCGGCCAGCCAGGAAGGCAGCTCGCCCTGGGCCAGCTCCAGGCCCTCCACCGGCGTCGCCGGGGTTTCGGGCCGGGACATCGCCGCCGGCCTCAGCGCGGCCAGCCAGTCCGGCTCGCCGCCCGGCGCGGGCGCGGCCTCGGGTTCGGCGCTGGGCGGGAGGTCGCCCAGGTCCAGGGCGAAGGGCGAGGTTCCGGGGAGGGCGCTCTCGGCCGCCGTGGGCGTGTCGGCGCGCAACGCGGTCAGCCAGTCCGGCTCGGCCTCGGATTCGGCGGGCGCGGCCTCGGCCGGCGGGGCCGCCTCGTCGCGCAGGGTCCGCATCCAGTCCGGCTCTTCTTCCGCGGAAGGGGCCGGGGCCGAGAAGTCGAGCGCCGGAGCGTCAGACCCGGTCGGCGGGACCGGCGTCTCAGACAGGCCGAGCGATTTGAGCCAGTCCGGCTGTTCTTCTTCAACGACGGGCGTCGCCGCACCGCGCAGGTTGTTCAGGAAATCGGGCTCGTCCTCCGGGCCGGGCAGGATGGCGGGCAGCGGGGCCTCCATTGACAGGGCCGGCTGGCCGACAGGTGGCGCCGCCTCGCCGCCGGAGAGATCACGCAGCCAGTCCGGGGTTTCGGCCCCTAAAGCCGGCTCGGCCGGCTCTTCGACAAAGGCGGTGGAGGCCCCCGGCGCGCCTTTGTCGGGCGCACCCGAAGGAGGCGCGCTCTCGACCGGCAGCGCGCCGGTGCCTTTGAGCCAGTCCGGCACCTCGCCGGCCGGCGCGGGTTCCGGCGTCAGGGCGCCGGTGGCGCCTTTGAGCCAGTCTGGGATCTCCTGGTCGGACACGGGCTCGCTCGGCTGCTCGGTTGACGCCAGCGCGCCGGTGCCTTTGAGCCAGTCCGGCACCTCGCCGGCCGGGGCCGGACCGGGCTCGCCTCCGGTGAAGGGTCCCGTAGCGCCCTTGAGCCAATCCGGAATCTCGCCGGCGGGCTCGCCGGCCGGCGCGGCCTCGCCCGCGCCGGTCCACTCCCAGTCGTGCGTGGCCTCGGAAGCCGGCGGCGTGAACGGCGCGTCGGAGGCGGCCGCCTCGCCGCGCAGGGCGCGCAACCAGTCCGGCAGGTCGGCGGCCGGCTCGGACTCCGGCCCGGGCTGAGGCGTCTGGGCGGCGCCCGCCGACTTCAGGGGCGTGTCGCAAAACTGGCACTGGTTGAGGAAGTCCGGGTTGGGCTTGCCGCAGTTGGGGCAGCGCAGGATCAGGCTCTTGCGGATCGTGCCGTCGGACAGGGCGGCCTCGCCGGCCGCCGGCGACTCCGTATCCTTGATCGGCTGCTCGCAGTACTGGCAGGTTTCGACGAAGTCCGGGTTAGGCTTGCCGCAATGCGGGCAACGGATGACGGCCATGCTAGTCCCCGTAGGGGCGGTCCAGCGCCAGCAGCAGGCGCAGGCCGGTGGCGATGATGCCCAGGGCGATCCCCAGCGCCAGGCCGCGCGCGCCGGCGACGGCCGGCACCTGCGACAACCACCGCCCCAGGTCGCGCAGGCCGAAATCGGGCAGGCCGACGACCTCGGGCGCCATCGCGATGAGCGACACGGCCGCCGTGACGAGGAAGACGACCGTCACCAGCGTCGGCGGGCGGCGCATCAGGCGGTAGCCGGCGAAGATCAGGATGAAGACCAGCAGCGCCGCGAGGGCCGCGCTGGTCGCCTCGATGACGTGTTGGAACAGGAAGCGGCTGAAAATATTGGTCGTCGGCCCGCCCTGGCCGGGCAGGAAGGCGGCCAGGGCCGCGATCAGCGCCAGGAGGAAGCCCAGGAACGTGAACAGGCTGTACGGCCAGCCGGGCGTCTGCTCGGTCATCTTGCGGGTGTGGACGCGCAGCAGGTTGAGGACGCCGATCAGCACGGCGACGGCGGCCAGCAGACCGCCCCAGGCCAGGAGCTGGACGCGCACAGCCGCCAGCCCGTCGACGAAATAGGCCAGCAACGCCAACACGCCGACGCCGACCGCGACCGAAGTGGAGAGGACGTTCCCAAGACGGACTTTCACGGCAGGACCTCGATCCCGAATGTCTTGGCCAGGGCCCCGAGCACGATGGCGCCGATGAGGACCAGCCGCATCCAGTCCTGCGCCTGAAGGCTGGCCAGGTGGGCCCGCGCCCGTCCCAGGTACGCGCCGGCCGCAAACACATCCTCGCCGAGCAGGGAGTGATCGGCGACGGCGAAGAACGCGGCCTGGGCCGCCAGGTTATCGGTGCCGGCCAGGGTGGCGATGCCGGCGCGCTGCCCGGCCTCGGCCACCAGGAGCGATTCAGTGCCGGCCGGGCCGACGAGGATATTGCCGGCCACGGCCTCGTCCTGAACCAGCGGCGTGAGCGCCGCCCCGAACGACATGGGCGACAGGCCCGCCACGCGCGCCGCGCCCGGATCGAAGCGCTCCAGCGCGTTCTGCTGACGGTAAACCTGTTTGAGCCCGTCCTGAGCCAGCAGCATGGCGCTCCCGTCGGCGGCGGTGACGATGGGCGGCCGGTCGCTGGCCACGGCCTTGGCCGCGACCTGGCCGGCGGCGGTCAGGCCGGCCAGCGTCGTGGCCGTATCCGCCTGGCCGATGACGCCGCTGCCGAGCGAGAGGTGCAGGCGCCGCCCGGACTCCACGGCCTCGCCCAGGATTTCGGGCAGGCGGTCAAAGGCCGGGATAGGACGCAGCAGGGGGGGGCGCGCCGCCCGGCGCCGGTTGAGCACAATGAAGACGCCCAGGACGAGCCCGAAGAGGATGAGGAATGCCAGCGCGGACAGCGTCGCCAGACTCATGCCGTCGCCTCCTCCAGGTCCTGCGCCAGCCGACGCCGCTCGTCCGGGTCCTCCAGGGCGCGGGCCAGCGCCATCACCGAGTCGCCCGACGCCAGCAGGTTCAGGGCGGGAGCCGCCACATACAGCGCCTGGGCGCTCAGGAAGGCCAGGGGGCCGGCCTGCGCCAGCAACGCGGCCGCCAGGCCGTTCAGGCGCCAGGCGTGCAGGCGTTTCACCAGCGGGGTGAGGGCCTTTCCGGCGGACATGGGCGGCGAGTATAGCATAGAGAGATTCTGAGGGCGAATGAAGGGCTGATGGCCGACCGCCAGGCGCTGATGGCGAAAGAGGCCATGCAATTCTTATGCCAACGCGCCGACGCGTGGGATTGTACTTCTGCGGACTCGGCGGGTCAAGCGAATTTGGCCGGCGGGCGGGTTTTAAGGTAAAGTAGGCGCCTGAATCTCAGGTCCTTAATCTAAAATCTCAGACAACCAACCCAGCCCCGGACCAGAACGGAGCCGCCATGCGCAAGCACGACACCCTCCTGATCTTCAACCCCAGTTCGGATCGCGGGCGTTCCGGCCAGAAGGCCTCCGACCTGCGCGCGATGGTGGAGAAGCTGGGCGGGGCCGACTGGCGCGGCACCGAGTACCCGGACCACGCCGCCGAGATTGCGGCCCAGGCGGCGGACGAGGGTTATCAGACCGTGGCGGCCCTGGGTGGCGACGGGACCGTGCACGAGGTAATCAACGGCCTGATGCAGATCGCGCCTGAGCGCCGGCCGCGGCTGGGCGTGGTGCCCATCGGCTCCGGCAATGACTTTGCTTACGCCGCCGGCGTGCCGCTGGACAACATGCAGGCGGCGATGCTGCGCGTCTTCCGCGGCGCGCCCCACCCCGTCGACGTCGGCCTGCTGCGCGACGGCAACGGGCGCAGCGAGTATTTCAGCAACACCGTCGGCATCGGCTTCGACGGCGCCATCAACATCCGCAGCCACAAGATCACGTACCTGTACGGCTTCGCCCTGTACCTGATGGCCACGCTGCAATCCATCGCCTTTCACTTCGAAGCGCCGCATATGCGTGTGCAATACGACGGCGGCGCCATCGAGCAGCCGGTGATGATGCTGACCGTCGGCAACGGGCCGCGCGAGGGCGGCGGCTTCCTGACCACGCCCGACTCCAAAGTCGACGATGGGATTCTCGAATTCATCTACATCAACCAGCTCTCGCGTTTCCGCATCCTGCAGCTGCTGCCCAAAGTGATGCAGGGCACGCATATCCGCGAGCGCGATGTGACGCTCAAGCAGACGACGCGCCTGGTCATCGACGCCGACCGCGCCCTGCCCATCCACACCGACGGCGAGCTGTTCGCGCCGTACGAGCTCGACGTGCGCCATGTCGAGATCACGCTGATGCCGCAAGCGGTGCAGATTATGCGCTAGCCGGTTGAGCCGCCCATGCCGCCTCTCGAGCGTGTGTTGATCGACTACGACCTCGGCCTGCTGCGCGTCATCGCCGGGCAGTGGGGTCTGGAGCTGGCCGTGGCGAACCAGCGCGAAGCCTCGGCCCAGCTGGCGCGCAACCTGCTCGATCCGGCCCGCGTGGCCGAGACGGTCCGGGCGCTGCCGGCGGAGGCGCGCGCGGCCCTGGAGGCCGTCCGGGCGGGCGGCGGGCGCGTCCCGCGCGCCGCGTTTACGCGCGCCTACGGCGAGGTGCGCGCCATGGGGCCGGCGCGCCGCGAGCGCGAACAGCCGTGGCGCAACGCGCCGTCGCCGGCCGAGCAATTGTGGTACCGCGCCCTCACCGCGCACGGCTTCTTCGAGGGCCCGGGCGGCGTGCAGGAGTTCACGTTTATCCCCGAGGACCTGCTCAAGTTGCTGCCGCCGCCGGCGGCCGCCGCGCCGCCGGCCGCCCGCTCTCCCGCCCCGGGCGCGCCCGCTCCGGCCCCCGACCATTTCCGCCCGGCCGGCCACGATCTGGCCGACGACCTGTGCACGCTGCTGGCCTACGCCCAGATCGTCCCGCTCAAGCTCGAGGGCGGGACGTTGACCACGCGCCAGCCGGCGGCCGTGCGCCGCTTCCTGCACGCCCCGGAGGCGCTGGACCTGTGCTTCCAGCTCAGCCTGCAGCTCAAACTGCTCGTCGGCGCGCCGCTCAAGCCCGACCCCGCCGCCACGCGGTCCTTCCTCGAGCTGACCCGCCTCGCGCAGACCGAGAGCCTGGCCGAGGCCTGGCGCAACTCGCACGACTGGAATGACCTGCGCCGCCTGCCCGGCCTGCTCTTCGAAGGCCAGGCCTGGCGCAACGATCCGGTCCAGGCGCGCGAGGCCATCCTGAAACTGCTGGCCGATGTGCCGCCCGGCGCCTGGTGGTCGCTCGACGCGTTCGTGGCCGCCGTCAAGGAGCGCGCGCCCGACTTCCAGCGGCCGGCCGGCGATTACGATTCGTGGTATATCCGCGACGCCGAGACGCAGGCCTATCTGCGCGGCTTCGAGCATTGGGATGAGGTGGACGGGGCGCTGGTGCGCTGGTTCGTGCGCGGCCCGCTGGCCTGGCTGGGCCTGGTGGAGGTCTCACTACCGGGCCCGCCGGCGCCCAGAAAGAAGAGCCTCGGCCTCGCGCCGCGCGGCGGCGAGAAGGTCGAGACGGTCTTTCGCATCACGCCGGCCGGGTCCGCCTACCTGGGCCGCGGCGCCTGGACGGCGGCGGCCGGGCCGGGGGCGCCCACGCGCGTCCACATCG
Organism: Anaerolineales bacterium; assembly: GCA_034434015.1. Taxonomy (GTDB): domain Bacteria; phylum Chloroflexota; class Anaerolineae; order Anaerolineales; family UBA6663; genus SpSt-583. The sequence continues at coordinate 71,812 of DAOUAB010000024.1, forward strand.
GCCTGGACGGCGTGATCCGCGTGCCGGCCGCCATCACGCCCTACCACCGCTTCCGCGTGGCGCGCGTCACCAAGTGGCTGGGGCTGGAGGGCGCCGTCTACACGTACCGGCTCACCCCGGCCTCGCTGCGGCGCGCCGCGAAGCAGGGCGTGGAGCTGGGCCGCATCATCGATTTTCTGCGCGAGGTGGCCGACGAGCACGGCCTGCCGCCGACGCTGCTGGGCGCGCTCCAGCGCTGGGCGCGCTCCGGGGCCGAGGCCGCGCTCGAGGACCTGACCGTGCTGAGGCTGAAGAGCCCGGAACTGCTGGACACCCTGCGGCGCACGCCTAAACTTAAAGACTATCTCGGCCGGCCACTCGGCCCGGCGGCGGTCGAGGTGCGCCGCGACGCCGTCGAGCGCCTGCGGGCCGCGCTGGCCGAGGTCGGCATCCTGAGCGATTGAGACAACCATGCAGCCTCTCCCTCAACTCATCGACCATTTCCGCCGGACCTATCACGCCGAACCCGACTTCATCGCCCGCGCGCCGGGGCGCGTCAACCTGCTGGGCGAGCACGTGGACTACAACGACGGCTGGGTGCTGCCCATCGCCATTGACCGGGCCGCTTACCTGGCCGTGCGCGCCGTTGACGGGCCGCGGGTCGCGCTGACGGCCATGGACGTCGGGCAGAGCACGACGTTTGACGTGACCGCGCTGGAGGCGCAGCGCGCGGCCGACGGCGCGCCGCTGCCCGGCTGGGCCAGATACGCGGCCGGCACGGCCTGGGCGCTGCAGGAGCGCGGGCTGACCGTGCGCGGCCTGGAGGCGGTGCTGACCTCGGCTGTGCCGCGCGGCGCCGGGCTGAGCTCGTCGGCGGCGGTGGAGGTGGTGTACGCCACCGCCTGGCAGAAACTGGGCGCCTGGTCGCTGCCGCCGATGGAATTGGCGCGGGCCTGCCAGCGCGCCGAGAACGCCTATGTCGGCGTCAACTGCGGCCTTATGGACCAGTTCGCGTCGGCCTGCGGGCGCGCCGGGCACGCGCTGCTGCTGGATTGCCGCAGCCTGGAATGGGAAGCGGTGCCGCTGCCGGGCGAGATCGCGGTGGTGGTGGCGGACACGATGGTCCGGCGCGAGCTGGGCGCGAGCGAGTACAACACGCGCCGCGCCCAATGCGAAGAAGCCGTCCGGCGGCTGGCCCCCGTCCTCCCCGGCATCCGCGCCCTGCGCGACGTGTCGGTGGAGGACTTCAACCGCCACGCGCACCGGCTGCCGGAGATCGTGGCGCGCCGGGCGCGGCATGTGGTGGAAGAGTGCGACCGGACGCAGCAGGCGGTGCGCTGGCTGCGCGCCGGCGACGCCGCGGCGTTCGGCCGCTTGATGAACGCCGGCCACCTCAGCCTGCGCGACCTCTATGAGGTCTCCTGCCGCGAGTTGGACGTGATGGTCAGCCTGGCGCAGTCGCTCCCCGGCTGTTACGGCGCGCGGCTCACCGGCGCGGGCTTCGGAGGCTGCACCGTGAACCTGGTGGCCGCCGAGGCGGCCGAGGCGTTCACGCGCGAGCTGGCGGCGCGCTACGCCGGCGCCACCGGCAAGACGCCCGACATTTACGTCTGTCAGGCGGCCGATGGCGCCGGGGTGTTGTAAAACCGGGCGGGAGGGAGCTCAATCGCCGGTGCCGGGCGACGGCGCTTTGGGCGCCGCGGCCCGCGCCATGGTGATGAAGATCACGCCCGCCAGGATCACGCCGATGCCGGCCAGGCCGACCCAGGACAACGTCTCGCCGCCCAACGCCATGCCCAGCCCGACGGCCACCACGGGGTTGACGTAGGCGTAGCTCAACGCCAGCGCCGGGCGCACGTTGCGGATCAGGTACATGTAGGCGCTGAACGCTACCAGCGAGCCGAAGACGACCAGATACAGCCAGGCGCCGGCCGCCGGCGCGGTCATCGCCGTCAATCGCTCGCCGCTCAGCAGGCCGCCGGCCGTGATGATCACGCCGCTGGCGAGCATCTCGGCGGCCGTGCCCATCGCGCCGTCCGGCAGCGCCAGCCGCCGGCTGAGCACCGAGCCCAGCGCCCAGCACAGCGGGGCCGCCACTAGCGCCAGCGCGCCCAGCGGGTTGGCGCGCAGCTCGCCCTCCAGGTTCAACAGCACCACGCCGCCGAAACCGATCACGATGCCGAGCCATTCCAGGCGCGCGGGCCACTGCCCGGACAGCCCGGAGAAGAGCGCCACCCAGAGCGGCGCCGTTGCCACGATGGCGGCCGCCAGGCTGGACGACACCCACTGCTCGGCCACCGTGACCAGGCCGTTGCCGCCGCCCAGCAGCAGCAGACCGACGACGGCGGCGTGCAGCCATTGACGGCGCGTCGGCAGAGCCGCGCCGCGCAGGCGCAGGAAGAGGAACAGGATCAGGCCGGCCGCCACAAAGCGGGTGCCCACCAGCAGCAGCGGCGGCCAGGCGGCCACCGCCACGCGGATGGCGAAGTAAGTGGATCCCCAGATCACGTACACGGCCGCCAGGCTGAGCAGGACGGCCGCCGACAGGCGGGCCGGACGAGCCAGGGTGGAAGTGGTAACAGCCATCGTCGTTTCCTTAAAACCGGAGATATTCGCGGTCGCGGCGCGCCGCTACTTGGCCGTCGCCGCCACGGCCGCCGGCTGGACCGCCTGCGCGATCGACCGGAAATTGACCACCAGGATGCCGCCCACCACCAGCGCCGAGCCGGCCAGCAGCCGCCAGTCGGCGGCCTCCCCCAGGAGCAGCACGCCCAGCAGCAGGCCGATGACCGGGAAGACGTAGGTGACCAGCGACGCGCGCGTGGGCCCCCAGGCGTTGATGAGCGAGAAGAAGAGCAGGTAGGCCAGGCACGAGCCGAGCACGCCCAGCCAGGCCACCGCGAACCAGGCCAGGGGCGAGGTGGGCAGGACGAGCGGGCCTTCGGCCACGGGCGTGGCGATCCACATCAGGGCGTCGGCGAAGAGCAGGACCATGAAGGACTGCACCACCGGCGACTGGTTGCGCAGGTGCCGGCGTGAGAACGTGATGGCCACGGCATAACAGATGGCGGCCGCGATGACGGCCAGTTGCCCCCACAGGTTGCCGCTCAGCCCGCCCGGTTCGAGGTCGCGGCTGACCAGCACCACCACGCCGACGAAACCGATCAGCAGCCCGCCCAGGCGCGGCGCCGTGAGGCGCTCATCCTGCAGCCAGAAGTGGGCGATGATGATCGTGAAGAGCGGCACGGTGCCGTTGAGGATCGACGCTACGCCCGAGTCGATCAGGGTCTCGCCCCACGTGATCAGGACGAACGGGACCGCCGTGTTGAAGAGGCCCATGAACAGGTAGGCCAGCAGCGTGCGCCGGTCGCGCGGCACGGCCTGGCGCCGGACGGCCAGGAGCACGGCCAGACCGGCCAGGCCGAACAACAGCCGGAACGTCACCAGCAGGAAGGGCCCGAAAGAGGTCGAGTCAGCCGGGTGAAACAATCCCAGGCCGGGCAGCGGGTCGCCCTGGCCGACCTTGATCCACAGAAACGACGAACCCCAGACCAGGCCCAGGAGGGCGAAGAGGCCCCATTCTTTGAGTTTCATGGCGACTCCACGGTTGAGAGATGCCGCCGCATCCGGCCGGCTAATTCCAGGCTGTCCGGCTGGCCCAGCGCTTCCAGGGCGGCGATGAGGTTGCGCTGTTCGCCGGCCGCGCGATTCTGGCTGAGCTTGAACTTGCCCTCCAGCCGGGTGACCGTCATCTCAAAGGCCACAATGCCGTTGAGCATGCCGGTCCGGTAACGCTCGGGCAGCTCAGCCCACTGCGCCTGGTAAGGGGGTTCGTGGCGCGCGATCAGCCGCTGCAGCACCGCCTCGGCCTCGTCCGGCGCCGTGATTGGGCGGACCGGGCCGTAGGCGTGCACGGCGATGTAATTCCAGGTGGGGACGCTCTGGCGCTGTTCGTACAGCGTCGGCGAGACATAGGCGTGCGGGCCCGCAAAGATGGCCAGCGCCTCGCGCTGTTCGGCCAGCGTCTGCCATTGCGGGTTGGCGCGCGCCACATGGCCGAGCAAGGCGACGCCCTCCGCCGAAGCCTGCACGACGAGGGGCAGGTGCGTGGCGAAGGGCGCGCCGTCCACCACCGTCACCAGCGCGGCGAAAGAGTGGGCGCGCATGAACTCCGTCAGGATCGCGGGATCGTCCTCGCGGAAATGTTTGGGGAGATACATGGGGACTCTCTATGGCCGGCCGGCCTGCTCCCAGGCCGCCCGCGCGGTCCGCATCTGGGCCGCGTGCTCGCGGACATGGCGCTCGTAGATGTCCAGCCAGTCGTCCAGCGACATCGGGCCGTTCTCGGGATGATCGGCGACGCGCGTCCAGGCCGCCTCGGGCAGCGCCCGGATCAGGTGATAGGTGTTGCGGCGCAGGACCCGGAAAAGCTCGACCGCCGCCTCGACGCTCTGCGCGTGGTAATCCAGTTCCCGGGCCCAGGCCACCTCGTCGTACGCCATCAGGGGGGCGCCAGGCTCGGCCAGGAAGCGCCGGCAGCGGACGTAGCTGTTGGCCTCGCTGTCGGCGATGTGGACGGCGATCTCGTGCACGGTCCACTGGTCCGGCGCGGGCCGGTACGTCCACATGGCGCGCGGCAGCTCGCTCAACACGGCCTCCAGTTCGGCGGCGGCGCGTCCGTAAGACTCGATCCTGGCCTGACGTTCGACGACCGGCATGGCGTTCAGCTCTCCTTGAGCGTGTCCAGGGCGATCATGGTCACGCTGCGCTGGACGGTGATGTGGCTGCGGATGCGGTTGATCAGCGCCTGCAGGTCGGCCGGGTCGCTGGCGCGGGTCTTGATCAGAAAACAGTCCTCGCCGGCGACGCTGTAGAGCTCCAGCACGTCCGGGTCGTCGCAGATGGCGCGCAGCCCGGGGTCGTGGCGCTCGTCGTAGGCGGCGGTGAGGCGGATGAAAGCCGTCAGGGTCTTGCCCAGCGCGCTCTCGTCCACGCGCACCGTGTAGCCCTTGATCACGCCGCGCTTTTCAAGCTTGCGGATGCGCTCGAAGACCGACGGCGCCGTGAGGCCCACCGCCGCGCCGAGGGCGGCGTTCGTCATCCGCGCGTCCTGGCGCAACAGGTCCAGGATCTTGCGGTCGATGTCGTCCAGGCTGTTGGCCATGTCAGTTCAGGAGCTCCACCATGAGCGGCGCCGGGCCCAGCGACGAGACCAGCGCGGGCTCGCGGCTCACCGGGAGCCGGGCGGACTCGTCGGCCTGCAAGACCACGTCGCGCCCCTGGGTCGTGAGCCAGGCCTGGCCGGCGGCCACCCGCACGCGCTGGCCGGCCTCCGGCAGGCGATAGACCTCGCCCGGGTAAAGGACCACACGCAGTTTGACCGTCTCGGAGGCGACACTGCCGATCGCCCGGCGTGCAATCTGGGGTGACACAACCGCTCCTCTCACTGATGGCGTCTCGGCCAGTTTCATAATTCTCTTTATCTCGCAGGCCCCAAATACAAACGGGCCAGGTTTTTGAATTTTATATGGCGACATGGGGCAAGAGTCAATACGTCTTTAGGCGGATACCGTCTCTGCCTAACGGAATTCGAAATTATGACTAATCCAAGCTGTATTTTGAGCAGTGGCGGACGAATGATATTCGGCAGCGCTCACAGGCGCGCGCCCTCCAGGTGCAAGAGCCAGGCTTTGGTCTGCACACCGTGCTGGCCGAGATAGCCGCGCAGGTCACCGTCGGCGGCCACCACGCGGTGGCATGGCAGGACGATGGGCACCGGGTTCCGGCGCAGGGCCTGGCCGACAGCGCGGGCGGCCTGGGGACGGCCCAGCTCACGGGCCAGCCCCTGATAGGTTTGCACATGGCCGCGCGGGATATGAGCCGCGGCCTCCAGCACGCGGCGCTGGAAGTTGGTGACGCCGCGCCAATCGACGCGCGCGGGCAGCGAGCGCTTGCGGCCCAGGAGGTACGCGGCCACGTCCGCGCGCCAGCGGGCGGTCTTTTCCGCCGAGCGCCTGGCCGCGCCGAAACCGCGCCGGCGCAGGGCGGCCAGCCAGGCGCGCGCGTCCGCGCCGTAGTGGATGGCGGCCAGGCCGGCCTCCGAGACCGCCACCCACAGCGGCCCGACCGGGGTGTCCGGCACCAGGTCGTACCAGACGGCGGGCGGCTGCTCGGCCTGGAGGCGTCGGCGCAGCGCGGTCTGAGCGCGGGCAACGGCTTCCGGCCGGGGCGCGGCCAGGAGCTGGTCGAGGGCCAGGTCAAATCTCGTCTTGGGCGGCATCGCGGAATACCTCTCTGAGTTTCTTGAGGGCCTGGTAGACGTTAGCGCGCGCGGCGGCCTCCGAGCAGGCCAGGGCGGCGGCCGTCTCGGCGTAGCTCAGGCCCTGGTACTGTCGCAGGACCAGCGCGGCCTGCTGGCGGGCGGGCAGGCGCTCCACGGCCGCGGCCAGCGCCGCCAGCTGGGCGCGGCGGGCGGCGCGCTCCGGCGGCGATGGGTCGTCGGCCGGCCAGCGCTCGTCGGCGGGCGCGCTCCAGGCCGCTTCGCGTCGCCGCCGGCGGAGGTGCGAGAAGGCGGTGTTCGTGGCGATGCGGTAGAGCCAGGCGCGCGTGTTCGCCCGGTCATCCAGGCGGCCGTAAGCCCGATGGGCGCGCAGGTAGGCCTCCTGCAGACAATCCTGCGCCTCGGCTTCGTCGCGCGTCAGGCGGAAGAGATAGGCGAAGAGTTCGGCGCTGTGCGCGTCCACCAGCGTGGTGAAGTCAGGTTTGTTCATCCTGTAGATATAACGCCGGCCGCGCGGTTTTGTGAAAACGCATTGGGACGCGGCGCGGCGCCGCGCCGTAACCCGATGTCGGTGTCAGGCCGTTGGGGCGCGCGGCGGTGCGCCCTGCCGGCGAGGAATTACGCAAAACTCGAAAAACGACCTACGCCGCGCCTTTGAGGTAGATGCCCCGGGGGTCCAGTTCTTCGCGCAGGAGGCGCAATTCGGCCTCGGTGGGGGGCGCGGTCGTGCGCACGTTCGGCGCGACCTTGAGCGGCCAGCCGGTGTTGGCGACGGCGTCCTCCACGCTGCGGCCGGGGTGCAGGGCCGTGAGGATCAACTCGCCGGCCTCGTCCGGCTCCAGGAGGCCGAGGTCGGTGACGACGGCCTGCGGGCCGCCGCCGCGCACGCCGCTCGCGATCCGCGCCGCGCGCCCGTCCAGAAAACCGGCCCCGGTGACGAAATCGCACTTCTCGGGGAAGCGTCGCTTCTGGTGCGGGGTGATGAAGTAGGTGCGGTTGGCCCAGGCCGCGATCTCGGCGCTGCCGCCGGAGCCGGGCAGGCGCACCTTCGGATGCGCGTAGGCACCGATGACGGTGGCGTTGACGTTGCCGAAGCGGTCGATCTGCGCGCCGCCCAGGAAACCGACGTCGATCAGGCCGCGCTGCAAATAGAAGGCGAAGATTTCGTACATCGAGCAGATGGCCGCCGCCCCGGAGACCAGCGTCGGGTCGCCGATGGACAGCGGCAGACGGGCGGGCTGGGCGCCGATCACGCCGGCCTCGTAGATCATGGTCAGGCGCGGGGCGTGCGTCCGGCGGGCGAGGTTGCAGGCCAGGTTGGGCAGGCCGACGCCCACGAACACCACATCGCCGTCGCGCAGCAGGCGCGCGGCGTTGACGGTCATCAGTTCGGCGGGGGTGTAGGTCACAGTGGTCTCCGAGGCGGTCGTTTTTCGAATTTTGTGTAATTTCCCACCAGCCGGGGCGCACGGCCGTGCGCCCCAACGCTTTGACACAGGCATCGGGACACGGCCCCCGAGGCAGAGGCAGTGCCGATTATACAACCCGCCCGGGAGAGGGAGCCGCCGGGGTCTGGGAGTGGCCGTCAAGATTTTGGGATCGTCCTGCCAATCGTTGTCGCCCGAGTCAGCGTCATTCCGGCGAAAGCCGGAATCCAGGTGACCCCGGCAGAATCTGGATCCCGGCGAAGGCCGGGGCCACGGTGGCGTCACCGCCAGCCCGGCCCAAAACAATGACGACCCACTCAGGGTCTGGCTCCCGCCTTCCGCCGCGATGGTATGCTTGGCGCCCGAGGCAGCTCCAGGAGGGCAGTCATGGAACCGATCAGCGTCTTCGACATCTTCAAGATCGGCGTCGGCCCGTCCAGTTCGCACACGCTCGGGCCGTGGCGCGCGGCGCAGCGTTTTCTGGATCGGTGCCGCGCGGCGGGCGGCCTGGAGCAGGTGGCGCGGCTGCGCGTGGACCTGTACGGCTCGCTGGCCAAGACCGGGCGCGGCCACGGCACGGATCTGGCCGTCCTCATGGGCCTGCGCGACGAGGACCCGGCGACGTGCGATACAGCGCAGTTGCGCCCGGCTGTGGCCGTTATCCGCGCCGGGCGCCAGCTGGCGCTCGGCGGCCGGCATCCGCTCCCATTCGACCCGCAGACCGATCTGGTCTTTCACATGGACCAGGCCCTGCCTTTCCACCCTAACGGCCTGACGTTCACAGCGCACCTCCAGAACGGCGCTCGGCTCGCCGAGACCTATTACTCGGTCGGCGGCGGGTTCGTGGTTCAGGAACAGGAAGCGCCGGGAGGCGCGCCGCGCGCCCGGCCGCCGCTGCCCATCGAGGCCGGCGCGGACCTGTTGCGGCACTGCCGGACGCACGGCCTGAGCATCCCGGAGGTGGTCTGGCGGAACGAGCTGGCCTGGGCCGCGCCGGACGAGGTGCGCGCGGGGCTACAGCGATTATGGGCCGCGATGCAGGCCTGCGCGTTCCGCGGCTGTCGGACCGAGGGCGTGCTGCCGGGCGGGCTGGGCGTGATCCGACGGGCGGCGGGCCTCAGCCGTCGTCTGCTGGGCGGCGAGAGGCCCGCCGATGAGGACGCCTGGCGGGCGGCGCTGCGGGCGCGGGCCTGGACCTTCGCCGAAGTCCTCAAGTGGGTGAGCTGTTTTGCGCTGGCCGTCAACGAGGAGAACGCGGCCTTCGGGCGCGTGGTCACCGCGCCCACCAACGGCGCGGCCGGGGTGATCCCGGCCGTGCTGCTGCATGCCGTCTGTTTCAGCGGCGCCGGCGAGGCGGCCGTGGAGCCGTTCCTGCTCACCGCGGGCGAGATCGGCAGCCTGTTCAAGAAGGGCGCCACGATCTCGGCCGCTTTGGGCGGCTGCCAGGCCGAGATCGGCGTCTCCAGCGCCATGGCCGCCGGGGCGCTCGCGCAGTGCCTGGGCGGCTCGCCGGAGCAGGTGTTGATGGCGGCCGAGATCGCCATGGAGCATCACCTCGGCCTGACCTGCGACCCGGTCGGCGGGCTGGTGCAGGTGCCGTGCATCGAACGCAACACGATGGGCGCGCTCAAGGCCATCGCCGCCGCGCACCTGGCGCTGGAGGGCGACCCGGCTCAGGCCAGGGTGACGTTCGACGCCGTGGTCAAGTCGATGTGGGTCACGGCCCTGGATATGAACGGCAAGTACAAGGAGACGGCCGAGGGCGGCCTGGCCCTGCATATCCCCGTCAATGTGGCCGAGTGTTAGGCGCTCAGCGCCTGAGCTCCGGCCTGAAAGAACGCAAAACCCCGCGTCCCGAGCCGGTCGAGGGACGCGGGGCGCTAAAAAGGCTAACGCCACTTGTCGAAGAAGGCGATGGAGTCCATGATCGTCTTCCACAGCCGCTCGGCCTCGGCCACGCCCGCCGGAAACTGCTCCGCGTCCCACGGCCCCACCAGCGTGTAGACGCTGCCGTTGGCCACGATGCTGGCCGTCCGCTGGCGCCACGGCCCGCCGGTGAAATCGTACAGGATGGCGGGCGCGCCGCCGATGGTCGTCTGCTGGACGCTGGCCGGATCGATCTGCTCCGTCGGCGGAGTCAGCGCCTGCTCCCGGGCCGCCGGCGGCTGATCGTACGTCGCCACCGTGATCGACGTCCGCACCTGGCCCCAATCCGTCGTGTCGGCCAGGACCGGCCCGCCGATGATGCGGCCCGGGAAGTCCGGGTCGAGTTCATAACCGGCCGGGTACAGCAGGCAGAAGCCGCCGCTCTCGCTGATCCACAGCCGGGTCTCGGCGCCGGCCGCCGGGCAGACGTCCGCCGCCCGCACAACGGGCCGGTCGTTCGCCGGCGGGAAGAAGACGATGGTCTGCGTCACCGTGTCCCAGACCAGGCGGACATGCTCGGCCAGCGCCGCTGAGTCTTCCGGCTGGGGCAAGACGCTGACCTGATACTTCAGGCCGCCGACTACGGCCAGCGCAATCTGCTGGTTGGCGTAGCCGCCCGGCGCGTTGCGGATGAGCGCGGCCGGTTGGCCGCCCAGCGTAATCGTCTCCACCGTCGGCTGGTCGCCGAAGTAGAAGAACTCGCGCCACTTCGCGGCGTAGGCCGCGCTGTCCAGCCCGTCGGCCGGGCCGTTGAAGGCCACGGACAGGTTGACGGCGATGCCTTCCTGGCCTTTGATTTCGGCGGGACCGAGCACGCTCACGGCCGCGTCCGGCCGGACGTCGTCCGGTTTGACTTCGAAGTAGGCGGGGTAGAGGAAGCAGTAACCGTTCTCGCGGTTCACGTGCAGCGCCTGGTCGGCGCCGGGTGTGGGGCAGAGCGACGCCGGCTCGGGCGCGGCGGTGGGCTCGGGCGGGGTGGTCGCGGTGGGCGCCGGGCTGTTCACGGGCGTCACAACCTCGCTGGTCGGTCCGGGCGCGCCGGACGTTGATGAAGACACAATCTGGCAGGCGGTCGAGGTGACGACCACCGCGAGAAACACGCTCGCCAGACGCAACTGCTTGAGCACCATGCTTGAGTCCTTTCGAGAGGCGCCTGTGCGCCAAGAGTGCCGGCCCGCCGGCTGACGGTCTCCGCCGGGCTGGTAATCAAAATACACACATTCCCGGAAATCGCGCCGGTCTTCCGGCTCAGCCCGCCCTCCGCCCAAAGGCGGAGCCGCCGCGGCCCGGCGCCGGGAGTATGACGTCGCCGGGCCGGCCGGGGTTCCGCCGGTCGAGCCGCGCGCCGTTTGTGAGACAATGACGCGCATGACCGACCGACCGTTCCTCTCCGTCGTCATCCCCGCTTACAATGAATCAGCCAACCTGAAAGCCGGCGCGCTGGCGAAGGTCGCTCAATATTTTGCGGCGCAGCCCTATTCGTATGAAGTCCTGGTCGTCGACGACGGCAGCGAGGACGATACGGCCGCGCAGGCCGAGGCTTTCGCCCAGGCCGCGCCGCATTTCCGCGTGTTGCGCGCCCCGCACCGCGGCAAAGCCCAGGCCGTCGCCGCCGGCCTGCTGGCCGCCTGCGGCGAGATCGTCCTGTTCAGCGACATGGACCAGGCCACGCCCATCGGCGAGATTGAGCGGCTGCTGCCCTTCTTCGAGCAGGGGTCCGACATCGTCATCGGCTCGCGCGGCGCGGCGCGGCGCAACGCCCCGGCCTGGCGCCGGGCCATGTCCCTGAGCCAGATCGTGCTGCGTAACGCGATCCTGGGCTTCGCCGGGATCACGGACACCCAGTGCGGGTTCAAGGCATTTCGCCGCGCCGTCGTCCGGCCGCTGCTCGCGGGCCTGCGCGTCTACACGCCGAGGGACGGCTCCGGCCCCCGGGGCGCGTCGGTGACGTCCGGCTTCGACGTCGAACTGCTCTTCGTGGCCCGCCGGCTCGGCTACCGGGTTCAGGAGGTGCCGGTGGAGTGGGATTATCGCCGGACGCGGCGCGTCAACCTCCTGCGCGATTCGTGGCGCGGCCTGCGCGACCTGCTGCGCATCCGTCTGGCCGACTTGCGCGGCGCTTACGGCCGCGAGCCGTTGGCTCGGTGAGCGGCCGCGACGACCGCAAACCTGAAGCGTTGAAACGTTCCTCCGGAACCCCGGCGCGCCTCCGCCTCCCCGCCTGGCGCGTGCTGGTGCCCGTCGGCCTCGGCACCGCGCTGTCGCTGATGGGCGACGCGGCCCTGTACACCGTGCTGCCCACGCACACGACCGAGGCCGGCGTGGCGCTGGCCAGCGTCGGCCTGCTCCTCAGCGCCAACCGCTGGGTCCGTCTGCTCACCAACACCTGGGCCGGCCTGGCCTACGACCGCTGGCCGCGGCGCTGGCTGTTCGTCCCCGCCCTCGGCCTGGGCGCGCTGTCCACCCTGCTGTATGCCGTGGCGCACGGATTCTGGCCGCTGCTGGCGGCGCGGCTGTTGTGGGGCCTGGCCTGGTCCGGCATCTGGGTCGGCGGCAACCTGATCAGCCTCGACGCGGCGGCGCCCGAAGACCGCGGGCGTCTGATCGGCCTCTACCAGTTGTGCTTCTACCTCGGCACGACCCTGGCCGCGCCGCTGGGCGGCCTGCTGACCGACGGGCTGGGCTATCACCGGGCGCTGGCCGTGGCCGCGGCGCTCACCGGCCTGGGCGCGTTCGGGGCGCTCGTCTTTTTGCCGGAGACGCGCCGCCCGCCGCGCGATCCGGCCCGCGTCACGTTCGGGCCGGGAACGGCTGCGGCGGCCGCGGAGGCGCGCCGGCCAGGCCACGTCTGGCTGCCCGCGCTCCTGTACAGCGTCAACCGTTTCGTGCTGGCCGGCGTGCTCGTCTCCACGCTGGCGTTGCTGGTCCAGGCGCGGGTGGGGCCGGTTCGGGTCGGTGGGCTATCGCTTGGCCTCGCCACACTGAGCGGCGTCCTGCTCGGCCTCAGCACGCTGTTCAGCATGGCCGCGGCGCCGCTGGCCGGCGGGTGGTCGGACCGGGTGGGGGACCGCTGGCGCGTGGCGGCGGCCGGGCTGGTCCCGGGCATCGTCGGGATGGGCCTGCTGGCTTCCGGGCAGCCGGGCCTCATCCTGCCGGCGGTCTTGTTGACCGCGATGGCGGGCGGCAGCAATCAGAGCCTAGCCACGGCCGCGCTGGGCGACGAGGCGGACGCGCCGCGCCGCGGCCGGGCGCTCAGCGCCATGCACACCGCCGGCGACCTGGGGAGCGCGCTGGCGCCGCCGCTGGCGTACGCGCTGCTGCCTGTCGTCGGCCTGAGCGGCGTCTACACACTCTGCGCCCTGCTGCTGGCCGGGATGCTGGCGCTGGCGCTTTGGCGGACGAGAGCCCGGCGCCCCGTGGAGGACGGACTGGACGCGCCGCCCTGAAAGGGGCGGAACTTCCCCGTTCCGCTGCGCGTCAAGGCAATGGCATTGACCTCGGGTGTTCTATGTCCATCCAGCGCTGTCTGCTCGCCGTCGCCCTGCTCCTGGCCGGCTGCATCACGCCCCCTTCGCCGACTGTCCCGATCCTGACGCCGGACGCGCTCACCGCCACGGCCACGCCTCAACCGCCTCCAACCCGCACCCTGGCGCCGCCCGCCTCGACGACGGCGGCTCCGGCCTCCGCCACGCCGACGACGGCAAGCGGCGCGACGCCCACCCAGACGGTTGAGCCGACCGGAACGGAGGCGCCGCCGACTCGCACGGACGAGCCAGCGACTCCGACCGGCGAGCCATCGGCTCAACCCAACGCGCCCGTCATCCTCTCCTTCGCGGCCTCGCCGGCCGAGATTGATCCGGGCGGATCGGTGACGTTGAGCTGGGAGGCGCAGGCGGATGAGATCGCGCTCTGGCGCCTCGACGCGCAGGGTCGCCTGAGCGAGCTTTATCCGCATGTTCCGGCCGCCGGCGCGCTGACCGTGAACGCCCCGGCTGAGCAGCGCACGCCCGTGTACTTCATGCTCTTCGCCGTGCGCGGCGGCGTCACCGTCCAGGCCAGCGCGTCGGTGGCGGTCCGCTGCCCCGACGTCTGGTTCTTCCCGAATCCGCCGGCCGCCTGCCCGCAATCGCCGGCTCACACCACCGTGATGCAGGCGCAGACCTTCGAGCATGGCCTGATGCTGTGGACGGCCTGGAACGACTTCATCTACATCCTGTACGCGGACGCGCTCTCGCCGCGCTGGTCCGCGCAGCCTAACGCCTGGTTCGCCGGGATGCCGGAGAGCGACCCGGCCCTCGTCCCGCCGGCCGGCCTGTATCAGCCGGTGCGCGGCTTCGGCGCGGCCTGGCGCGATGAGCAGTCGCTGCCCGGCTACCGCGTGCGCGACCGCCTGGGCTGGGCGACCGCCGAGGAGTTCGGCGTGCCGGACGCCGCCTTTCAGTGCGACTCGGCGCCCAAGTACACCACCTGCTTCATCAGCGGCCCCGGCGGCGTGGTGTACGAGCTGAAGCCGGAGCGCTCGGGCTGGGAGGTGTGGCCGGGGCCGAAATAGCAAGTTGCGCTACAATCCAGCGCCATGCGCGATTGGTATCTGACCCAGGACGACCCCCTCGTCCTGCGCCTCGCCGCCGACGTCCGCCTGTCGCCCACCGATTACGCCGACGACCAGATCTGGGAGTTGAGCCTGGCCGGAGGCGAGCCGCCCGCCCTGGCCCTGCGCACCACCTATGGCCTGCGCGCCCGCGAAATGCGCCTCTTCCCGGTCCTGGCCGAGGGCGACCGCCGCGTCAACGATCCGGCGGACTTTGTCTTCACCCCGGCCGTGCGCGCCTTTTACCCGAATTACCTGCGGGTGACGTTCGAGCCCTTGAGCGCCATCGCCGTCACCGCCCACTACTGGGCGCCGGACTCGCATTCGGTCGCCGGGCAGTTCACGTTCGTCAACCACGACCCGGAGGGCCGCACGCGCACGGTCCGGTTCACGCTGGCCGGGGCGCTCAAGCCTTTGGAGAACGCCCGGCCTCTGGGGCCGGCGCAGCTGGAGGAGCTGGCCGTGCTCAACGGGCGCTCCGGGAATCTGGAGATCGTGGTCGCGCTGGATGGCGAGAGCGAGGCCGACGCCGCCCTCTTCCCTGGCCTCACCCGTGTGTTGGACCTGCCGCCGAATGTGCCGGTCTTTGTGCGCTGGGCGCAGGCGGCGCGCCCGCACGTAGCCGAAAGCCTGACCGCGCTGCGCTCCATCTTCACGCGCGAGTGGGAGGGCGAGTTCGCGCGCATCGAGCTGCTCAACGCCGGCCTGCTGGAGATCGAGACCGGCGACCTCGATTGGGACGCGGCCTTCGCCTTCGCGCAGACCGTGGCTCTCCGTAGCTATCTCGGCTCCACGCCCCACCTGCCGTATCCGTCCTTCGTGTTCGCGCGCCACCCGGACCGCGGCTATTCGCTCAAGGGCGACGGCTCCGACCATGTCTGGCAGTGGGGCGGCCAGGCCGCCCTGGAAGCCTACGTCAATCTGCCCCAGGTCGTGTCGGCCGCGCCGGACCTGGCCAAGGGCGTCCTGCGCAACTGGCTGGCCGTGCAGGATGAGAAGGGCTTCATCGACTGGAAGCCCGGCCTGGGCGGACAGCGCAGCCGCGCGCTCTGTCTGCCGCTGCTGGCCTCCATCGGCTGGCGCCTCTATGAGCACACCGAGGACCGCGCCTTTCTGGAGGCCGTCTATCCGGGCCTGCGCCGTTTCCTGGACGTCTGGTTCACGCCGCGCCATGACCGGGACGAGGACGGCGTGCCGGAATGGTCGCACACGCTCCAATCGGGTTTCGACGATCATCCCTCCTTCGCGCGCACCGCGCCCTGGGCGCAAGGCGCGGACATCACAGCCGTCGAGTCGCCCGACCTGGCCGCCTACCTGTTCCAGGAGTGCCGGTCCCTCAACCGCATCGCCGAGGCCCTCGGACAGCCGGCTGATCCGGCCCTGGCGCAGCGCGCGGCCCTCTTGAAATCCGCCCTGGACCAGATGTGGCGCGATGAGACGGCCAGCTATCACTACATGGATCGCGACTCGCACGCCGTGACGCCTGGCGAGGTGCTGGCGGAGGGGCGCGGCCACCTGGCCGTGGACCTCTCGCGCCGCTTTGCGCCGCCGGCCCGCCTGCGGGTGAAGGCCATTGGTCCGCGCGGGGCGCGGCCGGAGATGGGGGTGGCTCTGAGCGGGCGCGGCCGGCGCGGCCGGCATCGCGTGGAGACGCTCAAACGCTCGCACGTCGCCTGGTATTTCGGGGTGGGGACGGCGGTGAGCGAGAAGCTCTACAGCGAGATCGACCGGGTCGAGGTGACCGGCCTGACCGACGAGTTCGCGGTGACGGTCGCCACGGTGGACACCACGCGCCAGGACCAGACGCTATTACTGCCGCTGTGGGCGGGCGTGCCCGACGCGGCGCGGGCCGAGGCCCTGGTGCGCCGGACGATCCTGGACCCCGAGCGTTACTGGCGGCCGTACGGGGCGCCGAAGTGCTCGGCCCAGGACCCGGCTTACAGACCCGACAACCGCGACGGCGCCGGCGGCGTCTGGCTGATGTGGAACACCCTGTTAGGAGAGGGCCTGATCGACTACGGCTACCGCGCCGAGGCGGCCGAATTGCTCGGGCGGCTGATGGCGGCCGTCCTCCACACCCTGCGGACGGAGAAGTGTTTTCGCGAAGCCTATAACGCCGACCGGCCGGAAGGCCTGGGCGACAAAGACTATGTGTGGGGCGTGGCGCCGGTGGCGCTTTTCCTGCGCCTGCTGGGCGTGCGCCCGGTCTCGCCGCGGCGCGTTTGGGTGGAGGGCCGCAGCCCGTTCCCGTGGCCCGTGACGGTGCGCTGGAAGGGGCTGGAAGTGAGGAAGGACAGCGTCGCGACCACGCTCACGTTCCCCTCCGGTCGTGAAGTCGTCGTGTCCGAGCCGACGCCGCAGTGGGTGGAGGACGCCGACGTGTGAGGCGCACTGCCTCGCGCTCAGCGAGTCAATCGACGCCGATATCCGAGCCGCAATAGGGACACAGCCCCGGATCCCCGCCGCGCTGGGAGAGCGCGCGCGGCGGAGCGCCGCAGTTGGGGCAGAGGTCGGGCAGGCGCGTGGACCGGACGGGCGGGGCCGGCGGCCTGGGCGGCGGCGCGGCCTGAAAGGCGGGCGCCGGCGGGGGGGCGGGCGGAGGCGTTGCCGGGAAAGCCGGCGGAGGCGGGGGCGGCTCGGCGGCGCCCCATTCGCGCGCCAGCGCGCCGGCCACCATGCTCAGGCCGATGACGATGATGATGCCCGGCCACCACTTGCCGGTCAGGAACAGGATGCCCAGGCCGATCAGCCAGACGGCGCCCTGGACCTCGCCGGCGCGGGAATAGGAGCGGTCACGCTTATAACGCTTGGGCATCGCGGGTCTCCTCTGGTCAATACGCGCCCCGGCCGGCGGAGTTGCGCCCGCCGGCGCTACGTTAGCCGGCGCAGTTGTGGGAAAGCCACGAAGGCCGCCGCGGCGCTGAGCGCGCACGTGATCGCGCCGGCCAGCAGCGTGTTCGGCGCCCCCCACCATTCCGCCAGCGTGCCGAACAGGAGCGAGCCGGCGGGCGCCATACCGACCACGGCCCACAGATAGGCGCTCATGACGCGCCCCCGCAGTTCATCCGGCACGTTCAGTTGCAGCAGGGTGTTGGTCGTCGCCAGGTGATGGATCATGCCCCAGCCGGTGAAGGCCAGCGCCGCCAGGCTCAGCGGCACCACCCGTGAGAGCGCGGCCCCGGCCAGCCCGCCGGCGAACACGAACATCGCCGCCGTCAGCAGCCGGCCCTTGGGCCGGTAGTTGCCGAGCGCCGTCAGCGAGAGCGCGCCGACCAGCGCGCCCAGGCCGATGAACGAGACCAGCAGCCCATAGCCGTCGGCGCCCAGGCCGAGCACGTCGCGCGCCATCACGGGCAGCAGCGTCGTCGCCGGGAAGCCGAACAGGCTGGGCACGGCCGCCACCAGCACCAGAGCCAGCACCGACCGGTGGCGCGTGATGTAGCCCAGGCCCTCTTTCAGGTCGGCCAGCGGGCGCAGCCGGCCCGGCCGGGGCGTGAACGGCGGCAGCCGCATCAGGGCCAGGCCCGCGATCACGGCCAGGAAACTCAGCCCGTTGAAGAAGAACGCCGCCGCCTCGCCCACCTGGGCGACGAGCAGGCCGGCCACCGCCGGCCCGACCAGGCGCGCGCCGTTGAACATCGACGAGTTCAGGGCGATGGCGTTCATCAGGTCATCTTTGCCGACCATTTCGATCGTGAACGCCTGGCGCGCCGGCATGTCGAACGTGTTCACCAGCCCGAGCAGCGTCGTCAGCGCCAGGACGTGCCCGTACTGCACCTGCCCGGCGGCGGTGAGCGCCGCCAGCGCCAGCGCCAGCGTCAGCATGCCGAGCTGCAAGCCGATCAGGAAACGGCGCTTGTCCACCCGGTCCACGACCACGCCCGCGAACAGCGAGAGCAGCATCGCGGGCAGCGAATTCATGAACATCACCGTCCCCAGCGCCAGCGGCGAGCCGGTGAGCCGGTACACCAGCCATTGCTGGGCTGTTGATTGCATCCAGGTTCCGGTCAACGAGATCAGTTGCCCAAACCAGTACAGGCGGTAGTTGCGGTGATTGAAGGCGCGCAGGGCATCCGGCAGATACCACTCGCGCCCGCCCAGGCGCAGGAAGGGGGTGACGTGGGGGAGGGGTTCGCGCATGCGAAGGCAGAAGGCTCAATGCACAGGGCGCGTTTCGGCGGTGTGCATTCAGACAGTCCTACTCCTTGAGCTCTGGCTCGGTGAACTTCTCGACCTGGTAGACGCTGACGTCCAGTTTCGTCCGCCGCCAGGTATCGGGCGGCAGCCCCATCTTCTCGCACAGCATCGACAGGAACTGCGCCGGGTCCGGCACGCGCTCCCACACCTGCGGCAGAAAAGTGGCCCGGCGGTGGCCCAGCGCAAGCGTCACTCCGTCCACACACGGGCGCAGACGCGTGAGCAGCTCATCCGGGGTTTCGTAGGGCAGCGGTTGCGGCTCCGTCAGCACCGACACCTCGACCTCCAGCATCGGCATCTCGTCCAGCGCCACCGGCTCGAAGCGGTAGTCCTGGGTGGCCGCCTGGACGGCGTGCCGCTGGACGTCTTCGTAGAGCGGCCAGCGCGCCTCCAGGCCGCCGATGCAGCCGCGCAGTTCGCCGTCACGCCGCAGCGTGACGAAGCTGGCCGCCGGCCGCCGCAGCGGGTCGGGCAGGCTCGCGGCGTCCACGGCCGGCAGCGGCCGGCCCTGCACGGCGGCCCGGATCGCGTCGCGTGCTATATGCAGCAGCCGGCGCCTTTCCTCGGGAGCGAGCGTGGACATCCTGCCGTCATCATAGGTCCGCCGCTAGGGGGCGTCAAGGCCGCGGCCGGCGAAGGCGCCTCCGCCGAGGCGGGTCATTTTTCGGCGCGCCGACCCTTCGGCGGGTTTGGCGAAGCCGAGCCTGTCGAGGGCGCGCCCGCGTCGAAGCAGCCGGCCAAAAAGCGCGCATGCACCCGCCGGCGAGGCCGCCCAGCGGCAGGCGTACTCTGGCGTGGCGCAACGATGCTACAATCCCCGCAGCCTGCTATCATGCCAGCCGACCCTGTATTGCAACGCGCCGCCGAGTTGCTCGCGCTCAGCGACGACGAGCTCCTGATCAAAGGCGCCGCCGCCGGCCTCGTCGAGCGCCTGCTGGCCGCGCGCCGCCGCCGCGCCGAGCTTGAGCAGGCCCAGACCCCGCGCGCCGACCCGCGCTGGCAGGCTCTGCATCAGGAGGTCGAGGCGCTCCAGGGGCTCCTGGCGCTGGAACTGCCCGCGCCGCCCACCTCCGCTGCGCCCTCGGCCGCCCCCGCCGCGCCGGCCATCGCCCTGGCCGGCCAGGACATCACCATCGGCGGCGACGTCGTCGGCCGCGACAAGATCATCACCAATATCCAGACCATCGTCGAGCGCGCCCTCACCGCCGCCGAGCAGGCCGAGCAGGAGAAATCGCTCGAAGCCCGCTACCTGGCGCAGGGCGTCACGGCCTTCGTCCGGCGTCTGCAGGCCCAGGCCGGCGAGACCGCCGACACCGAGACCGGCAGCCCGTACAAGGGCCTGCTCGAGTACCGGCTGAGCGACGCCGAAATCTTCTTCGGCCGGGACAGCGCCCTGCGCGAGCTGCTGAAGTGCCTGGCCTCCGGCCCGCTGACCGTGCTGCAATCCGAGTCCGGCGCC
This sequence comes from Anaerolineales bacterium, assembly GCA_034434015.1. Taxonomy (GTDB): domain Bacteria; phylum Chloroflexota; class Anaerolineae; order Anaerolineales; family UBA6663; genus SpSt-583. The sequence goes on from DAOUAB010000024.1 coordinate 91,671, forward strand.
GGCAAGACCTCGTTGCTGCAAGCCGGCCTCTCGGCCCGCCTGATCGCCCTCGGCCACCTGCCCGTCTATCTGCGGCCCTACAACGCCGACCCGGCGCTCGTCCTCAAGCGCGCCTTTCTCTCCGATCCCGGCGTCGCGCCGCTGCTGGCCACCGCCCCGCTGCGCGATTTCCTGCGCCAGGTCGGCGAGGTGCTGGGCCCGGCGGCCACGCTCTACATCCTGCTCGACCAGTTCGAGGAGTTTTTCACGCAACGGGCGGTGGTGGAGCAGGCCGAGTTCGTGCGCGAGCTGGCCGAATGCCTGGACGATGCCAGCCTGAACGTGCGCTGGCTGCTGGCCCTGCGGACCGAGTACTTCGGCCACCTGGCCGGCTTCCGCCCCCGCCTCCGCAACCCGTTCGAGAACAACTTCCGCCTGGCCCGCCTGAGCCGCGACGAGGCGCGCATGGTCATCACCGCGCCCGCCGCGCGGCGCGGCGTGACCTTCGAGCCGGGCCTGGTCGAGACGCTGCTGGACGACCTGGGCAGGCACGAGATCGCGCCGCCGCAGATGCAGTTGGTGTGCGCCACCCTGTACGATGAACTGGACGAAGGCGAGACCGTCATTGGACGCGCGCTGTATGAGCGTTTGGGCGGCGCGGCCGGCATCCTACGCGGACACCTCGAACGCGTCCTCAGCCGCGAGCTGCCGCGCGAGCAGCGCGCCGCCGCCCGCCGCCTGCTCGAGTCGTTAATCTCGTCCGAGCAGCGGCGCGTCCTCCGCACCCACGCCGAGCTGGCGGCCGAGCTCTCCGCGCGCGGCGTCACCGCGCAGACCTTGGACGTGATCCTCAACCAGTTGATCGACAACCGGCTGGTGCGTGTCCAGGACGGCGACGACGGGCCGGTCTACGAGCTGGCGCACGATTACCTGCTGGGCGAGATCAACCTGGACCCGGACGTGCAGGCGCGCAAGGCCGCGCAGGAACTGCTCGAGCAGGAGCTGCGCGCCTACCGGCGCTTCCAGACCCTGATCAGCGCCGAACGGCTGGCCGCCATCGAGCCCTACCGCGCGGACCTGACGCTCACGCCCGAGGCCGAACAGCTGCTGGCTTTGAGCCAGGCCGAGGCCCGGCGCGAGCAAGTGGAAGAGGCCGAGCGTCGGCGGAAAGAGTTGGAGGACGCGCGCCGGCTGGCCGAGGAGACCGAAGCCCGCCGGCAGGCCGAAGCCGCCCGCGCCCGCGAGGCCGAAGCCGCCGCCCAACGGACGCGCCGCCTCAACCGCCTCATCGCCGGAGTCGGCCTGACGGCCGTGTTGGCGGCGGTGGTGGCCGTGTTCTTCCTGTTCGACGCCAACGCCAGCCGCGACGCCGCCGCCCGCAGCGCCGCGACCGCGCAGGCCGCCAACACCCAGTCGGCGCAAAACCTCGCCACCGCTGAAGCCGCTCGCGCGGTAGCGGTTACCCAGCAGGCCGCGGCCGAGGCCGCGCGCGCGCAGGCCATCGCCGAGGGGGAGCGGGCCGAACAGGAGGCCCACCGCGCGCTGACCGCCCTTTCCGGCCAGGTCGCGGCGCAGGCCGTGGCGGCCTCGAGGACGTCGCCGCCGCTGGGCGTCCTGCTCGCCCTCGAGGCGCTGAACATCACGGCGCAATCCGGCGCGGCCCCGCTGCCGTCGGCCGAGGCGGCCCTGCGCCAGACGCTGCAAGGGCTGGGCGGGCGCGGGCTGGGCGCCGTCACCCAGATGAACGCCGCCGGCCGCTGGCTGGTCACCCGCGCCTCTGACGGCCAGGTCCGGCTGCACGATTTCGCCGCGCCCGATCCATTCCAGGCCGGCCGGTCCCTGGCGCAGACCAATCCGTTCACCGGACGCTCGCAGTTGTCCCCGGATGGGCGCTGGCTCCTGCTCAATGCGCCGGAGGGCGAGCGCGTCAACCTGTGGCCCCTGGACGGCGGCCCGCCCTCGGCCTCGCCGCACGCGCTGGATGCGCCGGGGTGTATGCAGGATTTTTCGGCCCCCTTCCGTTTCTCGCCGGACGGCCGCTGGCTGGTCTGTCGGGCGGTGACCGAGCTGCGCGTGTGGGACCTCTCCGCTGAGGACCCGTCCGCCGCCGGCCCGGCGACGGCGCCCGCCACGCCGCCGGCCTCGCTGCCGTCCGACCTCCTCAATCACATAGAGGTCGGGCCGCGCTGGCTGGCCGTGGACGACGATGGCGTCGCGACCGTGTGGGACATCGAATCGCTCTGGGCGGGGACGCCGGTCTCGCTCACGGTGACGACCGGCGGATGGGTGGGCGAAGCGATCCGCTTCAGCCCGGACGGTCGCTGGCTGGCCGCGGGCGATCCGTTCACGCCGACCGTGCGCGTGTGGGACCTGGCCGCTTTGGCCGCCGCCGATGCCGCGTCGGCCCAGCCGTCGTTGCAACTGGCCACCTTCGCCGACCGGCTCGACTTCAGCGCCGACGGCCGCTGGCTGATTACGGCCTCAGGCTCGGACACGATGGCCTGGGATATGACGCAGCCGGACCCATCGGCCGAACCGCGCGGGCTGGGGGGCGGGCAAAGCCTGCTCAGCCCGGATCGGCGCTGGGCGCTCGTCAATCGCGGGTCCGAACTGCTGCTGTGGGACCTGGATACCGCCCTCGACGGCGAGCCGGCCGTCCTCGTCATCTCAGAAGCTACGGCCGGCCTGCGGCGCCCCGCTCCCGGCAAGCCGGGCCTGGCCCGCCCGGCCAGCCTCGTCGTGCTGGGGGAGACGGCCAGCTTCCAGGTCGACGGGGACGGTCGCTGGGTGATCGTCTTTGGCCCGGACGCCGTCGCCGATGGCGGCTTCCTCTTGTGGGATTTGTGGACGGCGCCGACCCCCCTGGTGATGCGCGGCCACGAAAGCTTTGTGGCCGAGGCCTTCTTCAGCCCGGACGGCCGCTGGCTGGCGACCCACGGCGGCGACGGCGCAGGGCGCCTCTGGTCGCTGGAACCTTTCACAGAGTCCGCTTACCCCTACACACTGCCGGGCCGCGATGCGCAACTCAGCGCGGACGGCCGCTGGCTGGCGGCCCGCGAGGGCGGCGACGTGTTCGTCTGGGAGACGCCGACTCTCACTCAGACCCGGACGCCGTTGCGGATCGCACTGCCGGGAACGACGTTCACCCAATGGCAGCTGAGCCCGGACGGCCCGTGGCTGCTGGTCGTCCCCGACGCCGGCCCGGCCCAACTCTGGCCGCTGTCCGCCGGCGCTGAGCCGGTGAGCCTCGCCTCCCTCGGCCAGGATGTCGCCGGGTTCAGCGTCAGCGCCGGCGGCCGCTGGCTGTACGTCGCTTCATTCGCGCCGCCCTTCGTCCGGCTCTGGGACCTGAACCGCCCGGATGAAGCGCCGCGCGATCTTCCCTTGCCGAACACGGACCTCCCGCCCGAAGCGGTCTTCTCGGCGGACGGACAGCGTTTCTTCGCCCTGGAGGCCGGGGCGGGAGACCTGGGCCGCGTGACCTGGCTCGACCTCGCCGCGCCGGACGCCGCCCCGCAAGTGTTTGAGAGCCCCGACCTGGCCTACGGCGCCGAGTTCAGCCCGGGCCGGCGCTGGCTGTTTGCAGGCGCCCTCACCACCACACCGCAGGTTTTCCGCCTGTGGGACCTGAACGCGCCCGCGCCGTTTGCGCGCCCGCTCCCGCTCTCCATCCGCCAGGAGGAGCTGGCGGCGCCCGGCGCCGTCATCACGCCCGATGACCGCTGGCTGGTCGTCGTGTTCGAGGATCAATCGGTGGGGGCCTGGAACCTGGAAGACCCGGACGCCGAGCCGATCCGGTTTCCGGCCGTCGCCGCTCCCGACCCGGCGGTCATCATCACGGCGGATGGCCGTTTCCTGGTCCGGCGCGAGCGCGGCCAGATCAGCGTGTGGGACCTGAGCCGGACGGATTTCACGACGCCGACGCTGCGCGTGTCTATGGACCTGGAGCTTTCCTGGGGGATGAGCCTCCGCGTGAGCCCTGACCGGCGCTGGCTGGCCCTGGCCGAGACGGACCTGAGGGTGTATGAATTGACGCCCGCTCCGGAGGGCGCCTCCCTGGCCGCGCGCCAGTTGGCGTTGTCCGATCTCAACTTCGACCAGGCTTTTGCTTTCACCTCGGACGGCGCGGCGCTGGCGGGCCTCGACTGGCAGGGTCGGGCGCGCCTGTGGCCGCTGAAGCTTGAGGCCGTCATGGCCCTGGCCTGTCCGGCCGCCGGCCGCAACCTGACGGGCAGCGAGTGGGAGCGATATTTCCCCGGCCAGGAATATCGCCGGACCTGCGCGCTGTGGCCGGCAGACGACGTGATTCCCTGAGGTCTCGATGACGCTTTTGATCAACTCCGAACGCTTCAAGCAGGACTTTGACGCGCTCGCGCAGATCGGCGCGACCGGCGACGGCGGCGTGGACCGGCCATGCTGGAGCCCGGCCCATCTGGAAGCCCAGCGCTGGTGGCTGGCGCGCGCGGCCGAAGCCGGGCTGGAGACGCGGACCGATCCGGCCGGGAATTGTTCGGCGGTGCTGCGGTCACGGGGACGGCTCGCCGGGCCGTCCCTGCTGTTGGGCTCCCACACCGACTCGGTTCCTAAAGGCGGGCGCTTCGACGGCGCGCTCGGCGTGCTGGCGGCGCTGGAGGCCGCGCGCACCATCCAGGAGGCCGGGCTGGCGCTGCCGGTGGATATCGAAGTGATTGATTTCGTGGACGAGGAAGGCACGCTGGTCGGCCTGCTGGGGAGCAAGGCGCTGGCCGGGACGCTGACGGCCGAGGAGCTCAAGACGCCGCGCGGCGGCCGGGCGGCGCTGGAGGCCGGGCTGGCGCGGGCCGGCGTCACCGAGGCGGGCCTGCTGGCGGCCCGCCGGGACCCGGCGACGCTGGCCGGTTATCTCGAGCTGCACATTGAGCAGGGGCCGACCCTGGCGCGGAATGCCGTCCCCATCGGCATCGTGCAGGGGATTGTGGGCATCCGGTCTTTTCGACTCACCTACCACGGCCAGGCCAACCACGCCGGCACCACGCCCATGGATCAGCGCGCCGATGCGGCCCTGGGCGCCGCCGCTTTCACCCTCACCGCGCGCGAGCTGGTGCTGCGCGATTTCCCCGGCTGCACGGTCAACGTCGGCCAGATGCGTTTTGGGCCGGGCGCGTTCAACATCATCCCGGGCGAGGCCGAGCTGGCGCTGGAGTTTCGGGCGCCGGAGCCGCAGCGGCTGCAGGATTTAGAGAAGGTGCTGCTCGGCCTGGCGGACGTGGTCGGCCGGCAATACGGCCTGACGCTGGCCGTCGAGCCGCTGGGCGGCTGTCTCCCGGCGCCGATGGGCGCGCGCGCCCGGGCCGCCCTGACGACCGCCGCCGACTCGCTGGCGCTGGCGCACACCCCGCTCTTCTCCGGCGCCGGCCACGACGCCATGTCGCTGGCCCCGCTGACCACGGCCGGCATGGTGTTCATCCCCTCCCGCGCCGGCGTCAGCCATGCGCCGCTCGAGTTCACCGAGTGGGAGGACTGCGTCAACGGCGCGAACGTGCTGCTGCGCGCGGCGCTCACCCTGGCGGAGAGGGCGGATTGACCCGCTTCCCCCTTCCGGAAGTTTCTCCACGGACCCCGCGCTCTCGACGGTAATAACACCTTGACGCAGATCATCACCCTCCCCCTCGGCCCGATCCAGACCAACTGTTACCTTGTCGCCGATGACGAGACGAAGAGCGCCGTCGTCATTGACCCCGGCGATGAAGCCCCCCGGGTTCTGGGTGTCCTCAGAAAGAACGCCTGGGACGTGAAATCCGTCCTGCTCACCCACGCCCATTTCGACCACATCGGCGCGGCGGCCGAGATCGTGGCGGCGACGCGCGCGCCGCTGGCCATCCATCCGCTGGAACTGCCGCTGCTGCGCGTCAAGGGCGGGGCGAGGCTGTTCGGGATGGACATCCCGGCCCCGCCGGAGCCGGATGTGCTGCTCGAGCCGGGGACGCCGGTGCGCGCCGGTTCGCTCCAGTTCGCCGTGCTGTTCGTGCCCGGCCACACGCCCGGCCACGTCGCCTTCTACAGCGCCCAACTGGGGGCCGTGTTCAGCGGCGACGTACTCTTCCAGGACGGCATCGGGCGCACCGATCTGCCCGGCGGCCACTACCCCACCCTCATCCGCAGCATCCGCGAAGTCCTGTTCGCGCTGCCGGACGAGACGGCGGTGTACTCGGGCCACGGGCCCGCCACGACAATCGGGGCCGAGAAGCGCGGTAACCCGTTCCTGGCCGACTGACGGCGGCTCACCTCTGACCGGCCCTGGGAAGAGGCGACGGGCCCTGTCACCTTTTGGCCGCAACGGCGTCCAAGAGAGGAGAACGGCAAATCAGATCACTCGTCCAAAAGGAGATCACGGCCATGTCCAACTTCTTCTCGCTCAACGAAGCCATGTGGGACCGCGCCATCCGCATCGTCCTGGGCGCCGTGTTGCTGTACCTGGGTTGGGGTGGTGTGGTGACCGGAGCCCTGGGCGTCGTGTTGCAGTGGCTGGGGTTTGTGCCGCTGCTCACCGGCCTGGTGGGCTGGTGCCCGCTGTACTCGCTCTTCAAGTTCAGCACCCGCTCGCCGAAGGCGTAATTTCGCCGGGCCTCCCTGAGAAGACAGGCGGCCGAACCGCCTGTCTTGCTTTTACGAGAAAGAGCGCCGCTATGACGACGATGCATGACCGTCTGCGCGCCGCGCCGCGTCCCGTGCTCGTGGACGTCTGGGCGCCGTGGTGCCGGCCGTGCCGGGCGATGGCGCCCGTGCTGGAGCGCGTTCAGCAGGAATACGCCGGCCGCGTGGACGTGCTGAAGCTCAACGCCGACGACGACCCGGACGCGGTGCGCGCCCTGGGGGTGCTCGGCATCCCGACGTTGATCGTGTTTCGGGGAGGGAGAGAAGTCGCCCGCCGCACTGGCGCGCCGCCGGCCGAGACCATCCGGGCGCTGTTCGAGGCGGCGCTGTCGCCGGAGCCGACCGCGCGTATCGGCCTGGCGCCGGCCGAGCGCCTGTTGCGCCTGGGCGCGGCGGCGGCCCTGTTCGGCCTCGGCGTGCTCAACGGCCCGGCCTGGGTGTTGGTCGCCGTCAGCGCCCTCCTGGCCTTCAGCGCCGTCTACGACCGCTGCCCGCTCTGGCAGGCCGTCTGGCCGCGCGTGGCGCAGGCCCTGCGGCTGCCGCGCGCGCGTCAGGGGGCCTGAGGCGTCGGGTCCGGTACCAGCACCAACAAGACCGGCGACACACGCCGGGTCCCATCCGCGTAGACAGCCTCGGCCCACAGGTGCGCCAGCAGGCCGGGGCCGGGCGGCGTCCAGGCCCACGTCCAACCATCCCGGCCGTCCTCGTCCACAAACTCCCGCACCGGCGTCATCCCGGTCCCGGTCGGCGTCAGGAAGAACTCCACGGCTGCCGGGGTCTCGGGCGGCGTGATGGCGATTACCACTGGACCGCTGACTTCATAATCCACGGCGCCGATCAGCCGGCCGCCGAGGATCGTGATGCTCACGCCCTGTTCCGAGGTGTGGCCCGTTGGCGGCGGCGTGGCCGTCGGCGCCTCGGGCGTGACGGCCAGCGCCGTCAGCCGCAGGGCGGTGGCTGTCCCGACGATCTGGGTCTGCAGGCGCGCGGCGCCGTCTTCGGTGGGCGTCGGCGTGACCGCCGGCTGGCACGCCGCGGCAAGGGCGATGAGCACGGGCAGCATGCGGCGGAAAGAGGGAAAAAGCATGAGCGTCATCCAGGCCAGGGAAGAACAGTTTCCAACTCAGTCCAGGCGCTCGTGGCGCTGCGCCACCACGGCCTGGCCGGCCTCGCTCTGCACCCAGGCCAGGAAATCGCGCGCGGGGCCGATGGGTTCGGCGGACGCCACGGCCATGATCAGGGCGCTGAGTTCTATATCCAGGGAAACAGCCTTAAGACCGGCCAGGTCTGATTCTGGCAGATAACCCAGCGCCCCGGGCGTCTCCGCGACCAGCGCGCGCATCGCGTCCCAGCCCGGCGCGATCAGGGCGTTGGGGGTCAGCTCGGACGCGACGACGGCCAGGGCGCCCGCGCCGTCCGCGCCCCGCTCGCGCGTCACCACCTGCACCGCACCGGGCGCCCCGCCCACCTCGGCCCAGTCCGTGGCCCGGCCTGCAAACAGCGCCTGCGCCTGGGCCAGCGTCAGCGCGTTCACCAGGTTGGCCGGGTGGACGACAAGCCGGAAGCGCACCGAGCCGATGGGCGTGGCGAACGCGCCGGCCTGCGGGTCGGCTGTGAAGGCCAGCGCCGCCCGGCCTGAAGTTAATGCCTCCGGCAGGGAGGCCGCGGCCATGACCTCCAGATACAACGGCCTGTCCGGGCGCTCGCCGGCATAGGCCGCGGCCAGATCGCTCAACAGCGGCGCGGCCAGGTCGCTGGCGACGACGGTCAGGGGCGCCGGGGTTGGCGCGGGCGTGGGCGGTGCGCAGGCGCAGGATAGCAAGAGAAATCCCAACCCCCAGATTCCCAATCCCCAACCCCGCCCGCGTCGACAACCGAGCACAGCCGCCCTCAACCGCGCAGGAACAGGATCGCCAGAAAGACGGCGCCCGCGATCAGCCGGTACCAGACGAAGATGTCCATGGAGTGTTTGGCCAGATAGCCGAGCAGCCAGTGGATGCACGCGAAGCCGACGACGGTCGCGGCGGCCGTGCCGAGCAGGAGCGGCGGCGCCACCGCCCCCAAGTTCGGCAGGCCGGCCAGGTCGCCGAGGGCCAGCACGCCGGCGCCCAGCAGGGCCGGGATCGAGGCGACGAAGCTGAAGCGCGCCGCCGACTTGCGGTCCAGGCCCACCAGCAGGCCGCCGCAGATGGTGGCCCCGGAACGCGAGACGCCCGGGATCAGGGCTACCGCCTGCGCCAGGCCGATGATCAGCGCGTCGCGCCAGGTGAGCGCCTCCAGCCCCCGGTCGCGGCGCCCGATGCGCTCCACGGCGTAGATCATGCCCGAGAACAGGATCAGCACGCCGATAACGACGTACGGTGAAGCGTGGAGCGCCTGCACGAAGTCCTTGAAAGCCACTCCGGCCGCGACGGCCGGCAGGGTGGCGACGACGATCAGCCAGCCCAGGCGCGCCTCCGTGGTGCCGAAAGGCCGGCGTGCGGCCAGGCCGGCCAGCACGCCCCGCGCGATGGCCCACAGGTCGCGCCAGAAGTACACCAGCACGGCCAGCAGGGTCCCCCACTGAACCAGGATGTCGAAAGCGAAGCCGGCCTGCTCGAACTCCGGCGTCAGGGTCCAGCCGAAGATCGTCGGCGCGAGGATCAGGTGCGCGGTGGACGAGACGGGCAGAAACTCGGTCAGGCCCTGGATGAGGCCGAGGATGAGGGCTTGGAGGCTGTCCATATGGATGGGCGGATGGCGAATAATGGCCGGTTGAACGCTCAGGGCGTTTCCGCGGCCGACTCCGCGCCGACCGGGGTGTAGCCGGCCAGGAAAGCGTCCGCGTACTGGTCGAACGTCCCGGCGAGGATGGCGGCGCGCATCTCGCGCATGAGCGTGAGCAACAGGTGGACGTTGTGGATCGTCAGCAGCGTGGCGCCCAGGATCTCCTTCGCCGCCAGCAGATGCCGGACGTAGGCGCGCGTGAAGTGTTGGCAGGCATAGCACGCGCAGCCAGCCTCCACCGGGCCGGGGTCGCGCGCGAAGGCGGCGTTGTTCAGGTTCAGGCGCCCGGCCCGGGTGAGGGCCGCGCCGTTGCGGGCCAGCCGCGTGGGCAGCACGCAATCGAACAGGTCCACGCCGCGCCGCACGCCGTTCACCAGGTCCTCGGGCGAACCGACGCCCATCAGGTAGCGCGGTTTGTGCGCCGGCAGCATCGGCTCCACCAGGTCCAGCATGGCGTGCATCTGGGCCTTGGTCTCGCCCACCGCCAGCCCGCCGATGGCGTAGCCGTGGAAATCCAGGCCGGTGAGGAAGCGCGCGGACTCTTCGCGCAACTCCGGGAACACGCCGCCCTGGACGATGCCGAACAGCGCCTGGTCCGGCCGCGTCTTGGCGCGCAGACAGCGCTCGGCCCAGGCGTGGGTGCGCGCCAGCGCCTCCCGGTTGTAATCCGGGTCGAGCGGCGGCGGGCACTCGTCGAAGGCCATGAGGATGTCGGCCCCCAGCGCTTCCTGAATGGCCAGGGAGACCTCGGGCGTGAAGCGGTGGGTCGAGCCGTCCAGGTGGCTGCGGAACGTCACGCCGTCGTCGTCCACCCGGCGCATGGCCGCCAGCGAGAAGACCTGGAAGCCGCCCGAGTCGGTCAGCAGCGGGCCGTCCCAGTGCATGAAGGCGTGCAGGCCGCCCAACTCGCGCACCAGGTCTTGGCCGGGGCGCAGGTAGAGGTGATAGGTGTTGCTCAGGACGAGCGTCGCGCCCAGCTCGTGGAGCTGCGCGGGCGTGAGCGCCTTCACCGTGGCCTGCGTGCCCACCGGCGCGAAGACCGGCGTGAGCAGGTCGCCGTGCGGGGTGTGGAAGACGCCGGCGCGCGCGCGGCCACAGGCGGCGGTCAGCTCGAATTCAAACATGTCTACCGTATTCCCCAAAACAGCGCCAGCCCACTCAAGAACACGACCAAAAGCACCAGCGACAGCGGCAGGCCGACGCGGGCGTAGTCGCCGAACCGGTAGCCGGCCGGACCCATCACCAGCAGGTTGGCCGAGTGGCTGATCGGCGTAAGGAAGGCCATCGAGCAGCCCAGCGCCACCGCCAGGGCCAGTCCGCGCGGGTCGGCCTGGAGCCGCTCGGCGGCGGCGATGGCGATGGGCGCCAGCACCACCGGCGTCACCTGGCCGCTCAGCACCTGGGTCAGCAGCGTGGCGACCACGAACAACCCGCCGGCCACGACCAGCGCCCCCCACCGCCCCAGCCCGTTGACGATCCACTCGCCGGCCAGCGCGGCGGCGCCCGTGCTGGCGATGGCCGTCCCCAGCGGCAGCATGCCGGCGATCAGAAAGACCGACTTCCACTCGATGGCTTCGTAGGCCTCGTCCATGGTCAGGCAGTTGAAGAGCACCATCAGGCACGCCGCGGTAAAAGTCGATTCGGCGATCGGCAGCCGGTTGAAGGCCGGCAGAAGCACGGCCGCCGATGTGAGCGCCACGGCCAGCCAGGCGCGGCGCGGCGCTTCGCCCTCGCCCGCCTCCTCCTCCAGCACCAGGAAGTTTGGGTTCTTACGCAGCATGCGGATGCGGTCGCGCGCGCCCTGCAACAACAGCGCGTCGCCGAAGCGCAGCGGAATCTCGGCCAGCGCATCGCGCAGGGTGTTGCCCTCGCGCCAGATCGCCAGCACGGTCAGCGCGTACCGGTCGCGGAACTGGATCTCGCGCAGCGTCTTGCCGGCCAGCGTCGAGCGCGGCGCCAGCGTCACCTCCACCAGGCTGATGGCGTCCGAGGCCAGCTGGCCGCGCCAGGCCGGATCCTCGGTCAGGATCAGGCCGTGCGGCTCGAGGTCCATGGCGTCGGCCTGGCCCGTGAACAGCACCACGTCGCCGTCACGCACCGCCTCGGCGCGCGGCGGGGCCAGGTTGATCACGCCGCCGCGCGAGATGCCGACCACGTTCACCCCCAGGCGCTCGCCCCAACCGCCGGTCGCCAGGCTCTGCCCGGCCATGGGCGAGCCGGGCTTGACGTACACCGCGTGCACCGTGTCCTGCAACTGGTACGCCTCCAGCAGGGTGTTGCCGGCCCGCAGCGTCTCACGCCCCTCGCGCACGCGCTCGGGCAGCAGCCGCCGGCCGATCAGCGTCATGAACGCGATCCCGGCCACGGCCATCGGCAGGCCGACCGGGAGGAAATCCAGCACGCCGTACGGGCGGTAGCCATGCTCGGCCAGCGCGTTGCTCACCAGGATGTTGGCGGTGGTGAAAAGCGTGGCCATACCGCCCAGCAGCACGCCGAACGAAAGCGGGATGAGCAGCTTAGAGGACGGCCGCCCGCTCTGGCGCGCCAGGCCGATGACGGCCGGGAGGAGCACGGCGGCGGCGGCGATGGTGTTCATCACCAGGCTGAGCGCGGCGCCGATGACCATGACCACCAGCACCATGCGGGCCTCACCCCCGGCCGCGATGCGCTGGATCTGGCGTCCGAGCAGACGGGTGGCGCCGGTGCGCTCCAGGCCGTCGGTGATGATGAACAGGGCCAGGATGGTGATGACGGCGCTGCGGCTGAAGCCCGCAAACAGGTCCTGCGGCGCCACCAGGCCCGACACGCCCAGGACCACCACCACCAGCAGCGCCAGCAGGTCCGGCCGCAGCCGCTCGCTGATGAGCAGCACGCTCACCGCCGCGAGCAGCGCGAAGATAAAGCCGATCTCAAAGCTCATGCCAGGCCGGGATTATACCCCCCTGACCGATTTTGGATTTACCGTGTAGGATGGTTGCTTGTAAAGTCTGATCGAACGGAATCACCCATTGCCCATGTCCTACCTCACCTGGGCCGAGATCGACCTCGCCGCTATCCAGAACAATGTGCGCCGGATGAAGGCGCTCACCGGCACGCGCGTCATGGCCATGGTCAAGGCCAACGCCTACGGCCACGGCCTGGCCCCGGTGGCTCAGGCCGCCGCCTCCGCCGGCGCCGACTGGCTGGGCGTCGCGCGCGTGGACGAGGGCGCCGCCCTGCGCGCGGCCGGGCTGGCGCTGCCCATCCTGGTCACCGGTTACACGCCGCCGGCCCTGGCCGCTGAGGCGATCGGCCATGAGCTGACGCTGACGGTCTTCGACGTGGAAACCGCCCGGGCCTACGCCGCCCAGGCCCGCGCCCTCAACCGCCCCGCCCGCGTCCACTTCAAGGTCGACACCGGCCTGGGGCGGCTCGGCGTCCTGCCCGAAGACGCGCCGGCGCTGTATCGCGCCATCTCGTCTCTGGACGGCCTCGAGGCCGACGGCGTCTTCACACACTTCGCCCGGGCCGATGAGATCCCGGACATCCCGCCTCTCCCATCCCTGCCCGACGACCCGCCTCTGCCTCCCGACGCCGCCTCGCAGCTCGCCAGGTTTGCGGCCGTCCTGGAGGCGTTGGACCGCCGGCCGGGTCTGGTGCACGCCGCCAACTCGGCTGCGGCCATCGCCCTGCCCGGCGCGCGCTTCGACGTGGTCCGGATGGGCATTGCCCTGTACGGCCTCAACCCCTCCGCAACCGTGCCCTGCCCGCCGGGGTTTCAGCCCGCCCTGACGTGGAAAGCGCTCGTCATGCAGGTGAAGGCCCTGCCCGCCGGCCATGGGGTCGGCTATGGCCATCACTACGTCACCGGCCGGCCCGAGACCGTCGCCGTGGTCTCGGTCGGGTACGCCGACGGCTATCGCCGGGTGCTGGACGTGAACGAGGTGCTCATCCGCGGCCGGCGCGCGCCGGTGCGCGGTCGCGTGTCCATGGACCAGATCGTCGTCGGCGTCAGCCACATCCCGGATGTCCAGTCCGGCGACGAAGCCGTGCTCATCGGACAGCAGGGGGAGGCCCGCCTCACCGCCGACGACCTGGCCCGCAAGTGGGGGACCATCAACTACGACGTCACCACCGGCATCATGGCCCGCGTGGCCCGCGTCTACCGTTGAGGGCTGTCTGTAACACTTGACCGCCCAGGTCGTTTTTCTTAGTGAGACACCTATGTCGCCTCGCCGTCCAACTGACCCTGCCGATGCGGGCCTGATCGCCAGGGCCATCGCCGGGGACCAGGCGGCCTTCGGCGACCTGTATGAGCATTATCTGCCGGCTGTTTATCGTTATGTTTTTTATCGCGTGGCCGACGAACATGAGGCCGAGGACCTGACGGAGACCGTCTTCGTCAAGGCCTGGGAGGCCCTGGGCCGATACCGCCCGACCGAGGCGCCGTTTGCAGCCTGGCTCTACCGGATCGCCCATAATCTCCTGATTGACCGGCGCCGGGCTCAGAAAGCCGTGGACCCACTGGCTGAACGGATGCCGGACCTGACGCCGGGCGCCGACCCGGCTTCGCACATGGACCGGCGCGAGCAGGCGGCGGCCCTGGCCCGGGCGCTGGCCCAATTGGACGCCGCCCAGCAAGAGGTGTTGACGTTGCGTTTCGTGAGCAATCTGAGCCACGCCGAGACGGCCCAGGTGATGGGCCGGAGCGAGGGCGCTGTGCGCGTCCTGCAACATCGCGCGCTGGCCGCGTTGCGCCGGTTGTTGATCGAGAAGGTTGAACCGTGATGCGCGAACCGTTGGCGGAAGTGTTAGGCGAATGCCTGGAGGCCGTCGAGCGCGGCGAGCTGACGCTCGACGAGTGCCTGGCGCGCTACCCCGAACACCGCGAAGAACTCGCCGGTCTGCTGATGGCGGCCCGACAGTTGCGCGACGCCCCTCCCGTTCAGCCCTCCCCGGACTTTCAGCGCGCCGCTCGCGCCCGTCTGGCCCACCGCCTGGCCCCGCGCCCCGCGCCAGGCCGCCTCCCGGTTTGGGCGGGCTGGCTGTCGAGCTGGCGCCGGCGCGTTCAGCCGCAGGCGGCGCTGCGCTGGGCCGCCGCCGCCGTGCTCGTCATCGCCTTCCTGGCCGGCGGCACGGCCGCTTACGCCTCCACCGAGGCCGTGCCCGGCGACGGCCTGTATCCTCTTAAGCGCACCCTGGAGCAGGTGCGCCTGGCCGTCGCCCTCAGCTCCGCCGACCGGCTCGCGCTTCACCTCCAGTTCGCCGAACGCCGCCTGCGGGAGGCGGAGGCGCTGCGGCAATTGGGGCGGACGGAGGCGCTTGAACAGGCCCGGGACGATTATGAGGCCGAGCGCGAGTGGCTGGCGCAGAACCTGGCCGGCCTGACGCCGGACCAGGCCGCGGCCTTCGCGGAGGCGCTGTCCGCGCACGAGGCCCGCTACCAGGCGGTCTTCAGCAGCGTGACGGCCGAGGCGACGGAAGTGGTCATGCTGACGGCCACCCTGACGCGGACCACGACGCCCAGCCCGTCGCCCACGCGCACGCCGACCCCGACTGCGACGCCGACGCCCGGCGCGTCGCGCACCCCGACGGCCGTCGCCTACCCAACTTATATCGAGACCCCCATCGCCACGCACATCGTCGGGCCGGTCGCCACCCGGGCGGCCGAGTTCACGCCGGCCGGGCGCTTCTGTTGGCCGTCCAACGTGCCCACGCCGGAGCCGTGGCCCGCGAACTGGCCCACGCCGGACCCCAATTGCCCGCCGATCCCGATCCCGACCCAGATCTGCTGGCCGCCCGGCGCGCCTACCCCGGACCCGAGCCGCTGGCCGGCGGGCGTGCCCACGCCCGACCCAGCGTGCTGGCCGGGGGCGCGCCCCACGCACCGCAGCGCGCCGACCGACCTGCCGACCCAATGGCCCACCGCCTGGCCGACTCAGTGGCCGACCCAGTGGCCGACCCCGGACGGGACCCCGCTGCCCGAATGGACGCCGTGGTGGCGCACGCCGGACCCGTCCCGCCTGCCGCCGTCAACGCCGGAGTGGCCCACGCCGGACCCGTCCCGCCTGCCCGAGTCCACGCCGGTCTGGCCCACCGCCTGGCCGACCATCGACCTGACCGCACGCCCGCGGCGGCCGTAGCCCGCCGGCTGATCCAGGACGTCCCTGAGCACGCCGTCGCCTCACCTGGCGACGGTGTGCTTTCAGGCGGCTGCATGCCTGCTTTGGCCCTCACCCTGATCTGCGCTTGACTCTGCCTCCGGCGGCCCGTACAATCGAGGCGCACAATCGAAGCGGACCCAGGGAAGAGACCGTCGCTCGCTGCGCGCCGTAAGCCCGACGCAGGCGGGCGACCGGCACCGAAGGGGCAAACCGCGCTGGCGCGCACCGGCGCGGCGAATCTCTCAGGTAAAAGGACCCTGTCTCCGTCATACCCTCTGGAAAACCAGCCAGCGCCGGCGCACAACGCCGACGCGCCTGGGCCGACGGGGCAACCCCTGCGCCCGCGCGACGCGGGGCGAATCTCTCAGGTCGTGGACAGAGGACACAGCGCATGAGGCGGCTGTGTCCTTTTTGTTTCTCACCCAAGGAGCCTGTCATGAATTTCCCTGCTGATCTGAAATACGCCAGGAGCGACGAATGGATTCGCGTCGAGGGCGACACGGCGACCGTGGGGGTCACCGACTACGCCCAGAGCGAGCTCTCGGACGTAGTCTACGTGGATATGCCCGCCGTCGGCGACGCTTTCGAGGCCGGGCAGTCGTTCGGCTCGGTCGAGTCCGTCAAGGCCGCGTCCGAAATCTACCTGCCGGTCGCCGGCGCCATCACGGCCGTCAACGACGCCCTGGCCAGCAAGCCGGAGTTGATCAACCAGGACCCGTATGGCGAAGGCTGGATCGTCAGGCTCAAGATCACCGACCCGGCCAACCTGGCCAACCTCATGGATGCGGCGGCTTACGAAAAGTATTGCGCCGAGCGGAAGCATTAAGAACCTGTCTCTAAACCTCAGCAGAGGCGTCGCCGACGGCACTGCCGTCGGCTATCGGGCGGGTTTAGAGATAAGTTCTTAAGGAACGCCCAACGCCCAATGTTCACGTGGGCATTGGATATTGGGCATTGAGGAGAATTATGGCTTACTATCCTCACACCGAAGCCGAACGCGCCGAGATGCTGGCCGCCATCGGCGCCACGCGCATCGACGAGTTGTTCGCCGATATCCCGGCCCATGTCCGTTTCCCCAAACTGAATCTGCCCGGCCCGCTCTCCGAGCTGGAGACGCTGCAGGAACTGCGCAGCCTGTCCGACGGCAACGCCCACGCCCAGAAGCACCCCCTCTTCCTGGGCGCCGGCGCCTACCATCGCTTCACGCCGTCGGTCGTCAACGCCCTGATCCAGCGCGGCGAGTTCCTCACCGCCTACACGCCGTACCAGCCGGAGGCGTCGCAGGGCACGCTGCAGGCGATCTTCGAGTGGCAGAGCATGATCTGCGCCCTGACCGGCATGGAGGCCGCCAACGCCTCGCACTACGACGGCGCCACCTCGATGGCCGAGGCCGTGATCATGGCCTACCACCACCACCGCGAGAAGCGCAAGAAGGTCATCCTGTCGCCGGCCATCCACCCGCACTACCGCGCCGTCGTGCGCACGTACACGCAGGGGATGGGCCTGCAGATCGTCGGCGACGAAGACCTGCGGGCCGGGCTGGACGACCTGACCCGGCAACTCGACCCGAACACCGCCCTCCTGATCGTCCAATCGCCCAACTTTTTCGGCCAGATTGAGGCCCTGGACGGCCTGGCCGCCAAAGTCCACGCCGCCGGCGCGCTGCTGTGTGTGGCCGTCGATCCGGTCTCGCTCGGCCTGCTTAAGCCGCCGGGACAGTTCGGCGCGGACATCGTCGTGGGCGAGGGGCAGTCCCTCGGTCTGCCGCTCTCCTTCGGCGGGCCGTACGTCGGGTTCTTCGCCACCCGCAAGGAGTACGTGCGCAAGATGGCCGGCCGCCTGGTGGGCGAGGCCCGCGACAAGAACGGCCAGCGCGGTTTCGTGCTCACCCTGGCCACGCGCGAACAGCATATCAAGCGCGATAAGGCCACGTCCAACATCTGCACCAACCAGGGCCTGATGGCCATCGCCGCCACCATCTACCTGGCGACGCTCGGCAAGCACGGCCTGCGCCGCGTGGCCGAGTTGTGCTGGCACAAGAGCCACTACGCCGCCCAGCGCATCGCCGAACTGCCCGGCTACGCCGTGGACCAGACGCGGCCGTTCTTCCAGGAGTTTGTGGTCCAGTGCCCCCGGCCGGTGGCGGAGATCAACGACTACCTGCTGAACGAGCGCGGCCTGATCGGCGGCTACGACCTCGGCCGGGATTATCCACATCTGGCCGGCCACATGCTCGTCGCCGTGACCGAGATGAACACCCGCGCCGAGATCCACGACCTGGTGGAAGCGTTGAACGAGCTGCGGTAATTGGGAGGCACCCCCATGCTTGAACCCCTCATCTACGACCTCAGCCGGCCCGGGCGTCAGGGCGTCTCGCTGCCCGAGCCCGACGTCCCGGAGACGGCCTTCCCGGCCGAACTGCTGCGCAGCGACCTGGACCTGCCGGAAGTGGACCAGCTCACCGTCGTCCGCCACTTCACGCGCCTCTCGCAGCTCAACTTCTCGATTGACACGCACATGTACCCGCTCGGGTCGTGTACGATGAAGTACAACCCGCGCCTCAACGAGGACACGGCCCGCCTGCCCGGCTTCGCGGCCAGCCACCCGATGCAGGACCCGGACGCCGCCCAGGGCAGCCTGGCGCTGATGGTCCAGTTGCAGGACTGGCTCAAGGAGATCGGCGGGTTCGCGGCCGTCAGCCTGCAGCCGGCCGCCGGCGCGCACGGCGAGCTGACCGGCGTGCTGATGATGCGCGCTTATCACCGCGACCGCGGCGACGTCAAGCGCACCAAGATCCTGATCCCGAACTCGGCCCATGGCACGAACCCGGCCACCGCCAGCATGGCGGGCCTGACGGTGGTGGAGCTGCCGTCCGACGCGCGCGGCAATATCGACCTGGCGGCGCTCCAGGCCGCCTGCGACGATACCGTCGTCGGCTTGATGATCACCAATCCGAACACGCTCGGCCTGTTCGAGGAGCACATCGAGGCCGTGGTCAAGACGGTGCACGCCTGCGGCGGCCTGGTGTACGGCGACGGCGCCAACATGAACGCCATCGTCGGCGTGGCGCGGCCCGGCGACCTGGGCTTCGACGTCCTGCACTACAACCTGCACAAGACTTTCTCCACGCCGCACGGCGGCGGCGGCCCCGGCTCCGGCCCGGTGGGCGTCTCGGCCCGCCTGGCGGATTTCCTGCCCGGCCCGGTCGCCGGGGTGCTGGAGCCGGCGGCGGGCGGCCGGCCGGCCCGCTACGGCTTCATCTATCCGCCCAAGTCCATCGGGCGCATGAAGGCCTTCTGGGGCAACTTCGGCATGCACGTGCGCGCCTTCACCTACATGCGCGTGCACGGCGCCAGCGGGCTGCGCGGCAATTCCGAGAACGCCGTGCTCAACGCCAATTACCTGCTCGCCAGGCTGCGCGGCCACTATCACATCCCCTACGACCGCGTCTGCAAACACGAGTTCGTGGTGGAGGGCGTCTGGCCCGACGCGCCCGGCGTCCATGCGCTGGACGTCTCCAAGCGCCTGATGGACTATGATTTCCACCCGCCGACCAACTACTTCCCGCTCATCGTCCACGAGGCGTTGATGATCGAGCCGACCGAGACGGAGAGCCGCGAGACGCTGGACGCCTTTGCCGACGCGCTGATCAAGATCGCCGACGAAGCCCACACCCAGCCGGAGCTCCTGCGGACGGCGCCGCACAAGACGCCCATCGCGCGCGTGGACGAGGTCGGCGCGGCCAAGCAACTGGTGCTGTGCTGCCGCCCGATCCCCAGCTGGGCCGAAGCGCGCTGAGCCGCGTTCCCCGGACCCCGCGCCTCCCCCGCCCGGCGGACACCCCCGCCGGGCGTTTCTTTTGTGCGCGCGGGCCGCCGCATGCTAGAATTTTCAGACGGATGGGTGGAAAGGCGGCGCTGATGAGCGGTCGATTCTGGAGCCGGGGTGTGCTGATGCTGGCCGCGCTGGCGTTGACGGCGTGCGCGGCGCGTCCCGGGCCGTCGCCGACTGAGCCCGCCGCCGACCGCGGGCCGGGCCGGATCGCCTACCTCGGTTACGACGGCAACGTCTATGTGAGCGACGCCGACGGCGGCGGCCGGCGGCCAATCACGGCTGACGCGCGCGTCGGCGCCGGCGGTTATCTGATCTACAACACGCCGATCTGGTCCGCCGACAACCGGCAGCTGGCCTTTGCGGCGTATGAGGGCCAGGGCAATCAGAACCCCAGCCTGAACCGCCTGTTCGTCGCCTCCGCCGACGGCGCCGCGCTGCGCGAGGCCTACGCCAGCCCGGCCTTCATGATCTACTATTACTGGTCGCCGGATGCCGGCCGGGTGGGCCTGCTCTCGGAGGCGCCGCGCCAGACGCTGGCTTTCTCGCTCGTCCCGGCCGACGGCGGCCCGCCGCAGATGGTGGACACCGGCGCCCCGTTTTACTGGACCTGGGCGCCGGACGGCCGGGCGGCGCTCGTCCACGCCAACGGCGAGGCCGGGCGGCTGGCGCTCCTGGAATTCGGCGAGACCATCATCGAGAGCAGCCTGGACGTGGTCCCGACGGCCTTCAAGGCGCCGGCCTTCTCACCCGACGGGCGCCAGGTCCTGGTGGCCGGGCAGACGGCGGACGGCGGCGCCGCCCTGTTGCTGGTGGAGCGCGATGGCCGCGGCGTCCGCACGCTGGCCGAGACGGAAGACGAGGTCGCCTTCGCCTGGAGCCCGGACGGCAGGCGTGTGGCCTACCTGGACGCGGCGCAACTCGCCGGGCCGCTCGTCGTGCTCGACCTGGCCGGCCGCGCCGACCCGGTCACGGTGCGCGAAGAGGTCTTCGCCTTTTTCTGGTCGCCGGACGGCCGGTCGTTGGCGTATCTCGTGCAAACCCAGGCCGCGCCGGGGTCGGGCCAGCCGGAGCTGGCCTGGCAGTTGCGCCTCCTGGACGCGGCCAGCGGGGAGACGCGGACCGCCCTCACCTTCCAGCCCACCGATCACTTCCTGCGGCTCCTGCCGTATTTCGATCAGTATCACCAATCGCTGACGATCTGGAGCCCGGACAGCCGCCGCCTGGTGGTTCCGGCCCTGGAGTGTGATGACGACCAGGGCGAGGAAGCGCTCATCGCGTGGCCGGCCGGCCGGCGCGCCTCCCACTGTCAGGGCGCGCCCGGCCTGTGGGTGGTGCCGGTGGAGGGAGGCGGGGAGCCGCGCCGGATTGCCGACGCCGTCATGGGGGTGTGGTCGTGGCGGTGACGGCGATCACGCCGACGGGTCGGAGGGCGGCGCGGGCTCGCGCGGCGGCGGCGCGGCATCGGGCGCCACGCGGCGGCGCGTCAACGCCTCGGGCCGGGGCGGTGTGAGCATGCGCGGCGGGGGCGCGCCGGCCAGGTCCACCGGCGGCGCGGCCACGTCCGGCGCCGCCAGCGCCGCTGAAACCGGGATCAGGGCCGGCAGCCCCGCCGGCTCGCGCGGCGGCGGGAAGGCGGTGTCGCCGGGTTGCCAGCCGTTGTCGCCCAGCAGCGCCATCACCGCCTCGTGCCGGAGTTCGTTCTTCTCCAGGAGCGCGTGCGCGATGGCCTGCACCTCGGCCGCATGCTGAGTCAGCAGCGCCTCGGTCTGCTCCTCCAGCACCTTCCACAATCGTTCCAGCAGCGGCGCGGCCCCGGCCGGGATCGAGCTGCTGCCCGCGTTTTCCGCGCCCAGCACCGGCGGCCCGAAATAGCCGAGCTGGTAGAGCTGCCACAGGCGCGTCCGGATCTGGCTGAAGTCGCTGCCCGGCCCGCCCGCCGCGCCGCTCCAGTATTCGCCCATGAACAACTTCGTGGCGACATGCCCGGCCAGGGAGACGACGATCTCGGCCGCGTAGCGCCGCAGCGGCGCGGCGTAGACGTCCACGCGGTCCACCGGCAGGACGTGGCCGAGCGAGTCGCTGTGCCGCACGATGGTCGCGCGCACGATGCGCTTCTCGGGCATCAGATAGTGGACGGCGACCGCGTGGCCGGCCTCGTGGTACGCGATCTGGCGGCGCTGATTGGGGTCCAGCTCGTCGATGGGCCGCGCGAAGCCGGACACCTGCTCCTGCAAAGCGCGGTCAATGTCGGACTGTGAGACCCGGTCGCGGCCATCGGCCAGCGCCAGGCGGACGGCGTCACGGGTGAGCGCGGCGGCCAGTCGGGCCGGCGTCGCCTGCGGCGTGTCCTCCACGATGGCGTCCACGTCCACGGTCTCGTCATGCCGGACCTGGCTCAGGTAACCGGCCACGATCGCGCGCCGCCCGGCCCGGTCCGGCGCCTCCACGCGCAGGCGCGTGTCGAAGCGGTCCGGCCTGAGCAGGGCGGGATCAACCAGGTCGAGGCGGTGGGCCGAGGCCAGGAACAGGAGGGTCCAGTCGCGCCGGGGCGGCCTCCGCCCGAGGCGCGCCGCGAGCCAGTGGCGGGCGCGCTCCCAGCCGGTGGGATCGTCGAGGTGGTCCAGTTCAGACAACAGGCGCGCCAGCGCGCCGGCGCTCAGAGTCTCGACCTCGTCAATGTAAGCCAGGCAGGCGCCGTACTCGCGGGCCAGCCCGCGCGCCTGGGCCACGAACCGCCGCATGCGCAGTTCGTCGGCGCCCCACACGGTCCCGCGGAAGCGCAGGCCCTCCACCGACGCCAGCGGCAGGCCGGCCTCGCCCGCCATCGCCCGGGCGAGCAGTGTCTTGCCGGCGCCGGGCGGGCCGACCAGCAGCACGCCGTGGATGAAACGGCCGCCCATCGCCGCGAATTGCCGGCGCTGTGAGAGCAGGCGCAGCCACTGCCGGGCCAGGGCCACCAAATGAGGCTGTCCCCAGTAAGCGTCCAGCGTGATCGAGCGCGGGTCGCCGGGCCGGATGACGTCCCCGGGCGCGCGGCCCAGCAACCCCACGAGCGCGGCTACGGCCGCGCCCAACCCGGCCAGCCCCAGCCCGAGCCAGGCCAGCGCGGCCAGCAGCGGCGGGTTGAAGACCCCGGCGTAGACGAGGAGGGCGGCCAGCACCCCCCAGAGCCACGCGCTCGCGAGAAGGCGGGTGAGGCGGCGGAAGAGCGGCGGTTGAGTGCGGGTCATCGCCGGTCAGGCTGCGCCATCGACGGGCGCGGTCTCGCCCAGGCTGACCACATAGACGCGGTCGCCCTTGACCGAGAGGCGCGCGAAGCTGGCGTTGGCGAAGCGGAAGGTGACGGTGCGGCCGGGCGGGATACCGAGCTGGACGGCCAGGTAGGCGTTGAGTGTGCCGCCGTGGCTGACGACGGCGACGGTCTCATCCGGGTGCGCGGCCAGGATGGCCTGGAAGGCCGCCTGCGAGCGCTCGGTCAGGGCCGCCTGGGCCTCGCCGCCGGGCGGGCCGGCGATCCACCAGCCCGGGTGGTAATGCTCTGGGTAGCGTTCCCGCACCTGGGCCTCGGTCAGGCCGGACCACTCGCCGACGTGGCGCTCCTTAAGCCGGTCGTCCAGGCGCAGGTCGAGGCCCTGGGACCGGGCCAGAGGTTCGGCGGTCTGCCGGGCGCGGGCCAGCGGGCTGCTGTACACGGCCGCAAACGTCTCGGCGCGCAGGTGCGCGGCCAGCGCCGCCGCCTGTTGCTGCCCGACCTCATCCAGCGGCGGGTCGGCCTGGCCCTGCCAGCGGCCCTGGGCGTTCCAGGTAGAGCGGGCGTGACGGATGAGATATAGCACGGTCATGGCTGGCAGGTCAGAGTGAAGGCGACGGGCTCGGACGCGATCTCGTTGGGGGCGGTGACGCGCAGACGGGCGGAGCCGGCCACGCTGTTGCGCATCTCGAGGCTGTACGACAACCCGAAGGTCTGCGGCCCCGGCCCCGGGAAAGCGCCCTCGATGGGGTCCGGCAATGTAAACGTGAAGCCTGGCGTCTGGGAGGTGGCCTCGAGCTGATAACGGACGGTCCCGGCGCCCTGCACTTCGAGCACCCCGATGAAGACGAGCGTGTGCGGGCACGGGCCGGCGTAGTCGGCCGCCTCCATGCGCAGGGTCGCGGAGGTGACGCGCAGCGATTCGCCGGGGGCGATGGTGGGGCGCGGGCCGGCTGTGGCCCCGGCCGGGATGATCACCACCTGCACATAGAGCGCCTCGTTGCCGCCCGCGCCGACGCCGAAGAGAGTCCCGGCTGCGGAGCGAAGCTGCCAGAAGCCGGTGCGCACGCCGGTCGTCTCGGGCATGGTCATGGGGACGGAGAGGTCCGCGGTCTGGCCGGGGGCCACCGTCTGGCCGAGGGGGACGGCGTCCGCCGCGCCGAACGACTCGCCGCGCACATAGACCAGCTCATAACCTGGCCCCCAGGTGGTGGCGCCGGCGTTGCGCACGCGCCAGGTCTTGGTCACCGGCGATCCGGCGGCGACTTCGCTGCCGTCCGGCAACGTGACGTCGGCCACGAACTCGGCCTTGTCCACGGCCGCCGCGGTGGGCGTCTCCGCGAGCGTGGCCGTCGCCGAGAGGGCGGCGGTGGCCGAGAGAGCGACCGTCGCCGTGACGGCCGGCGTGCTGGACGGGGGCGGCGTATCGGTAGCCGTCGGCGCGGGCGTGGTGGTGGGCAAAGGCGTGACGGTGGCGGCCGGCGGCAGCGTGGGCATGCGCGGCGAGGGCGTCGGCGGCTGGAGGGTGGGGGTCGGTGTGGCGGCGGGGGCCGCGGTGCACGCGCACAGGACCAGGGCCAGTGAAGCGGCCCATGCCAGGATGCGGCTCAGATCGTGATGTCCGTATAGCTCCGCCATGGCCTACTCCAGCCTGTCGTCTGCCTCCTGCCTATTTCTTCTTCGGGAACCGGCTCAGCACCGTGGCCGCCTCCGGCGGGCGGACCTTGACGCCCCTGGCCGTCAGCGCCGCCTCCACCTCGGCCCGCGTGGCCGGCCGCGGCGCCGCCGCCGCGAAGGCCTCGGCCGCGCCCTGCATGACCAGGATCGGCGTGCCCTCGTCGAGGTGGGCGAAGTCCAGATAGGCCTGGCCGCTGCGGAAGCCGTCGGTGTCGATGGAGCAGCAGGTCACCTCGCCGATGACGCGCCCGTCGGCCGCCAGCACCGGGTCGCCGTTGTGGGCCATGCGCCCGCTCTTGGCGTCGAAGCGGAAGCGGGTCACCTCGGACCGGCGCTCGCGCTCCTGGGCCAGGAAAGCCTTGCGGCCGATGAACCAGGGTTTGTGGACCTTGACGTAGGAATCGAAGCCGGCGTCGCCCACGCCCAGGTCCAGGTGCCCGGCCATCTCGTCGCCGTACAGCGGCAGGCCGGCCTCGGTGCGCAGCGAGTCGCGCGCGGCCAGCCCGCACGGCTTCAGGCCGAACGGTTTGCCGGCGGCCAGCAGCGCGTTCCACAGGTCCACGGCCCGGTCCGGGTGGACGAAGAGTTCGAAGCCCATCTGCTCGCCGGTGTAGCCGGTGCGGGCCGCGATCAGGTCAAAGCCGGCGATGACGACCTGGGTGAGTTGAGTGCGCGCCAGCGCCTTGATCCGCTTCGTCGTCGCCGTATCCGCGCCCAGGGCCAGCAGGATGTCGCGCGCCCGGGGCCCCTGCAGGGCGAGGTCCACGCGCTGGTCGGCGCCGCTCTCCGGCGCGCGCAGGTTCCTCAGGCTCACCCCCGGCCGCGCGGGCGCTTTGGCCCAGGGCCGGTCCGCGTCGATCAGGACCTCGCCGCGCAACACGGCGTTCGCCCAGGCCCAGTCCTTGTCGTCGTTGCTGGCGTTGACCACCATCAGGTAGTGGTCGGGCGCCAGGCAGTAGACGTAGCAGTCGTCGTGGACGTGGGCATCCGGGGCCAACAGGTGCGCGTACTGGCTCTCGCCCGGCCGGAGCGCGGTGACCTCGTTGCCCACCAGCGCGTCCAGGAACTGGGCGGCGTGCTCGCCGCGCACGTCCCACACGCCCATGTGGCTGACGTCGAACAGGCCGGCGGCCTGGCGCGTGGCCAGGTGCTCGTCCAGCACGCCCGTGTACTGCACGGGCATCTCCCAGCCGGCGAAGGGCACCATCTTGGCGCCCAGGGCGCGGTGCGTCTCGTTCAGGCGCGTCTTCTTCAGCGGCGGGTCCTCGGGCTCCTTCCACTGGAAGGCGGGCAGCGCTTCGGGCGCGGCGACCGCCCACAGGGACATGCCGACGAAGTACGGCTTGCTCATGTCCAGGCCGTCGCCGGCAACCCGGGGCAGGGCCGCCGCCGGCTGCGGCTCGCGCACATAGACCGGGCCGGGGAGCTTGCGCTGGAGGTCGATCAGGTCGGGCGCCACATAACCATCCGAAAGGTCGCGCAGCCAGGCGGCGACCAGGGCCGCCTTTTCGGCAGGGATCGTCAGGGCGTAGAGACGACCCGCCGGGTCATCTCGGCGCGTCAGCACCCCCTCCACCTGTCCCTTGGGGGTGTACAGCCGCGTGGCCTGGCTCGCGCCGGGCGCGAGCGCGTACACGTCGCTGGTCGTCGCCCAATAGAGGAATTCCTCGGCGCGCTCGCCGGCGATCTCCAGGGCGGCGTAGGGCGCGTCCGGGGCCGCGTCATCCAGGTAATAGAAGTGTGGGTACCCGTGCTGGCTGGGCTGATAGTCGATGCCGGCCTGGCGGGCCAGGTCGCGCACCTTGAGCTTGGCGTCGTTGAAGGCGTCGAAGTCGATCTTGGCCCGGAACAGGTCGCCCTTGCGGCCCGGGTACTTGTACGGTTTGCAGGCCTTGAGCACCGCCGCGATCAGGTCGCCGAGCGCGTCGATTTCGGCCTCGCGGAAGCCGCGTTGCGTCACCCAGGGCGTGCCCAGGCGCAGGCCGGAGGGCGCGGCCGCCGACCGGTCTCCGGGGATGGTGTTGCGGTTGACCACGATGCCGGCCAGGTCCAGGATGCGGGCGGCCACGTCGCCCATGAGCGGCGTGCCATCCGGGCCGCGGACGGATTTGCAGTCGATGTTGAACAGGTGGCTCTCAGTGCCGCCGAAGGCCAGGGCCAGGCCGTTGGCCTGCAGGCGCGCGGCCAGGCGCGCGGCGTTCTTCACCGTCTGGGCCTGCAGCTCTTTAAACTGCGGCGTCTGCGCCAGCCGGAGCGTGGTCGCCAGGGCGGCGAAGACGTGGACGTGCGGGCCGCCCTGCTCGCCCGGGAAGACGGCGCGGTCAATGCGGCGCGAGAGCGCCGGGTCGGTGGTGAGGATGCAGGCGCCGCGCGGCCCGTGCAGGGTCTTGTGGGTGGTGAAGGTCGTGACATGGGCGAGGCCGACCGGCGAGGGGTAGACGCCGGCCGCGATCAGGCCGGCGACGTGGGCCATGTCGGCCAGCAGGTACGCGCCGACCGCGTCGGCGATCTCGCGGAAGCGCTTGAAGTCCGCGATCCACGGGTACGATGAGTAGCCGACGATGATCATCTTCGGCCTGTGTTCGCGCGCCAGGCGCTCGACCTCGTCCATGTCGATGCGGCCGGTCTGCTCGTTGATCGTGTAGGCCACGACCTTGTAATACCTGCCGGAGCGGTTGGCCGGCGAGCCGTGGGTGAGGTGGCCGCCGTAGAGCAGGTTCAGGCCCATGACCGTATCGCCGGGGTTCACCAGGGCGTTGTACACGGCGTTGTTGGCGGGCGCGCCGGAGAGGGCCTGGACGTTGACGTAGAGCTGGTCGGGGGTCAGCCCGTTGGCGGCGAAGACCTCGGCGCAGCGGCGGCGGGCCAGGGCCTCGACGATGTCGGCGTACTCGGTGCCCTTGTAGTAGCGCGGGTCGCCGTAGCGGCGGAAATGGCCGAGGCGGGCCTCGTAGTTCAGGATCTCGGCCTCGGGCAGGAAGCGCGTCTCTTCATCCGGGTAACCTTCGGCGTAGAGGTTTTGGAAGCGCGAGCCGAGCGCCTCCAGCACCGCCTCCGGGGCGGCGGACTCGGACGGGATCAGGATGAGCTTGCGGTACTGCCGTTCGGCCTCGATCTGGCACAGTTCGTAGACCTCGGGGTCGAGGTCGCGCAACGAGCCGCGGAAGAGAGAGTCGGACATAGATAACTCCAGGTGAGTGTGGAGGCTAAGGAGCGGGGGAGCAGGGGGGATTGTAGGCGGCGCAGAGGGAGCCGTCAAGGAAACCGGCCGGAAACAAGATCAGCGGCGTCCGCAAAACGCAGGACAGCGTGAGGCGGGCTCACGCTGTCCTGGCAGGCGGGGCCGATAAGAGATCGGCTGCGGCGTCAGCGCGTAACTCGAATCGGCGGGTTGATGGCCTCATTGTCGGCCGGCAGGACATCGCGGGCGCTCGTCACGCGGACGATCTGCCCAGCGCTCTCCAGAGCGCCCCGTACGCCGCCGCCATGATCAGCAGGCCGAAGCCGTCGAAGAGGATGAAGCGCAGGCCGGTGCCGGCGAGCGCCGCGTGCGCCGGCGGCAGGCCGAGCCACAGCCAGGTCTCCCCGGCCAGGCCGAGGGCCTGCTGAACCAGCACCACGCCAAACAGGGTGAAGTGTGCGCGCGGGCGCCACAGCACCGGGGGATAGGTGGCGTTCCACATCAGGAACAGGAGCCCGAACGCCTGCACGACGATCCGGCCCGGCGTCCCGTCGAGCTCAAAAGCCGGCGCATAGAGTTCGGGCTGGAGAAGGAAGGCGAGGGCGCAGGCCACGTTGACGAGGAACACCAGGCCCGCAGCGCCGCGCGCGGCCCACTCCGCCGCCGTTCGCCGGCGCGCTGCTTCCGCCATTGGTTCGCGCGCTGGTTCTGCGCCGCCAGCGCCGGCTGGCGCGTCATGGACGCCACTGGTTCGCACGTTTGTTTTGCGCCGCCAGCCGCGCAGTCTCCTCGACGCGTTTGGCGCGCGTCTCCGGCTTCCTGGCGTTGGCGATCCACTCCAGGATGCCGCGCTTGACCGAGCGCGGGAAAGCGTCGAAGTATGACCGGGCGCCCGGCCTGGCCGCCAGCGCCTGCTCGAGATCGGGCGGGACCTCCAGCGCCTCCACCGCGTCCAGCGCGTTCCATGAGCCGTCGCGTTTGGCGGCCTCAACTTTGGCCAGCCCGGCCGGCGCCATCAACCCCGCCTCGATCAGCCTCTCCACACGTTGTTTGTTGGGCCGGGACCAGCCGGTGCCGGGCTTGCGCGGCGCGAACCACAGCATCGAGCGCTCGTCGTCCAGCTTATTGGGCTTGCTGTCCACCCAGCCGAAGCACAGCGCCTCCTCCACGGCCTCGTCGTATTCGAAGCGCGGCTTGCCGGCGGCCTTCTTGTAGCTGATCAGCCAGACGCCCTCGGCGCGGGTGTGGTTCTGCTCGAGCCAGCGCCGCCACGCGGCCCGGCTCTTGGGGTGGATGGAGTTGGGCGGATGCATGCAATGCCCCCTGTAGGACTCGAACCTACAACCCCACGGATGTAAGCCGTGTGCTCTGCCATTGAGCTAAGGGGACGTGCTTGAAATTATAAATCCCAACGGCCAAATCCCAAATCCCGGGCGCGGAACGGCCTCACCGTTGAGGGCGCGGAGCGCGTGAGGTTTCCTTCTCGACGGTGAAACCCCGTCGCCGCAGCGCCGCCGCGCCCCAGGCCTGCGCGCCGGCCACGGCCAGCGCCAGCGCCTGCACGGCCGGCTCGAGCGCGAAGAAGTTGCTGGCGGCCGTGATGTACCGGAAGCCGGGCGGCGTGGCAATCAGATAGTGGACGAGCGGCAGGCAGAGGTAGCTGATCCCTAACCCGGCCAGCAGCAGCGCTCCCGCGCCCGGCCCCGGCCGGCGGCGCCAGGCGCGCAGCGCGCTCATGATCCCCAGCCAGGCCAGGCCGGCCACGGTTCCGCCGATCGCCGCCCCCCAGGCCACAGGCGCCGTGATCGAGAGGCCGCGGCCCGGCAGTTCGATGGCGCGCACCGCCGTCAGCGCCGGGACCAGCCCCAGGCCGTCCGCCGCCAGCCAGGCCAGGTCGATCGGACGCCGGGCCGCCCATTCGCCCGGCAGCACCGCCACGGCCAGGCCCGCCAGCGCCGCCGCCGCGCACGCCGCCGCCAGGTCCGGCGGCAGGGTCGGGGCGTTGACGGTGAGCGTGATGGCCGGGATGCCGACGGCCAGCGGCGCCGCGCACAGCGCCCAGACGCGCCAGCCGGCCGGCGGATCGAACTCACGTCCGCGCCAGGCCGCGATCCGGCCCGCCGCCCACAGGCCCAGCGGATACCAGACCAGCACCGCGCCGGCCGCCACCAGGCCGGCCATCCAGTAGCGGCTGACGGTCAGCGCGTCGAACGGCTGGGCCGGCGGGACGTTGACGGTGGTGTGGGCATAGAGGAAGACCGCGTGCCGGTCGGCGACCCCGAACCAGTAGTAGAACAACGCCAGGACGAAGACCGCGACCGGCGCCGCCCAGGCCAGGGCCGCGCGCCAGCCGCCGTCGGACGAACGCTTCATCGCGCGCTGCGGCGCCGCGGGCTGAGACTGCGCCATGAAAGATAATGCCCGTTCTGAGAAGGCCGGTCGGAGAGTATGACGAAGGCTGATGCCGCGGGTGACTCGACCCGGCCCTCCCCCGCGTCCGCGCAAGCGGAGATCCGGACAACGTGGCCGACCCCTTTGGAGTTGAAATGGTATATTCTGTCCCCATCACCGCCGCGAGGCCGACGCCCATGCGCTTCAACCCCAAGGCCGGCGCTCACCGGCGCCGCGCCGCCCGTTTCCTTATCGCGGCCCTGGTCCTGCTCATCGTCTGCCTGGTCTGGTTGTCTTACAACCTGCAGGCCGTCGTCATCGCCCTGGTGCCCGGCATCGCCGCCGAGCCGACCGCCGGACCGACGCCGCCCCCGCCGGCCCTCACCGCGCCGCGCGGCGAGCTGCCGTCCGGGCACGCCGGCCTGGAGGAGTGGGCGCAGTACGCGGACGGGGCCGGCGCCATCGGCAGCGGCTTTTTGCTCAGGCTGGAGACAGGCGACCTCGTCGGCGTCACCACCGCTCACAGCCTGTACCTGAGCGGCTGGCTGGGGCGCCGATTAGAGTCGCTGACCTTCCGGCTGCCCCAATCCAGCGACGACGTGGCCGTCTTTACCCGCTTCCACGGCGCGCCGGGGCGCGTCTTCACCGGCCACAACTTCACGCTGGACTATGTGCTGCTGTCGCCGGACGGTCCGGTGGAGGCGGCGCTGGCGTTGACGCCGGACCGGCGCGGCGCCCCCGAACCCGGCGAGCGCGTGGTGCTCTACAGCGGGCTGGGCGATGGCCGGGGAAATCCACGGCCGCTGACTGGGACGGTTACGGCCGCCGGGGAGTCCGCGGTCTGGGTGCAGATGGACGAATTCTTCGAGGCGGGCGGCATGAGCGGCTCGCCGCTCCTGAGCGCGCACACCGGCCGGGTGGTGGGCATGGCCATCTCGGCCGGCCACAACGCGCCGCTGCTGGTCGGTTTTCACCCCATCGGGTCGTTAGTGACCAAAGCGCACCAGGCTGAGATATTCCCCAGCCTGGATGCGTATCACCCCTGAGTCAAAGCGCTGTCACGCCGGTGCGCCGTTAGCGCGCCGCGCCGACAGCCGCGCGCGTCGCCAGGCGGCCGGGCGTCAGGCGCACGTTCGGCCAGGCCGGCGCTGGCTGCGCCCATTGGACCACGCGCTCCGCCACGGCGCGGAAAACAGAGAGCCGGAAGGCCGGCACATTCTGCACCAGCGCCAGGAAGAACCGGCGGTCGATGGCGACGCCGCGCACCTGAGTGAACGCGACGGCCTGCACCGGGAAAGGCGCCTGCCCCAGCAGGCACCCGATGGTCACCGGGCAGAAGTCCCCTCGCTGCACTGAGTAAAGCGGCGGACCCTCCCCGGGCTCGGCGGGCGCGCCGACCTGGAGGGTCCCGGACAGGACCGCGTGGAAAGCCCCGCACGGCTGGCCCTCGGAGAGCAGCTTCATGGCCGGCCACAAATGGAACGGGCGCGCCTGACGCGCGAACGAGAGACGCATCCGGGGCAGCGCCGGCTTCAGATCGGGATAAGCGTCGATCAGGGCATCCAGTTCGCTCATTGTCAACATACGGCCTCCGTCGGTGGCGCATCGCCGCCGGGCGCGCGCGGGGCAAGGGCCTCCAAACTCTAAAACGCCGCGCTGGCCGGCCTGTTACCTCTACAGTCGCGAAAAGTGCGTGAAAGTTGCGGCCCGCGCCTTCACGCGATCTTCATCGCTCCCTGTCAAAGCGCCGAATCCGTGGCACAATCCGGGTATGTTCTCCGCCCTCCGCCGCCCGGCCCGCCCCGGCCCAGCCGAACCGTTCGTCCCGCCGTCGCGGGCCCAGATCGCGCGCCTGCTCCGCTATCTGCGCCCCTACCGGGTCCAGATGGCGGTGGCCCTCGTCGCCCTGGTCATCAGTTCGGCGCTCAGCCTGCTCTTCCCCTGGATCATGCAGAACCTGGTGGACGCGGTCTTCGCGCGCGGGGATGCGGCCGAGCTGAACCGCATCACGCTGCTGCTGATCGGCGCCTTCCTGTTCAACTCGGTCTTCCGCTTCGTGGAGGGCTACACCCTCAGCTATGTCGGCGAGCGCGTGGTGGTGGACCTGCGCCGGGAGACCTACGCGCACCTGCACACGCTCAGCGTGCGCTTCTTCGCCGACCGGCGCACCGGCGAATTGCTCTCGCGGCTGGCGTCGGACGTGACGCTGGTGCGCGCGGCGCTCACCAACAACCTCACCGCCGTGCTCGGCCAGGCGGTCTCGTTCGCGGGCTCGCTGGCCCTGATGCTGGCCCTCAACTGGCGGCTGACGCTCTTCATCCTGATCCTGGCGCCGCTGATCAGCGTCAACGCCGTGCTCTTCGGGCGGCGTCTGCGCCGGCTCTCCACCGAGGTCCAGGACCAGACCGCCGACAGCGCGGCGGCGGCCGAGGAGGCCCTGGCCGGCGTCCGCACGGTGAAAGCCTTCACGCGCGAGCCGTACGAGGTCCAGCGCTACACCGAGCAGCTCCAGCGCGCGCTGAACGCCGCCCTGCGCCTGACCGTGGTGCGCTCGGCCTTCGGCGCCGTGATCGCCTTCCTGGGCTTCGCGTCGCTGGCCGGCGTGTTGTGGTTCGGCGGCCGGGAGGTGCTGGCCGGCCGGCTCACGCCCGGCGCCCTGATCGCGTTCCTGGTGTACGGCATCAACATCGCCGCTTCGCTCGGCGCGTTCACGGGCCTGTATGCGCAGCTGCAGGAGGCGCTGGGGGCCTCGCGCCGCGTCTTCGAGTTGCTGGACGAGGTGCCCGAGATCCGCGACGCGCCGGGCGCGCTGGCGCTGCCGCCGGCCCGCGGCCGGGTGACGTTCGAGCGCGTCTCGTTCGCGTATCAGACGCCGGCCGCGAACGGCCGGCAGCCTGAAGCCGCGCCGGCCGTGCTGCGCGACATCGAGCTGGAGATCCAGCCCGGCGAGGTGCTGGCCCTGGTCGGCCCGAGCGGCGCCGGCAAGACCACGCTCTTCAACCTGATCCCGCGCTTCTACGACCCCACCGAGGGCCGGGTGCTGCTCGACGGCCACGACCTGCGCGCGCTGACCCTGGCCTCGCTGCGCGGCCAGATCGGGATCGTGCCGCAGGAGACGCAGCTCTTCTCCGGCACCGTGCGCGAGAACCTGCGCTACGGCAAACTGGAAGCGTCCGAGGCCGAGCTGGAGGCCGCGGCGCGCGCCGCCAACGCGGCCGAGTTCATCGAGCAGCTGCCGCAGGGCTACGACACCGTCGTCGGCGAGCGCGGCGTCAAGCTCTCCGGCGGCCAGCGCCAGCGCATCGCCATCGCCCGCGCCATCCTCAAGGACCCGCGCCTGCTGCTGCTGGACGAGGCCACCTCCAGCCTGGACTCCGAGTCCGAGAAACTGGTGGAGGAGGCCCTGGACCGGCTGATGGTCAACCGGACGACCGTCATCATCGCCCACCGCCTGTCCACCGTGCACCGCGCCGACCGGATCGCGGTGCTGGAGGCCGGCCGCCTGATCGAGCTGGGGAACCATGCCGAACTGCTGGCGCGGGACGGCCTGTACGCGCGGCTGTACCGGATGCAGTTTCGCGAGTCAGTCGGCAGTGGGCCGTTAGCCTGAGTCCGCGCGCCTCATGTTCATTGACTGGTCGCTGGTCACGGTCTGCTGCCTGCTGCCTGCTGCCGTCGGCCTGCTGCTGTATTGGGAACTCATCCTCGCCGAGGGCGCCCACCTCGGGCCGCGCGTGGTGGTGCCGCTGTATGACTGGGTTGCGCGCCGGTATGACCGCGAGATCAAGAAGTTCGACGCCGCGACCGAGTCCGCCATCCTCGGCCTGCCGCTGGCCGCCGCGTTGGCCGAGGTGGACGGGCCGCGCGTGCTGGATGTGGCCGCCGGCACCGGGCGCGTGGCCCGGGCGCTGCTGCGCGAGCCGGCCTTTGACGGGATGGTGGTCAACGCCGATCTGGCGGCGCGCATGCTGACGGCCGGGCGGGAGGCGGCCGGGGCCTGGCCGGGCCGGACGGCCTGGGTGCGCGCGCCGGCCAGCCCGCTGCCGTTCCCGGCGGCGAGCTTCGACGCGGTCACCTGTCTGGAGGCGCTCGAGTTCCTGCCGGATGACCACGCCGCGTTGCGTGAGTGCCGGCGTGTGCTCAAGCCGGGCGGCCTGCTGGTCACCACCAACCGCGTCGGCTGGGAGGCGCCCCTGATCCTGGGCAAGACCCGGTCGCGCGCCGCCTTCCGCCAGTTGCTGGCCGATCTTGGCCTGGAGGCGGTGCGCGTCGAGCCGTGGCTGGTGGATTACGACCTGGCCTGGGGGCGCAAGCCGCGGGCGGAGAGCGAATAGCGGGGCGCTGAGCGCTCATGGCTGATGGTATGATTGGGTTCGCTATCCGTCAGCGGTCATCCGCCCTCTGCGGTTCCACAACCTATGTCGCAATACGACCTGATCGTCATCGGCTCAGGCCCGGCCGGCGCCAAGGGCGCTGAAGAGGCCGCGCGGCTCGGCAAGAAAGTCGCCCTGGTCGAACGCGCGCCGCGGCTGGGCGGCGCCGGCATCAACACCGGCACCGTGCCGTCCAAGACGCTGCGCGAGATGGCGCAACTGCTGGCCAACATCCGCCAGCGCGGCGTGTACGGCCTGAAGCTGGCGCTGGAGCCGGGGCTGACCCTGGCCGACATCATGTTCCGGCGCCAGATGGTGCTGGAGGCCGAGTGGGGCGTGATCCAGCGCAACCTGGACCGTTACCGGATCGAGATCGTCCGCGGCGAAGCGCAGCTGCGCGACGCCCACACCGTGCGCGTGCGCCAGGGCGACGGGCGGACGGTCGACCTGACGGCCACCGCCGTCCTGCTCGCCACCGGTTCGTCGGCCTACCGCCCGCCGCAGATCCCGCTCGGCCATCCGCGCCTGCTGGACGCTAACACGCTGGCGGACCTGGGGCCGCTGCCGCGCGCGCTGGTGGTGGTCGGCGGCGGCGTGGTGGGGACGGAGTTCGCGGCCATGTTCGCGGCGCTCGGCGTGTCGGTGACGCTGGTGGAGTTGCAGAGCCGCCTGCTGCCGATTGTGGACGCCGAGCTGGCCGAGCGCTTCAAGCGTCACCTGGAGGAGCAGGGCGTGCGCGTGATCCTCAACGAGCCGGTCGTGAGCGTGGACGACCGCCAGCCCCAGCTGACCTTCCAGTTGCAGAGCGGCGAGGCGCTGACCTGCGACGCCGCGCTGGTGGCGGCCGGACGGGTGGGCAACACGCGCCACCTCGGTCTGGAAGCGTTGGGCGTGGCGGTGGACGAGCAGGGCTTTGTGCAGGTGGACGACTGCATGCAGACCAGCGTGCCCGGCCTGTACGCCGCCGGCGACGTCGCGACGCGCCACGCCTTCGCGTCGGTCTCGATGGAGCAGGGCCGGATCGCCGTGCGGCACGCCTTCGGGGCGGCGGTCGACAGCCGGCTGAGGCACATCCCGCTGGCCGTCTACACCATCCCGGAGATCGCGTTTGTGGGCCTGACCGAGGAGGCCTGCAAGGCGCAGGGGCGGCCGTACCTCGTCGGGCGCGCCTATACGGACCAGAACCCGCGCGGCCAGATCATCGGCGACACCGGCGGCGTGCTCAAGCTGATCTTCTCCCCGCACGATAAGACCCTGCTCGGCGTGCATCTGCTGTGCGAGGGGGCGGCCGAGCTGATCCATATCGGCCTGCACGTCATGCAGGCCGGCGGCGCGCTGGACGCCTTCGCCCAGACGGTCTATAACTACCCGACCCTGTCCGCGCTGTACGCCCAGGCGGCGTTCAACGGCCTGGAGGCCTGGGAGCGCTGGAAGAGCCGGCAGGCGGAGTGAGTGAAGCGTGATGATTCATGAGCGGTGAACGGTGATCGGGATTTAGATGCTCTTCATCCGTTACCGCAGAGGCGACGCCGTGCGCTACGGCGTGCTGGAGGGCGACGCGGTCCGCCCGCTGGACGGCGACCTGTTCGGGGCCTATCGGCGCGAGGCGCAGGCCGTGCCGCTGGCGGAGGTGGCCCTGTTAGCGCCGGTGGCGCCGGGCAAGATCGTGGCGGTCGGCAACAACTTCGCCGACCGGGCGCGCGAGGCCGGCCTGCCGGCGCCGACCGTGCCGCTGCTCTTCCTCAAGCCGCCGTCGGCCGTCATCGGGACCGGCGAGCCGATCCGGCTGCCGCCGCAGTCGGCGCGGGTGGAACACGGCGCGGAACTGGCCGCGGTCATCGGCCGCCCGGCGCGCTGGGTGTCGCCGGAGGAGGCCCTGCGGCACGTGCTGGGCTACACCTGCGCCAACGACGTGACGGCGCGCGACATCGTCGACGCCGAAGGGCTGTGGACCCGCGGCAAGAGCTTCGACACCTTCTGCCCCCTCGGCCCCTGGATCGCCACAACGCTCAACCCGGCCGACGCCCTGATCACGTGCCGGGTCAACGGCGCGGTGCGCCAGATGACGTCCACGCACGATATGCTCTTCAGCGTGGCGCAACTGGTCGCCTTCGTCTCGTCCGTGATGACGCTGCTGCCCGGCGACGTGCTGCTCACCGGCACCCCGGCCGGCGCCGGCCCGCTGGCCGACGGAGACGAGGTCGAGGTGGAGATCGAGGGCCTCGGCGTGCTGCGCAACCCGGTTCAGCGCGACGAGCGGTAAGTTTTGCCATCCGCCATCAACTATCCGTTTGGGAGTCTGTGTATGGGTCTCAAGTCCGACCGCTGGATCAAACGCATGGCGCTGGAGCACCGCATGATCGAGCCGTTCGTGGACAGCCAGGTCCGCGACGGCGTGATCTCGTACGGCGTGTCGTCCTACGGCTACGACATCCGCGTGGCCGATGAGTACAAGATCTTCACCGACGTCTTCGCGGCCACCGTCGACCCCAAGCACTTCGACCCGAAGTCGATGGTCGATTTCAAGGGCGAGGTCTGCGTCATCCCGCCGAACTCGTTTGTGCTGGCCAAGACGGTGGAGTATTTCCGCATCCCGCGCAGCGTGCTGACGGTCTGCCTGGGCAAATCGTCCTACGCCCGCTGCGGCCTGATTGTCAACGTCACGCCGTTCGAGCCGGAGTGGCAGGGCTACGTCACGCTCGAAATCTCCAACACCACCCCGCTGCCCGCCAAGGTCTATTCCAATGAGGGCATCGCCCAGGTGCTGTTCTTCGAGGCCGACGAGGTGTGCGAGGTGTCGTACGCGGACAAGAAGGGCAAGTATCAGAACCAGCAGTCGATCGTGCTGCCGAAGCTCTGAGTTGTCTAATCCCCGGTCGGCGCCGGCGCGGGGGCCGGGCTGCGCCGGAGCACCAGTCCCAGGCTGAGGAGCGCCGCCAGCCCGGCCAGGGCCGCGTTCAGCTGCAGCGCCAGGGCCAGCCCGGTCCGGTCCGCCAGCCAGCCGGTGAACGATGTCCCCAGGGCCCCCAGCGCGAAGGTCAGGCCCAGGATCAGGCCGGACGCGAAACCGGCCCGCCCGGGCAGAGTCCGCTGCGCCATGGTCACCAGGATGCTGTGCGGGCCGCCATTGAACAGGCCGGCCAGCGCCGCCAGCAGATAAAGCCACGGTCCGCGGACCAGGGGGAACAGGACGAACGGCGCCAGGCTGAGCAACTGCGAGAGGAGGATGGTGCGCGGGTAGCTCCACCGGTCGGCCAGCGAGCTGCCCAGCACCCCGCCGATCGCGGTGCCGGCCATGAACACCCCCACGACCGCGCCGTACTCGCTCGAGGTCAGGCCCAGGTCCTGGAGGAACTTCGGGCCGAAGGTGGTGATGACGCTCTGCGCCCACACGCGCAACCCCGAGATCACCAGGATGAGGACCAGCAGCCCCAGGGCCGGGACGACCAGGGGACGCGCGCCGGCCGGGTGCGCGCCGGTCGCGGCCGGGCGCGAGGGCGAACCGGCGCCCGCCGGCAGAGCCCAGAACGTGAACAGCCCCAGGAGAAACGTCAGCGCCGCCGGGCCGAAGAGCCCGGGCCGGCCGACGTGTTCGAGCAGGAAGCCGCCGACGGCGGGGCCGGCCGAGAGGCCAACCTGCCCGAAGAGGAAGAAGATCGACGCCGCGGTGGCCGCCTGACCCGCCAGCCCCAGCGCCCCCACCTGCGCCGCCCGCGCGGTCCCCGGCGGGTGGAAGGCGCCCGAGCCCAGCGAGCCCAACAGCATGAACGGGAGCGCCCAGCCGGCCGGCGCCAGGGCCAGCAGTCCGAAGAAGGCCGCCATCCACAGCACGCCGCCCGCCAGCGTCCAGCGCCCGCCGTCCCGGTCGGAGAGCCAGCCGAAGAACGGCTGGGTCAGCGAGCCCAGGATCGCGTAGGCGGTGGCGATCAGGCCGATCTGCGCGTTGCTCAGGCCGAGCGTGAGGCTGAGCGCGGCGAGCAGCACGCCGACCTGCCCGTTGAGGACGTCGACGCCGAGGTGGCTGAGGGAGACGGACAGGAAGGCCGGGTAGCGGAGGAGGCGCATGGCGGCGATTATAGCGCCGCCGCGCGTTCCAACGCATACGCCGCGAACGTCGCCAGCCAGTGCTCGCCCATGTAGTCGCCGCTGGCGACGTGGGCCAGGCCGGCCTCGAGGTGACGGGCGGCGGCCTCCACGAGCACGGGCCGGCGCACATCGTCCGGCGTCAGGGCGCGGGCCAGCTCAAAGAAGCACCACGCCCGGCTGAGGTTCAAACCATCCAGGTGCACGAGCTGACCGTCGGTCCGGTCGGTCACCACGGCCGGCGTGAGCAGGCCCGCCGGCCCGCCCGCGCGCAGATCGGGCAGGAAGCCGTCCAGCCAGGCCGCGAAATCGGCCGCGGGCAGCAGCCGCCGCAGCAGGTCGGCTTCGACCAGGCACGGCGAGAGAAAGTCGTTGCCGCCCGGCTCCCAGCGCGCCGGGCCGTCGCGGTCCCGGCCGAAGTAGTCCAGGCCGCGCGCGCGGACCAGGTCCT
This sequence comes from Anaerolineales bacterium, assembly GCA_034434015.1. Taxonomy (GTDB): domain Bacteria; phylum Chloroflexota; class Anaerolineae; order Anaerolineales; family UBA6663; genus SpSt-583. The sequence continues at coordinate 130,432 of DAOUAB010000024.1, forward strand.
GCAGCGGGGCGTGGTTGACGGCCACCGCATAGTCCCAGGCGAAGGCCAGGCCGAAGGCGGTGTTGGCGTGCGTGCCGGCGCGGATCGGGTAGGTCTGGCGAGGGAAAAACTCCAGGTAACGGGCGACGATGACGTCGGCCAGCGGCTGGAGGTTCTGCAACCAGCGCCGGGCGTCGGCGTCGTGCCAGGCCCCCAGCTCCTGGGCCAGTTTGAGCAGCCAGGCCCAGCCGTAGGGGCGCTCGAAGCCCGGCCGCGCGCGGAAGTAATCGGCCTCGACGCGCAGGTTCTCGGCGGCCAGGTTCTCGTCCAGCGCGGCGCGGATGGCCGCGGCCTGGGGCAGGTCCGGGAAGCGGCGCAGCAGGCGGACTAGCAGCCAGTGGCCGTGGACCGATGAGTGCCAGTCGAAGCAGCCGTAGAAGGCGGGGTGCAGGGCGCGCGGCCGGCGCGCGTCGTCCGGGCCGGCCAGGACGTGCTGAGGCTGATACGGGAACTCGCGCCGGACACAGCCCAGGGCCAGGGCCGTGAAGCGCGCGGCCAGGGGGAGATCGAGAGAGGCGGGCGTTCTGCTCATCGGTCATCGGGCGGAGGCGGGCCCCGCCCCCGCAAGCCGGAGGGCGTCTACACGTCGGCGTCCACCCAAATCGCGCCGCTTTCAACTTTGACCGGGAACACCGGCAGCGCCTTGCGGCGCGAGAGCGCGCCCAGCACCACGCCCAGGCCCGGCGGCCACGGGCTCCAGTCCTTCACGTCGCCGGTGCGCAGATCGAAGGCGCTGTGGTGCCAGGGGCAGGTGAGGCTGCAATCGTCGTTCAACTTGCCCCAGCGCAACGGCAGGCCCATGTGCGGGCAGGCGCTGGCCACGGCGAAGACCTGGCCCAGGTGGTGCACCAGGAGCACGCGCCGCGAACCGGCGTCCACCACCCGGCGAGCGCCGGGCTTCAACTCAGACTCCGCCAGGACTTTGATCCAGCTCATAACGTCTCGCCGCGCCGCCTCGAGTGACCGGGTTGCGCTACCGCACCAGGTCCCTCAACGCCGTCTCGGCCTCGGGGAACTTGAAGCGAAAGCCGGCCTGCTGAAGACGCCGGGGCACCTGGCGATGGCTGGTGAGCACCAGCCGGTCCGCGATCTCCCCCAGGGCGATCCGGAGCGCGAAGGCCGGCGCCGGGATGAGGTGCGGCCGGCGCATCACGCGGCCCAGCAGGCGGCCGAACTCGTCGTTGGTCAGGATGTTCGGCGCCACCAGGTTGTAGGCGCCCTGGGCCGAGGCGCTCTCCAGCAGGAAGCGGATGGCCGCGACCTCGTCCTTGATGTGAATCCACGGGAACCACTGCTTGCCGCTCCCCAGCGGCCCGCCGGCGAACAGGCTGTACGGGAACCGGATCACGGGCAGCAGCCCGCCCTGGGCGCTGAGCACCACGGCCGAACGGGTGACGACGCGCCGCACGCCGAGCGCCTCCACCGGCTCGGTGGACTTCTCCCAGGCCAGGCAGACTTCCGAGAAGAAATCTGATCCGGGCGACGCGTCCTCGGGCAGCTCGGTGTTCCCGCGGTTGCCGTAGTAGCCCACGGCCGAGGCCTGGACGACGACGGCCGGCTTCTTGTTCGCCGCCCGGACGGCCTCGACCACGGCTTGGCCGGCGTCCGCGCGGCTCTGCCGGATGGCGCGCTTGCGCTCCGGGGTCCAGCGCCCGCGCAGGATGATTCCGAAGACGTCATCGGCGCCGGCGATGTTCTCGCCGGCCAGGTTGACGATGGCGTCCGCGCCGTCGACCCAGTGACCCCAGCCCTGCGCCGTCCGCCCATCCCACTTCACGGCGCGGGCGTGCGAAGGCAGGTTCGTGACGCGGTCAGGATCGCGGCTGAGGATGATGATCTCGTGGCCGTCGGCGGCCAGGCTGGCAGTCAGCTCCCGGCCGATCAGGCCGCTGCCGCCGGTGATGATGACTTTCATAGGGCCCTCGGTCATGGTCGCACGGCAATGTTGCCCAAATCCAGGCGATCTCCCGATATTGTATCGCCAACTGACACGGGGAGCCGCGCGCCGTCGGCCAGGTTATACAGGCCGATCATCAGCCGGTAATCGCCCGGCGGGAGGTCCGCCGGGACCAGGACGCCGTGGTTGTCGGCCACGCGCACGCCGGGCGTCCAGGTGGTGGTCGGCGCCAGCCCGCCGCCCGGCTCGCCGTCCTGCTGCGCCACCGGCGGCGCATTCACGTCGCGGTACAGGTGGACGAAGACCTTGTAGCGCTCGGCCGGGGCGGCGTCCGCGCGCCAGAACAGAGTCAGTTGCAGGATGTCGCCCGGGGCCAGCGCCGCCGCCGGGAGCGCGTAACCGTCCAGCCGAATCTGCGCGCCAAAACGCGCCTCCACCCGCGTCGCCGGCTCGGTCGCCGGGCGGGCGGCGGCGTAGGTCGCCAGCCGCACCTGCCCGAACCACTGGTCGCCGGCCTTGAAGGTGTTGGCGTTCAGCCAGCCCTCGATGAAGCGCTCCGGGTCGGCCTGCTGGTCGCCCCAGTACAGCACAAACACGCGGGCGTGGCGCGCGGCGATCTCGCGGAGCTGCGCCTCCGTGCGGGCCGGGTCCAGCGGGCGCGTTTCCGGCAGCGGGTAGATCGGCGCGGCGCCGGGCGCGTCGGCGCGATGGTAGTAGGCGAAGGCCTCGACCTGGTTGGGCGCATGGGTGATGATGGCGTCGTCCGGGCGCGCGATGGACTCGATGTAGCGGGCAATACCGCGATAGTCGTCGCGGAAATAAGCGGGGTTGAAGTACAGGTTATGGAGGGACAGAAGCGTGAAGAACAGAACCCCAAACCCCAAACCCCAGGCCCCAAGCTTCAGGAGCCGGGCCCGTCTGACCGTTGACCGCTGGCCGTTGAAAGCTCCCCCCAACAGCAGGCACAGCGGCGGCGCGGCGACGAGCAGGAACTTGGAGAAGGCCTCGGTAAGCAGACCGAATGCGAGGGTGAGACCGGCCGGGACGAACAACCAGGCGAGCAGGGTCAGGGTTGGGGATCGGAGACCGGGGAGCGGAGATTGAAGCCAGAGCCCAAGCAGCGCCAGCCCGGCGACGGCGGCCAAACCCCCTATGGCCTCGGCGGTCTGGAGGGTGCGGCCAAAGGCCAGGTAGCGAGCTAAATCGAGAAACGACTGCCACAACGGATGAAACTCGCGCGCGGCCGGCCAGCCGGTGAGCTGGCGGTAGGCGTTTGGGAGCCAGGGGAGGTAGAGCAACAGGACGGCGAGCTGGAGGCTGAACCACTGAGTGACCGGAGAGCGGGGACGAAAGAGGGAAGCCCCTGAGGGCGGACGCCACGGGCCGGCCAGCCTGAGCACCGCGACCAGGTTCTGGGCGATGAGGACGAAACCGAACGCGTAGTGCGTGTACAGGCCCAGCGCCGTCACCAGACAGTATCCAGGCGCCAGGCGCCAGGCGTCCCATCTCTGAGGCCACAGTTTCTCGAAAAGCAAAAATGACCCGGCGCTCGCCGCCGCCAGCAGCGCATACATGCGCGCCTCTTGCGAGTAGTAGATCAGGAACGGGTTGATCGCGCCGAACAGGGCCGCCGCCAGGCCTGCGCCGCGCCCCAGCCACTCCCGGCCCAGGCGGTAAAGCAGGGCCGTGAGCGCGACGCCGGCAAAGGCCGAGAGGCCGCGCAGGGCGAACTCGCTCTCCCCCAGCAGGCCGCGCCAGGCCTTGAGCAGCAGATAGTAGCCGGGCGGGTGGATATCGGCGGCGGCGTTGCGCAAAAGGGTCGGCGCGTCCCGCGCTGCCAGCACGCGCGAGTTGCCCTCGTCGTTCCAGTAGCTCTGGAAGTCGATCCGGTAGAAACGCAAGCTCGCGGCGAGGAGCAGGACGGCCAGGCACGTCAGACGAAGGACGACCGATGAAGGACGAGCGCCCGGCATACAGGGCCTACTTTCGTCCGGCGTCGGCGGTCTTCCGTCTCACGCCCAGCCAGGCCGCCGCCAACGCCGCCAGCAGCCCGGCCAGCAGCCCGCCGGTCCGGTCCGGCGTGCGCCGCACGATGAAACCGTCCACGCTGGCGCCGGGCTCGGCTGTGATCTCCACAGTGTGCCGGCCGTCCGCCAGGCGTAGCGCCACAGGCACGCGGACCTGATGCTGCGCGGCGTCCGCCGTCAGGTCGAAGGTCCGGGGCGGGCCGCCAGCGACGCTTGCGGTCAGGCGTCCGCCGGCCGGGCCGCGAGCCGCGACCACGAACAGGTCGGTGCCGCTGAACGTGAAGCGCGCGCTGGCGCCGGCGCGCTCCGCCACGCGCTGCCGGCCGAACGTGGCGGCCGGGTCGTCAGCGACGCGCCAGCCCGCCCACTCCACGGCCCAATGGTCCTCCTGGAACCAGCCCGGATACATGACGCGCGCCCCGGCGATGTAGTCCTTCACGGCGAAATAGACCGGGCGCAGGGTGAAATCCGGGTCGGCCATGCGAAAGTAGTACCAGGCCTGATCCTTCTCGGCGTCTGAGGCGCGCTTGAAGAACCAGAAGGCGTTCACGCCCACCCACGGCCATTCGGCCTGCGCCCGCGCATACGCCTGCGCCGCATATTGCGCCTGCTGCGCCTCCGAGACGCGGCCGAAGATGGACGGCACCTCGGGCGGCGCCGCGTTCCAGTTCATCTCCGCGATCCAGATCGCCTTGTGCGCGTCGCCGTGGGCCACCATCAGGTCGCGGATGAACAGGTTGCGCGCGTAATTGAAGTGCAGGGGCCGCATACGCCGGTCGGTCGGCCCGCTGCCCAGCCCGTAGCCCTGCACACTCATCACGTCGAAACAGCGCCTGGCGCCGGCCCGGTACATGCGCTCCAGGTAGACGAAGTCGTTCAGCTCGGCGGCGGCGCGGGTGGCCGGGTTCACCAGGCCGAGCGGGTTGGTGGGCGCCAGCGGCGCGGCGACGACGACGACATCCGCATTCGCGGCTTTAAGCCGCTCGTACGCCGAGCAAAGCAGGCGGGTGTAGGCCTCCGGGTCGGCCGGCTGGTCGCCCCACTCCGGGTAGATGTTGGGCTCGTTCCAGATCTGGAAGTAGCGCAGGCGGCCCCGGTAGCGCTCGGCCACGGCGGCGGCGAAGTCGGCGAAGTCGGCCGGGTTGTCCGGCGGCGCAAACGCCCCGCGCGCGTCGCCGTCGGCGCGGCTCCAGGCCGGCGGCGAGGAGAGGCGCACGAGTATCTCCAGCCCGTACTGCTCGGCCAGGCCCACGATCTGGTCGTACTTGTCCCAGGCGGAAATGCACGGGCCGTTGCGGCAGTCGCTGAAATCGCCCTTGGCCGCGATCTCGATGTCGGCCCACGGGAACTCCTGGCGCAGCCAGCGGAAGCCGGCCTCGGCGATGAGCTGCACCTGACGCTCGCGTTTGGCAGGCTCCACCTCCTGCTGCAGGAAGGTGTTGATGCCGAACGGGTTGACGCCGTTGTGCTGGATGGGGGTCTCGGGCCGCAGGTCCAGCGGCGGGCGCAGCCAGCCGACGGCAAGGTTCCACAGGCCGCGGACCTGGGCCGCCGGCTGCTCCTCGCCTGTCAGCGAATAGGCCCAGGCGTGGAGCGCGTCCCGCCAGGCATAGGCGGCGATGACGGCGAGGGTCAATGCCAGAATAGCAAGCAGACGATAACGCATGGGGGGATTATAGCCGCCCTCACCCTACCCCACCCGGCCTTCGGGGCCGTATCCCATTTCCTGTGTAAAGCGTTGGGGCGCACAGCCGTGCGTCCCGGCTGGTGGGAAACTACACAAAATTCGAAAAACGACCGCCGCGCCGCGCTCGTGTTTTGGCGCTGGATAACGGAAGCGACAGCTTCCGCCGGAAGCGACAGCTTCCGCCGGAAGCGGGCCCACCGGGCCTGCGACCTCCACACTCCCCCTCCCCGTCTCCACAATTTCTGCACAAATCCGGCTTACAGTGCGAGCGATTTGACACAAGGAGATAGGCGATGAAGAGGAAATTGCTTTGGAGGCTGTCAGCGGTGGTAATCCTGGGCAGTGTGGTCCTCGGCGCGTGCGCCGTGGCCCGGCCGGGCGCGCGCGGGTCCGATCTGGCCGTGGAGACGGCGCCGGTCACGGTCTTGACGGCCGTGGAGGCCGTGGAGACCTCCGGCGCGGTCGCCGCGCGGCAGTCGGCGACCCTGTCCTGGAAGACGACGGGCTACGTTGAGACCGTGAACGTGAAAGTGGGCGACCGGGTGAAGGCCGGCGACGTGCTGATGAGGCTCGATATCGACACCGCGCCGCAAAACATCATCCAGGCCCAGGCCGACCTGATCAACGCTCAGAACGCGCTGGACGAGCTGCTCAACCCGACCGAACTGCAGATCGCCAACGCCGAGAAGGCCGTGGCCGACGCGCAGGACCAGGTGGAGAAGGCTGAGCGCGCCTGGCGCCGCACAGCCGCGCCGGATGTGGCGTATTACCAGGATCAATTCAATCGGGCTCAACAAAACCTGACGGCCGCGCAGCAGAACGCCGAGATCACCAATTTCCAGACCAGCCTGCGCAACGCCCAGGATGCCCTGGAGAACGCCGCCAACAACCTGAAGAAATATCAGGACCTGGAAGCGCAGTATCCGGGCTACGGCCAGCAGCACGGCAATGTGCTGGAGAACGCTCAAAAGGCCTACGACCGCGCGGTCCAGGATTATCAGACGGCGCTCTACAACTTCGAGCAGGCGCAGGCCAGGAACGCCAACGCCATCACCGACGCGCAGAAGAGCCTGGACACCGCCCGCGCCAACCTGGAGGCGGCCCAACGCGGGCCGGACGCGCTCGACCGCGCCCGGGCCGAAGCCGACCTCGCCGTGGCCCGGGCCAGGCTGGCCGAGGCTCAGGCCACGCTGGACGAGCTGCGCCACGGCGCTGACCCGGACGACGTGCGCGCCGCCGAGGTGCGCGTGCAGGTGGCCCAGGCCGTGCTCGACCAGCTCGTCCTCGTCGCCCCCTTCGACGGCGAGGTCCTGGTGGTCAACTACCAGCCCGGCGATGCCGTCGTCCAGGGCCAGCCGGCCGTGGTGGTCGCGGACCGCGCGACCCTGCAGGTGGAAGCCCAGGTGGACGAGTCCGAGATCGGCCAGGTGACGCCCGGCGACGAGGTGACCTTGACCTTCGGCGCCCTGCCCGGCGTGACCCTGGCCGGGACGGTCGGCCTGGTGAACCCGGTGGGCGAGGCCGTGCAGGGCCTGGTGCGTTACACCGTGCGTGTGGATGTCGCCGCCGAAGCCGCCGATCCGCGCGTGCTGCTGGGCATGACAGCCGACGTCAGCATCATCACCGACCGACAGGCCGGCGCGCTGGCCGTGCCGCTGGACGCCGTGCAGTTGGACGACCAGGGCGAGTACGTCACCCGGCTCACGCGCAACGCCGACGGCACCCCCCGGCGCGAGCGCGTCGCCGTCACCAGCGGCCTGATCCAGGATCAACGGGTGGTGGTGCGCGGCGCCCTGACCGAGGGCGACACGGTCCTGATCGCCTCGGCCGAGGCGGCGCAGGCCGCCGGCGGCTTCCCGTTCGGCGGGATGGGCGCCGGGAGGCAGCCGTGAGCGCCCTGATCGAAGTCCGCGACCTGACGAAAGTCTATCGCCTCGGCGAAACGGAAGTGCGCGCGCTGGACGGCGTCGGCCTGACGATCGAGCCGGGCGAGATGACGGCCATCATGGGGCCGAGCGGCTCAGGCAAGAGCACGCTCATGGCCATCCTGGGCTGCCTGGACGCGCCGACGAGCGGCGGCTACCAGCTGGCCGGGGAAGCGGTGGAGAAAATGTCGGACAACCAGCTGGCCGACATCCGCAACCGCAAGATCGGGTTCGTGTTCCAGCAGTTCAACCTGCTGGCCCGCACCACGGCCCTGGACAACGTCATGCTGCCGCTGGTGTACGCCGGCCTGA